>JBGQDI010000098.1:0-9138 GCA_041495765.1 Nitrospirota bacterium
CCGAGTTCCCTGCAGATCATGCGGAAGGGAAGATCGGTGATGCCCGCCATCGGCGCGAGAACGAGAGGATTGGCTTTAAGGATATCCCTGATGGTCACGTTCGTATTATAAGCGTTTTCGAGGTGACTTCCAAGGATGAAAACGTGCTGCGCGTAAATTTATAGCGTGCCCCGTTGTTCCCCTTCGGGTTTTCTGATATACTGAAATCCCTGCTTCAGCCATGACGCAGGCGCCGCGCATGAAAAAAAAATTCCTTGCTACGCTACTGAAGCTGGCTGTCAGCGCCCTGCTTCTCGTCTTGATCGTGAAAAAAGCGGGGCCCCACAGTGTCCTCATGCATATACGCTCGATGAACCTGTGGCTCTTTCTTCTCTCAACAGCAATATATATCGTCATGTCATGGATTGTGGCACTCCGGTGGCGGATTCTGCTCGAGGGCCGGTATGGCGTGGGAAAGCTCTTTTCCCTGCAGATGATCGGCAATTTTTTTAATACAATTCTGCCGAGTTCCATGGGCGGCGACGCGGTAAAGGCTTATTATTTGTACCGGGAATCGAAACAAGGGGGCAAAAGCTTCGGGTCGGTATTTCTGGACCGGTACATGGGGCTGCTCGCGCGGCTTTCTCTCGGCCTGGTCTCCGCTCTGGCCGCATCCGCCGAGTTGAAATCCATAGGTATGCAGTGGGCCATCCCCGCCCTGTTCGCCGTGTTCACCGCGGGGAGCCTGGTTATGCTGCGCTTTCGCATCGGAGGGAAATTCGGCGCGGTCGCGGATTTTTACGACTACATCCAATCCCGGCTGAAAAGCAGGCGGATGGTTCTGAAAACATTTTTGCTGTCGCTGGTCATTCAGACGCTTCTCATCCTGATGATCGCAACCGTTGCACTGAGCATCGGGAGGACACTCTCGTTCATCGAACTTTTTGTCTTTGTGCCGATCATCATGACCATTATGATCATCCCGGCATCCATTTCCGGTTTCGGGATCAGAGAAGGGGCATTTGTCACGCTCTTCGGCTTGACGGGCATTCCCTCCGCGGTCAGCGTCTCGATATCTTTTCTCTGGTACCTGTCCACGGCCGCCGCCTCCCTCATAGGATTGGTGGAATACTTGCGGTACCGGCGCGTCATTTCCTGAATACCCGGTGGCATTGCACGCAACCGTCCAGGAGCAGTTTTGAGATCCTCAGCATTTCCTGCTGATGATTGCGACCGGCGGCCCGTTCGAGGGCCTCGAGCATCTCATGAAACTTACGGTCCCGCTCGACAAACTCACTGATGCGGGCGCTGTTCCTGGGAAGAACAACGGCCCCCGCATGAATACCCTCGCGGGTCTTCTCCTCCGTGCCATGCATGGATGCGACGGCCGTCCGAACTTTTCCCGCGTCACCGAGCGCAACAGCCGAGATGATATCGCGAAACATGTTGTCGAGCGTAAGCATTTCCTCGATGAGCGGATTCGAGGCTGAGGACGGGGCAGGTGAGCGCCTTGCATCTGCACCCAGCGCCGTTTCCGGGTATGCAGGAAGTCCGGCTAACAGGAGAAGGACGGCCCCTACTGCGCTGCCACGGCGAATAGACTTCATAAAGGTATCCTCCCCGGTGAACGGAATCGTGTCGGTTGCAGAAAATAACTAAGCTGAATTATAGCAAAAAAATCTCACCTTGAGTATCGACAACGGGGAGCTTGAATAAAAACACCAAAAAATCCTTGACATTAATGGACTTATCTTATATATTCACTATTCTTTGCCGAAGCGGGTATATTTCATGTTTGACTCCCTGACGGGTAAATTAGAATCTGTTTTTAAGAAGCTTCGCGGCAGGGGTCTCCTCAAAGAGAATGATGTCAAAGATGCGATGCGCGAAGTTCGCCTGGCGCTGCTTGAGGCCGATGTAAACTTCAAGGTTGTCAAGGACTTCATAGGCCGGGTCCAGGAACGGGCGGTCGGGCAGGATATCCTGGCAAGCCTCACCCCGGGGCAGCAGGTCATCAAGATCGTGCACGAGGAACTCGTCGCACTTCTCGGCGGCACTCAGGAGAAGCTTCACCTCTCGCCGAACCCGCCCACCGTTATCATGATGGTGGGGTTGCAGGGCTCCGGCAAGACGACGACCTCGGGTAAGCTGGCGAAGAACTTCAAGAAGGACGGGCGGCGGGTGATGCTCGTTCCGGCGGATACACGCCGGCCTGCGGCGGTTCAGCAGCTCGTGACCTTGGCGAAGCAAGTCGGGGTGGACGCGTACACATCGGATGAGCAAGATCCGGTAAAGATCTGCACCGCGGCGGTTAAGCAGGCGGCTTCATCCTTATACGAAGTCGTGATCCTCGATACGGCAGGCAGGCTCCAGATCGACGAGCCGCTCATGGAAGAGCTCCGGCAGATCAAGGTCGGGGTGAAGCCTCATGAGGTCCTGTTTGTTGCGGACGCCATGACGGGGCAGGAAGCCGTCAATATCGCGGTAAAGTTCAACAGCGACCTCGGGTTCGACGGCGTGGTCCTGACCAAGCTTGACGGCGATGCCCGCGGCGGCGCGGCCCTCTCAGTCAGGGCCGTGACGGGCAAGCCGCTCAAGTTCACGGGCATGGGCGAGAAGCTCGATGCCCTTGAGCCGTTCCATCCTGACCGGATGGCCTCGCGCATCCTCGGCATGGGCGATGTGATGTCGCTCATCGAGAAGGCGCAGGAGCATGTTGATCAGGAAGAAGCGCAGAAGCTTGCGAAGAAGCTCAAGAAGAACTCCTTCGACCTCGATGATTTTAGGAACCAGCTGAAGCAGGTAAAAAAGCTCGGCGGGCTGGAATCGATCATGGGCATGATCCCGGGAATGAGCAAGATGAAACTCCCGGACGCTCAAGTAAACGAAAAGGAACTGGGGCGGGTCGAAGCGATCATCTGTTCCATGACCCCCAAAGAGCGGGCCGATTATACGCTCATCAACGGGAACCGCCGCCTGCGCATCGCCAGGGGCAGCGGTACCCAGGTCCAGGATGTGAACCGGCTGCTCAAGCAGTTCGCCGAGATGCGCAAGATGATGAAATCCATGACAAGCGGCAAAATGGGAAATATGGGGAAGATGCTCGGCGGCAGGATGCCGTTTTAAAGACAAGCATAAAATCCGAATAACACAAACAAAATCAGGTTTTTCTTTTAGAGTTTAGTAGTTTGAATTTAGAAATTGCACTATACGAGAGAGGTGAGCACATGGCTGTAAAGATCAGACTGAAGAGAATGGGGACCCACAAGAAGCCTTACTACCGTTTGGTGGTTGCGGATTCCCGGTCGCCGCGCGATGGCCGTTTTATCGAGATGGTCGGCACCTACGACCCGCTCAAGAAGCCGGCGGAGATCAAGGTCGACCAGACCAAGGCACTCGACTGGCTCAAGAAGGGCGCCCAGCCCTCTGATACGGTAAAAGCCCTGCTGTCGAAGGTCGGGGTCATGAAACTGCATGCTGAGGCAGCGAAGTAAGTCAATTTCGGATTGCGGATTTCGGATTGCGGAATAAAAATCGCAGACTGCCCCGCATCCGGTTCGAGTGTACACGCGGCTTGGCAGTATTATGCTCATAACTATCGGCAAAGCAGTGAAGCCATTCGGTGTCAAGGGCGAGATGAAGATCGAGTCCCTGACGGATTTTCCCGAGCGGTTCAAGGATCTGAAAAGCGTGCATCTGGTCTCGCCCGCGGGAAAAGAGCTCGTGGTTACGGTGCGGTCAGTGCGCTACACCGGTGCAGTTCCCTATATGCTGTTCAAAGGCTACGATACTCCGGAGCAGGCAAAAACACTGAACGGCTGGTTCCTCAAGGTTCCTGAGCAGGAAGTGATGCCGCTGCCCGAGGGCCGTTATTACTGGTACGAGCTCATCGGCATGGAAGTAGTTTCCGAGGAAGGCGAAAAGCTCGGGACCATTGTTGATATCTTCGAGACCGGCAGCAACGATATCTATGTCATGAAGCAGGGGAATAAGGAGATCTATCTTCCTGCCATACGCGAAGTGGTGAAACAGGTCGACCGGCAGGCAAAGCGGATGGTCATCCGCCTTATGGACGGCCTGATGGAATTATGAGCGAACGTGCACCGGCCATGCGCAGTCTGAACTTCGAGGTATTCACCCTGTTCCCGGGGATCCTCGAAGGCCCGCTGAACGAGAGCATCCTCAAGCGGGGCCGGGAAAAAGGGCTCCTTAGTGTAACGCTCCGGAACATCAGGGACTATGCTGAGGACAAGCACCGGACCGCCGATGACAGTCCCTACGGGGGGGGCGCCGGCATGGTGCTCAAGCCTGAACCGATCTTCAAGGCCTTTGAAGCACTGAAAGCGGAGCATCCCGGCGAGCGGTTCTTGACGATCCTGCTCTCGCCGCAGGGCAGGCTTCTCGACCAGCATCAGGCAGAGCGGCTTTCCGAAGAAACGCGCAGGATCGTTCTGCTCTGCGGGCACTACGAGGCCATCGATGAGCGCGTGCATGCAGCGCTTGTTGACGAAGAACTTTCGGTCGGCGACTATGTCCTGACCGGCGGCGAACTGGCGGCGCTGGTGGTGATCGATGCCGCGGCACGGCTCCTTCCGGGAGTGCTGGGAGATGAAGAATCGTCCTACCGCGATTCCTTCGGTGACGGTTTGCTGGACCACCCGCATTATACGCGGCCTGCAGAGTTCCGCGGGATGAAGGTCCCCGAGGTGCTGCTCGGCGGCAATCATGCGGAGATCGAGAAGTGGCGGAGGCGCGAATCGCTCCGGGCCACGCTCATGAAACGGCCGGAGCTCCTGGCAACAGCAGCTCTCGATGACGGCGACCGGAAACTACTGGAAGAACTGAGGCGGGAAGAGCAATAGAACTAAAGAAGAACAGAGGCAGGATACCGGGTGCAGGATGGACGTTAGTCGTTCCTGCATCAGGGGTCGTGCATCGTGAAATGTGGTTCAGATAATCAGGGAGGCTGCAATGAACATTATTCAAGCGCTGGAAAAAGCACAGGTCAAAGAAGGAATCCCGAGCTTCCGCGTGGGCGACACCATCCGCGTGCATGCGAAGGTCGTCGAAGGCGACAAGGAACGTATCCAGGTCTATGAGGGCGTGCTGATCGGCCGCCAGGGCACGGGCGTCCGCGAGCTGCTCCGCGTACGGAAACTGTCCTACGGTGTGGGCGTCGAACGCTTGTTCCCGGTCCACTCGCCCATGATCGACAAGATCGAAGTTGCCAAGCAGGGCAAGGTTCGGCGGGCAAAGCTCTATTTCCTCAGAGATCTGCGCGGCAAGGCTGCCAGGATCAAGGAAAAAGAGCGCGTCTATGCATCCGTCGCCGGCGCATCGCAGCCGGTAGCTTCGGATACCGAGGCAACGGAGCAGAAGTAGCCCGACGCCCGGCAGTACGCGCACCCGTAACCAAGCAGATCCCAAATATCGTGTACCGGACTCCCTGTTGCTGTGACCGGAGCCTGGCTGCGCGAATGTATTTGGGATTTGCTATTTTACATTTCTCGTCGATGAGGTTGGTATGCCTCGTGGCACGCGCCGCCCGCAGGGACCGAACACAGACGGTACGGATGACCTCTTCGGCAACGGCCTGGCCTGCGATCCTCTCGCCTTCGAGCGAAGCGCACGCAGGGACGGGTACTCCTGTATTGCCGGTCTGGACGAAGCAGGCAGGGGGCCGCTGGCCGGACCGGTCGTTGCCGCGGCGGTGGTCCTGCCCGAGGGGCTGCTCCTTCCTGGGCTGACCGATTCCAAGCAGGTATGCGAGCCGGAGCGGGAACGGCTTTTTGAGGTGATCCGCGCGCAGGCGGTCTGCTACGGCATCGGCATTGTCGACGAGCGCACCATCGACGAGGTGAATATCCTGCAGGCGACCATCATCGCCATGGAGCGGGCGCTTGAGCAGCTCTTTCCCCGCCCCGACTACCTGCTCATTGATGCACTCATCCTGGCGCGCATTCGCTTACCGCAGAATCCGCTGATCAAAGGTGATTGCCGCAGTCACAGCATCGCTGCCGCATCGATCCTGGCGAAAGTGACCCGGGACCGGCTGATGCTGGAGCTTCATGAAAAGTTTCCGCAGTACAATTTTCACAAACATAAAGGCTACGGGACCAGGGAACACCTGGACCTGATCCGGGAGCTCGGACCCTGCGATGCACACCGGAGAACCTTCAATCCGGTGGCGCAGATGCTGAAGGACGCTGAACGGTGAGTCTGCTCGGAAAGCTGCTCGGCAAGACCGGCGAGGACCGGGCCGCCCGTTTCCTGGCAGAACGGGGCTACCGGATCCTGGAGCGCAATTACCGTACGCGCAGCGGCGAGATCGACCTTATCGCCCTGCACCTGGGGACTGTGGCATTCATTGAAGTAAAGACCCGGTCGAATGATGCTTTCGGCGCACCGGAACTTGCGGTCAATCAGCGGAAGCAGCAGCGGATGATCAAGGCGGCCCTCGGTTACATAAAAGCAAAAAGGCTCCATCAGGTCCCGTGCCGTTTTGACGTCGTGGCGATCAGCACGGCCAGCGAACAGCAGGTAGAGCTGATCCAGAACGCGTTCGAAATGGACCGGACGCATATGTGACGGAGGCGTCATGCTTGATTTTCTCAGGAAGGTGCACCTTTTCGAAAGCCTCTCAGCGCCTGAGCTGGAAAAGATACAAAAAATATCCACCATGGAGGCTTTTTCCAAGGACACGGTGATCTTCCGGGAAGGTGATCCTGGCGACCGTTGCTATGTGATCACCAACGGCGATGTGCGGATCAGCAAGTTCATCCCGAACATCGGCGAAGAAGCACTGGCCGTGCTGAAAGCAGGGGACTACTTCGGTGAGATGGCGCTGATCGACAAGTTCCCCCGTTCAGCCCATGCCATAGCCAACACCGATGTCGCGGTCCTGGCCATCAACAAGGCCGACCTGGACAAGGTGCTGATCATGGACCGCGATCTGGGGTATAAGATCCTCTGGACCTTCACCAAAACGCTATCGAAGCGGCTCAGGGAAACGAATGAAAAACTGGCAAGCTTTCTGGCAATGTCAGGCGGGTTTTAAGTTCCCGCCTCGTAAGTTGTCGTCCTTAAGTTCCCGTTGTCTTTCCGCTTGCAGGGTGGTATAGTTATAGGCTTTCGTTCCACGTAAAACACGGTGTCCAAAAGAACGTATAAAATAGGCATGGTCAGCCTGGGCTGCCCCAAGAACCAGGTTGATGCCGAGCAGATGCTTGGCGTGCTGGCAGGCTCGGGCTACGAGATCACCGCGGACCAGACCGAGACAGACGTTATCGTCGTGAACACCTATGGTTTCATCGATTCCGCCAAAGAGGAGTCCATCGAGGCGATCCTTGAAGCGGCAAGCATGAAGCAACGGGGCTCCTGCAAGAAAGTCATCGTTGCCGGTTGTCTTGCCCAGCGGTACCGGGAAGAACTGGGCAAAGAGCTGCCCGAGGCCGATGTTATCATCGGCACGGCGGAGATCGGCCGCATCGGAGAAATCTGCGCCCAGGCGCTTGCTAAAAAAGGCAGTGTGCTCAGCGTTTCGGCCCCGGCCATGGTCTACGGCCTTCCCCGTATCAGCACGACGCCCGCGCATTACCGCTACCTGAAGATCGCAGAAGGATGCAGTAATCGTTGTTCTTACTGCGCCATCCCGATCATCCGCGGGAATTTTACGAGCAGGCCTGCTGCGTCGATCCTCGATGAGGCGAAACAGCTTGTGGATGAAGGCGCCAGGGAGCTTATCCTGTTGGCCCAGGATTCCACGGCCTACCGCGATCGTACGACCGATCTCATGGTATTGCTGAAGCGTATTGCGAAGGTGCGGGGGATCGAATGGCTTCGGTTGATGTATGCCTATCCCGGCCGGATCAGCAGGGAGCTTATGGATATCCTTGCCGGAGAAGAGAAGCTCTGCAAGTACCTGGACATCCCGATCCAGCATTTTGACGACAAGGTGCTTGCGGCCATGAACCGGCGAAGCACCTCGGAGGACATCCGGAAAACGATTGCGCAGCTCAGAAAGCGCGTGCCGGGCATTGCGCTCCGTACGTCGCTCATTGTGGGTTTTCCCGGCGAGACCGAAGCGGCCTTTAAGCGGCTGCTTGCCTATGTAAAAGAAGCGGAGTTCGAACACCTGGGGGTCTTCCCCTACTCACCGGAAGAGGGAACCGCGGCCCATGATCTTGCCGCGCAGGTGCCGGCCGAGGTCGCTGCCGACCGGCTCGACCGGATCATGAAGGCCCAAGCGAAGATCTCGCTCAAAAAGAACCGGGCGCTCATCGGCTCACGGCAGCGCGTGCTGGTCGACGACCTGGAGGACCTGGCGCTTATCGGCAGGCTGCAGACACAGGCGCCGGAGATTGACGGGGTGGTCTATCTTTCCGAGACCGATGCGGGACCGGGCGACTTCGTGGACGTGACGATCACCGATGCCGCAGAATACGATCTCATGGGGAAGGCCTGAGCCCGCATAACTGAGCTCGGGGAACGAAAAGCAATTCCGTCCTGCGATGGATTCGCCGGGATGGATGCGGAGAGCGGCATGCAGCAGTGCCGACGCAGCATTGTTTTCCTCCGTGTCCGTCACTGTTCATCTACAGCAGAGACTGCTTAAGAAAAAATTCGGAAGGGGACTTTATGGATACCAACGACCAGGCAGCACATGCAGCAGAGGGTGAAGAAAGCTTCGCCGACATGTTCGAAAAGAGCTTTAAAAAGCAGGAGCGGCTCTCACCGGGCCAGATGATCGAGAGCATGATCGTCAAGATCTCGGGAGAATGGATCTTCCTTGATATGGGAGGAAAAGGCGAGGGCTACCTGGACCGGAAGGAACTGGTCGATGCCGAGGGGAAGCTGACGGTCAAGGAAGGCGATACGGTCCGCGTCTATTTCGTCAACACCAGCAATAACGAGATGCACTTTACCACGAAGATCGGGTCCGGTCCGGGCAAACAGTCGCAGTTCGAGGATGCCTGGAAGAACGGTCTTCCCGTCGACGGCCATGTGGTGAAAGAAATGAAGGGCGGCTTCGAGGTAAAGCTGGGTGGAACGACCCGTGCCTTCTGCCCCTTCTCCCAGATGGGCGTACGGCGCGATGAGAAGCAGGCCGACTATGTGGGCAAGACGCTCCCCTTTAAGATAATTGAGTTCGCCGAGAAC
>JBGQDI010000099.1:0-9069 GCA_041495765.1 Nitrospirota bacterium
AAGGACGGCAAGTGCATCCCGATCAAGTTTGCCGATCTCATGGACCCCAAAACGAAAAAGACGCGGATCCGCACCGTGGACATCGATTCCGACGATTACCACATGGCGCGGCGCTACATGATCCGGCTGGAGAAGGAAGACTTTGCAGGGGAGGAGCTCAAAAAGCTTGCATCGGTGACGAACCTGGGTCCTGAGGAGTTCAAGAAGAAATTCTCTATCGCGGTGGAGTAGCAGAAGAAGCGGAAGTGAGGGTAACACGTTTACAACGGTGAGCGGCCAAAGCTGCTCACCGTTCTTGTTTACAGGGGGATCCGTTTTTCTCGAGCCGAGTTCCGGATGACGATGAGAGCGGCGTGCAGACGCTGAAGTTTCATATTGCGGAATCGCAGGGCGACGGGGTCGTTGGGCAGCAGCTTTTCATTGCGCGTCAGGGTCATGGCCTTGTTGATGGTCTCGTAGAGCTCCTTCAACATGTCCTTGTCGAATTTCTTCAGGAACAGTGGGTTCACCGACACGAAGCCTTCGGCCACGTCGGTGGCCACCGCCTTCATGCTTTTTCCTCTGAATCCGCCTCCGCTTTCAGCCATTATGCCACTATCCTTTGTGGGCGGATTTGATCGTCTGCTCGAGCAGTTCCTGTTTTTTCAGAATGCCCGCAAAATGCTTCTCGATCTGCTCGCCGGAGGTGCCGCCCTTCCTGGCCTCGTCACGGAGCGCCTGGATGGCGCTGATAAGGTCTTGTGACTGTTCCTTGATCAGGGTGTGCTCGTTCCTCGTATGTTCGCAGAGACGGCTGATCGATCTTACGATGTCCTTCAGCATGGGGTCGTCCGTCTCCCGGAGCCGCAGGCAGATGGAGCTGTCGCCTTCCGCCATCTGGTCGAGCGCGCGCCTGATCCGTGCCATGGGGCCGACGAACTTGTGGGAATACAGGGTGCCGATGATGCCGATAAAGATCAACAGGGTGATGAGAGAAATAGGGAGGAAGATCGGCAGCTGCAGGATCTCGGACAGCTTCTGGAACACGCGCAGGAGCAGCGTGTAGGCAACAAGGATGAAAATGAGAAAGACGATGAAACGGTACTGGGGGCCCGCCGCGCTGATATACCCTTTTCCCCTGCCCAGCATTAAACGTTTTGGCATTTTTTTCATAGGAGGTGGCCGGTGATTCGGTGCGATACAGTCTGCATTTCGTGCTCGGCTATGCCCACTGTCGCTGCAAACAATATGAAATAGTATACTGACAAAATCAGGGGGGGTCAAGGTCATAATTTGCCTTGCAGCCGAAGCACCCCTGTGGTAGATTTTTCACATGACCCTTCAGGACCACAACAACCGGATCATCGACTATTTGCGGATATCGGTCACCGACCGGTGCAATCTTTCGTGCGCATACTGTAAGCCGAGGTCACAGGTGAAAATGACCCCGCATGAGGAGATACTTCGCTACGAGGAAATACTCCGGCTCGTGCGCATCGCCGTGCCGCTGGGGATATCCCATGTGCGCATCACGGGCGGTGAGCCGCTGGTCCGGCGTGGCGTGCTGGGGTTCATTGCGGAACTGAGGAGTGTGGCGGGTATCGAGGACATCAGCCTCACCACCAACGGCGTTCTGCTCGGGGAAATGTATCAGGGCCTTCGCGATGCCGGGATCTCCCGGCTCAATATCAGCCTCGATTCGCTGGAGCCACGGCGTTTCCGGGAGATCACGGGCAGCGATGCCTGGGACCGCGTGTGGCAGGGGATCGCCAAGGTCGAGGAGGCCGGATTCTCGCCGATCAAGATCAATATGGTCCCGGTCAAGGGAGTGAATGACGACGAGATCGCCGCTTTCGCCCGGCTTACGCTCACCCGGCGCCTTCACGTCAGGTTCATCGAGTTCATGCCGATCGGCGCCAACGACCGGTGGCATACCGAAGTCTGCGTGACCTCCGAGCGTGTTCGCAGCATCATTGAAAGCGAGTTCGGACCGCTGGTGCCGTTCGCGGCAAAAGGGTCGGCCGGTCCCTCGGACAATTATCAGATCCCGGGAGCGCGCGGCGTGATAGGTTTCATCAGCCCCATCAGCAAGCATTTCTGCGCTTCCTGCCGCCGCCTCCGCCTTACCGCTGACGGCAGGATAAGGCCCTGCCTGCTGTCCGATACGGAGATCGACATTAAATCGCCTTTGCGGAGCGGCTGCAGCGACGAAGAGCTCGAACGGCTGCTCAGGTTCTCTCTCGAGATCAAGCCTGAGCGCCACCACGTGAACGAAGACCCTGCGGCATGCACGCGGCGAATAATGTCGCGCATCGGCGGATAGCGGGCAGCCTTCTCCGAAGAAAAGGACAACAACCTATGAAGGAACTGACCCATTTTGACCGAGACGGCGCAGCGCGAATGGTCGATGTCTCCGGGAAGTCGGATACTCTGCGCGAGGCAGTGGCCGCCGGCCGCGTGACCATGCTGCCTGAAACGCTCCGGCTCATCATGGACCACAAGGTCTCGAAGGGCGATGTTCTCGGGGTTGCCCGCATCGCCGGCATCATGGCGGCTAAAAAGACGGCTGAGATCATCCCTCTCTGCCATCCGGTGGCCCTCTCGTCCATTGAGATCTCTTTCGAACCGGATGCCACCGGGTCGTTCATCGACATCGTTGCAACGGCCAGGACCACGGGCCCCACCGGCGTTGAAATGGAAGCTTTGACCGCAGTGTCCGCTTCCGGCCTGGCGATCTATGATATGTGTAAAGCCGTTGACCGGGCGATGACGATTACCGACATTCGTCTTATGAAGAAATCAGGCGGGAAAAGCGGCCCCTTCCAGCGGTAGAACTACTCCTGAAAACCCACTACGCACTTACTATTCATGATCCCCGATATTTCTCGGAAAAAGTAAAATAGTTAATAAAGTTAAAGCGTTGCTGTTCTGGAAATAACCGCTTGACAGAAAATAAGCTGTATGTTAAATTATTAGCACTCTATTATGGTGAGTGCTAATAGGGCGGTGTTGGAAATAAGAAAGTCTAAGGGCTGTTGCATGGACCTCGATGAAAGAAATAAAAAAGTATTACAGGCTGTAATAGACAGCTACATTTCGACCGGAGCCCCCATCGGTTCGAACGTTCTTTGTAAACGTTACGATTTCGGACTCAGTTCAGCCACCTTACGCAATATCATGGCTGAATTGGAGGAAATGGGCTTCCTGAGCCACCCGCATACGTCTGCAGGCAGGATCCCCACGGACCAGGGCTATCGGTATTACATCGACGGCCTCATTAGTACCTCAAATGATGTCGATGAGATCGATGGCCAGATCAGGCAGACGCCGTCATTGCAGGGGAATGATGTAAAGGAACTGATGGCGGAGGCGAGCCAGTTCCTGGCCACGCTTTCGCATTGCGCCGGCGTGGTCGTGGCGCCGAACGAGCCCGAGGGGCAGTATAAACATATCGAATTCGTCCGGCTTCGGGGCAGGGATGTCCTGATCATCTTTGTGACCGCATCGGGGATCGTGCAGAACAAGCTCATCGAGCTTGACGAAAAGATCTCACAGCACGAACTGAACTATTTCAGCTCCTTCCTCGATGAAGAACTTGAGGAGCGTTCCCTGCTGGAGGTGCGGCGCAGGCTGGTCGAGCAGATGCAGGAGCACAAGCTGGTGTTCACCCGTTTAATGGAGGAGACCTACCGGGCGAGCCAGGAGGTCCAGGGGCGGGACAGTGAGCATGTCTTCATCGGCGGTGCCTCACAGATACTGGAAAGCCCGGAGTTCGCGAACGTCGATAAGATGCGGGCACTGTTCAAGGCCTTTGAGGATAAATACAAGCTGCTCAAGCTCCTCGACCGGAGCGTGACAGCGGAAGGCATAAAGGTCTTCATCGGTTCGGAGAACCCCTATTTTGAGGTGCAGGGGTGCAGCATGGTGGTGAGCAATTACCAGGCGGGGGCGAATGTGGTCGGAACGCTCGGCGTGATCGGCCCCACACGGATGCAATATAAACAGGTGATACAGGTGGTGGATTACACCGCAAAGCTGTTATCGAGGCTGCTGGGAGAACGCCTGCAGAAAGGCTTGGAGCGATGAAGAAACACAAGGGTGATGCCCGCATGGAGGATGGAGAGCCGACGGCTCCCGGGGGCGAGTGCGGGGACGAAGGAGAAGGGGTTGTCCTGCCGTCATCGCAGGAAGCGGAAAAGCTCATGAAGGAGCTTATGCAGGCGCTGGCCCAGAAGTCAAAAGAGGCGGCTGAAGCGAATGAAAAATACCTGAGGACCTACGCCGATTTTGACAACTACCGTAAACGGCAGCAGCGCGATCTGGCGGATTTCCGGCTTTACGCGAACGAACAGCTGGCGCTTGAGCTTTTGCCCGTCATCGACCATCTGGGACTGGCGCTCAAACATGCCGGCGTGGCCGAGGACAACGTTCAGGGGTTGCAGCAGGGTGTTGAACTGGTCTACAAGCAGCTGCGGGATGTGCTGGAAAAGTTCGGCATCAAGTCTTTCGAGTCCTGGGGCGAGCCCTTCGATCCTGCGAAGCACGACGCCATGATGCAGGTGGAGCGGGACGACGTTCCGGCGAACATGGTGGTGCAGGTCATGAACGAAGGGTATCTGTACCATGACAAGGTGCTCAGGCATGCCAAGGTGGGCGTGTCCAAGAGGCCGGCGGAAGAAACACAGGAACCGGTGATTGAAGAGCAGCCGGCTACCGAGTAGCGGTCGGGAAAAGAAACTATCAGAGCGTGAGGATGCAGTGGGGCACACAGGAATGCCCGTACATCCTCTCAACATTGTGAGGAGGCAGTTATGGCGAAAGTAATAGGAATAGATCTGGGAACTACGAACTCATGCGTTGCGATCATGGAAGGCGGCGAGCCGGTCGTGATACCGAACTCCGAGGGAAGCAGGACCACCCCGTCCGTGGTGGCCATCACTGAAAGCGGCGAGCGATTGGTGGGACAGATCGCCAAGCGGCAGGCGATCACGAACCCCGAAAGCACCATATTCTCGATCAAGCGGCTCATCGGAAGGAAGTTCGATTCCGGCGAGGTCCAGGAAGCGATGAAGCACCTGCCTTATAAGATCGTGAAGGCGGCGAACGGCGATGCGCACGTACAGGTCCGCGGCACCGTGTACAGCCCCGCCGAGATCTCGGCGATGATCCTCCAGAAAATGCGGCAGACGGCCGAGGATTATCTGGGCGAGAAGGTCACCGATGCGGTCGTTACCGTGCCGGCCTATTTCAACGATTCCCAGCGCCAGGCCACGAAGGATGCGGGCAAGATCGCCGGTCTGAACGTACTGCGCATCATCAACGAGCCGACGGCTGCTGCACTGGCCGACGGGCTTGACAAGAAAAAGGACGAGACCATCGCGGTCTATGACCTCGGCGGCGGCACCTTCGATATATCGATCCTGGAGCTCGGTGAAGGTGTGTTCGAAGTGAAGTCCACCAACGGCGACACTTTCCTGGGCGGCGACGACTTCGATGAAAAGGTCATCAATTGGCTTGCCGATTCGTTCATGAAGGACCAGGCTATCGATCTCCGCAAGGATAAGATGGCGCTCCAGCGGCTCAAGGAAGCGGCGGAAAAGGCAAAGATCGAGCTTTCCACCGTGGCCGAGACCGAGATCAACCTTCCCTTTATCACGGCCGATGCCAGCGGGCCCAAGCATCTGCTGTACAAGCTTCCCCGTTCCAAGTTCGAACAGCTCGTGGACGACCTGGTGACGAAGAGCATCGAACCGTGCAAGAAGGCGCTTGCCGACGGCGGCAAGAACGTGGACCAGATCAACGAAGCGGTCCTCGTGGGCGGCATGACGCGCATGCCCCGGGTCATCTCCATCGTGAAGGAGTTTTTCAAGAAAGAACCGCACCGCGGCGTGAATCCTGACGAAGTCGTCGCCATCGGCGCAGGCATCCAGGGCGCTGTGCTGACCGGACAGGTGAAGGATGTGCTGCTCCTCGACGTGACACCGTTGTCCCTGGGCATCGAGACCCTGGGCGGCGTGGCTACCAGGCTTATTGAGCGGAACACGACCATCCCGACCAAGAAGAGCCAGGTCTTCTCCACAGCGTCCGACAACCAGACCGCGGTCTCCATCCACGTGGTCCAGGGCGAGCGTGAAATGGCAGGGGACAACAAGACCCTGGGCCGTTTTGAGCTCGTCGGCATCCCGCCGGCGCCCCGCGGCATACCCCAGGTCGAGGTGACCTTTGACATCGATGCCAACGGCATCGTCCATGTTATGGCCAAGGACCTGGGCACGGGCAAAGAGCAGTCCATCAAGATCACCGCCTCCAGCGGCATGAGCAAGGATGACATCGAACGGGCCGTGAAGGAAGCCGAAGCATCGGCGGCCGATGACAAGAAGAAGCGGGAGGTCGCCGAAGTGAGGAACGAGGCGGACACCCTTGTTTACTCCGTTGAGAAATCCTTGACCGATTACGGCTCCAAGCTCAGTGACAAGGAGCGGCAGGAGATCCAGGCGGCGGTGGAGCAGACGAAGACGGCCAAGGATGGCCAGGACATCGAGGCCATCAAGAAGGCAGTCGCTGCCCTTTCCAAAGCGTCGCATAAGATCGCCGAGGAGATCTACTCCAAGACGACCGCGGCACAGGGGCAGGCCGGGGGAGCTACTCCGGGCGGCGACGGCAAGCCTGAGGAAAAAGTGGTGGAAGCCGAGTTCGAAGAAGTGGACAAAGACAAAAAATAAGCACCGAGCAGCCTGACAGAGGATAGCGGACAACGGTTCGCTATCCTCTTTTTGTGATGGCACTGAGCTTCTTTTTTACCGAGAACCCTGGATCGGGGTCATGCGGCAGGGGACCACGGGGGGCAGAAGGCGCCTGCACCTGATAGAGGTAGGACCGCTCCGCGGACATTTGCCGCTGATTCCCCGGGCAACAGTTCAGCTCCTGTGTTCTCGCATTGATGACGGAATTAAAGGATATTATGGCGAAGGATTTTTACGAGTTGTTCGGCGTACACCGAAACGCAACAGATGCCGAGATCAAACGCGCGTACCGTCGGCTGGCACATCAGTATCATCCTGACAAGAACCCGGGTGACAAGACAGCGGAAGACACCTTTAAAGAGGTGAGTGCGGCCTATGAGGTCCTGTCCGATCCCCAGAAGCGGGCCTACTACGATCAATACGGCGTTGCACCTGGAACGCAGGGCGCCGGACCGGGCGGATTCGGCGCCGGCATGGGCATGGGCGACATCTTCGGCGACATCTTCGGCGAATTTTTCGGCGGCGGACGAAGCGGGTCACGGGCCACGGCCGGGGATGACCTTCGGTACAACCTCCGGATCAGCTTTGAGGACGCTGCCTTCGGCACCTCGACCAAGATACGGGTCCCGCGCTGGGAGCGCTGCCCGGACTGCGAGGGGACCGGCGCAAAGACGGGCACAAAACCGGTGACCTGCACGGTTTGCCAGGGCGCTGGCCAGATTCGCAGCCAACAGGGTTTTTTCAGCATCAGCCGGACCTGCTCGCGCTGTGGCGGGGAGGGTACGATAATCACGGACCCCTGCCCGAAATGCAAAGGACGAAAGCGCATCGAGCGGGAGCGCATGCTCCAGATCAAGATCCCCGCAGGCGTGGAGACGGGCAATACGATCCGCCTGACCGGAGAAGGAGAGCTCGGCACTTATGGCGGGCCCCCGGGCGATCTGTACGTCTATCTTACGGTGGAGGAGCACCCGATCTTCAAACGGGAAGGGCAGGACATCATCTGCGACGTGCCGGTGAGCTTTGTGCAGGCGACGCTGGGAGCCGAGATCGAGGTGCCCACGCTGACCGGTCCCACCAAGATCAAGATCGCGGCAGGCACGCAGCCGGGACATGTTATCCGGCTCCGGGGAAAAGGATTTCCCCATTTGCGCGGTTCCGGTACCGGCGAGCAGCTCTGCAGGATCGCGGTCGAGGTCCCGTCGAAGCTCACGTCAAAGCAGAAAGAGCTGCTGCAGGAATTCGAACGGCTGAGCGCAGAGAATACCCACCCCATTGCCAAAGGGTTCTTTGACAAGGTAAAGGAAGTTTTTGGCGATAAAGAAAAAAAATAGAACGAAGCGCTTGGATCACGAAAGCAAGGGGCGATGCGGAAGAATGCATCGCCCTTTTTGTTTCCGGCTGCAGGGTGTTAACTGCAGGCTCCCTTCTTTTAACTTTTCAACGCTTCGGTCCGAAAGACGGCCATGAAAATATGCTATACTAAAATCAGACCATGATTGATTCACGACTGAAATTGTCCGCTATAATTATTTTAAAATAATGTTATTCACGGCAAGTCGTTTGAGTGACATCATCATCAGGATGAAGAGAATATCGGAGACAAAAAGGAGGAGTTCATGGATGTCCTTGAATTAGCGATGAAAATGGAGACTGATGCAATATCGTTCTACACCGAGGCAGCGCGCAAGACGAGTTACCCTGCCGGGAAAAAGATGTTCCAGACGATCACGGAGGATGAAAAACGCCATCTGGAAATGATCGCGCAGCTGTTCAAAGGGCTTGGAGTGACCCACAAGGATGTGAGCCCGTTGAATAACGTGAAGACCGTGTTCGCGGCATTAAAGAACGAAATGATGCAGAAGGTCGAAGCGACCACCGATGAACTTGAGGCATTCAAGATCGCCATGCAGATGGAGCGGGAGGGGAAGGCGTTCTACGAAAAGACCCTCGCCCAGGCAAAAACGGAAAAGGAAAAGGCTTTGTTCGAACGGCTGATCCGGGAGGAGCAGCAGCATTACGACATTTTTGCGAATACCTATCAATTCCTCTCAGACACCGGGAACTGGTTCCTGTGGGACGAGCGGGGCATCGTCGAGGGCGGTTGACCGCGCGTGGAGTATGAACACTGGCAAAAAGGAGGCGAATATGTTTACCAACGATGCGTTAAAGGAGAAGATCCAGGAGATGTATCCCGAGATCAAGGAGCACCGTCTATCCGCGGCTGTTGATTTCGATGTGCCGAAGAATGCTTACCTGGTAACGTTCAGGCGCGAAGGAGAGGAACTGCAGACCCTCATTGAAAAGCAGGACGCCGAGGATTGCATGAACAATATCAAATGTGTCT
>JBGQDI010000100.1:0-8994 GCA_041495765.1 Nitrospirota bacterium
CGCTTGAAAACGGCGGCGAATTTGCCGATATCTTTATTGAACGAAGTTCGCCTTTCTCGATCCTCTGTGAGGATAACCGTATCGAAAAGGTCAGTTCGGGACTTGATTGCGGCGCCGGGTTGCGGGTGATATCCGGAGGGCGCACCGCATACGCATATACCAATGACCTTACCCTGTCAGCTCTGCTCGAGCTGGCCGATGCGGTCAGGCAGGCATCGACTGGCGGCTTGGTCGTTCCCGGAGGGACCATTGATCTTACCCGCAGGCATCCGCGTGTTGATTTTCGTATAGAACAATCGCCGGAAGAAATAAGTACTGCCCGCAAGGCGGATATGGTGCTGCGGGCAAACAGGACGGCAGGGGCAGTCGATCCCCGCATCAGGCAGGCAACGGTCGTGTATCGCGAGAACCGGCAGCAGGTCCTGATCGTGAATTCAGATGGCGTTCTGGCTGAAGATGACCGGCGTTATATTACTGCGTTTGTCCAGGTCGTTGCATCCGATGGAGGGGTCGTCCAGACAGGGTATGATGCCGCAGGCGGCCTGCTCGGCACGGAGCTGTTCGATGCCTCCTCGTTTGAAAGCATTGCAGAGAACGCTGCGCGGCGGGCTGTCAAGATGCTGTCGGCCCGCAAGGCGCCTGCCGGCAGAATGCCGGTCGTACTTTCCTCAGCCGCCGGCGGCACGATGATCCATGAAGCGGTGGGGCACGGACTCGAAGCAGATCTTGCGCAGAGCGGGCTGTCGGTCTATTCCGGGAAACGGGGGCAATCCATTGCATCGCCGCTGATCACTGTCGTCGATGATGCCACGCTGCCCGGCAAACGTGGCTCGTTCCGTTTTGATGATGAAGGCAGTTTTGCAGAGCGCACCGTCCTGGTGGACCGCGGCGTACTTGCCACCTTCATGTATGACCGGTTGACGGCAATGAAGGATGGAGCACGTACCACGGGCAACGGGAGACGCGAATCCTACAAACACCGGCCGATCCCGAGAATGACGAACACCATGATCGTACCGGGGAGATCGGACCCTGCTGAGATCCTGCGGTCTACCCCATCAGGGCTTTTTGTGAAAAAAATGGGAGGAGGCCAGGTAAATACCGTGAACGGCGATTTTGTGTTCGAAGTGAGCGAAGGATATCTTATTGAGAACGGCGCCATCGGTGAACCCGTGCGCGGCGCCACGCTGACCGGCAACGGACCGCAAGTGCTGCTGTCGATCGATCGCGTCGGGGCAGATCTAGGCTATTCCATCGGGACCTGCGGCAAGGACGGGCAGGGTTCGCCGGTGAGCGATGCTCAGCCGACGCTCAGGATACCGGAAATCGTTGTCGGTGGAGAGGTCTATTAGGAGCGTGAGATCATCTGGTGTGAAACCTGCGTTCGTTCGGGAGGAGAGATCCATGATACGTGCAGCGATTATCACGTTGAGCGACAAAGGTTCCATCGGTGAGCGCGTTGATGAAAGCGGACGCGTCATTCGCGAGATGCTTTCCGGCGCGGGCGCCGTTATCGAGCATTATGAGGTCCTTCCCGATGATGGGACACGGATCATAACGGTACTGACCCGTCTTGCAGATTCCGGTACGATAGATCTCATTGTCACCACCGGCGGGACCGGGGTCGCTCCGCGGGACGTCACCCCCGAGGCCACTCGTGCGGTCATCGACCGGGAACTTCCCGGCATGGCAGAGGCAATGCGCGCCGAAAGCCTCAAGAAAACGCCGCATGCCATGATCTCGAGGGCAATGGCGGGCATCCGGAAACAGACCTTGATCGTGAACCTCCCGGGCAGCCCCCGGGCAGCGCGCGAAAACTTTGCAGTCATCCTTCCCGCATTGACCCATGCCGTAGAAAAGATCAAGGGCGACCCTTCCGATTGCGGCAGCCGGTGATCGGCCAGCAAGATTCGCCTTGCAGAGAGTACCGCACCTGAATGCTGACCGCATCTGTTGTTCTGTAGGCCTGCCATGCTGTTGCCGATGGAAAATCTGTTGTCTCCGTGTTTCCGCTGTGATACACTTCGATCGATTGCACGAAAGTTCATTGGAGGTGGTATGTTCTGTCCCCATTGCGGCAAAGAGGTATCTGAAGGCCAGACGTTCTGTCAGCACTGTGGATCTCGGCTTTCCGAGGCACTCCCTGCGGCGCCCGATTCAGGTACGCGTGAAAAAACACCATGGGAAAACCGCGAACAGCGAGGGTTCTTCGGAGGCTTGTTCGAAACGTTGAAACAGGTCCTTTTCTCGCCCGGAGATTTTTTCAAGAAAATGCCGGTGACCGGCGGTCTCACCGACCCGCTGCTCTATGGCCTGATCCTCGGCATGGCCGGCGCCTTATTCTCGTATTTTTGGCAGATCGCACTGCACGGGGTCATGCAGAACTACATGACACGGGAGATGCTGGCCGCATCGGAATATTCTCTGTTTCAAGGTGCCAGTCTGGCACTGCTTGCGATTAGCACGCCATTTTTCATCATCCTATGGTTGTTCCTCATTGCAGGCATGTTCCACGTATTCCTGCTGATGGTGCAGGGGGCAAAGTCCGGGTTTGAAGCGACCTTTCGGGTCGTTGCCTATAGCGTGTCACCTTTTCTTTTCCTGGCCCTTCCGATCTGCGGCGGGTTCCTTGCATGGATCTGGTCGCTGATAAGCATTCTCATCGGATTCCAACATGCTCATGAGACCACGGGCGGCAAGGCCGCATTTGCGGTGTTCCTGCCGCTCCTGATCTGCTGCGGGTTTGTTATTACCATGGCGGCGGTGTTCATGGGAGCCATGGTCGCCTCCTTCGGCTCAATGATGAATCCGTAAAAGATAGGGTAATCCCGTGGGGCAGCACCAGGGAGGGCGAGCCGTGCACATAAGGTTGAAGGAGCGTAAACCTCGTGATATCGAGTTCGGGATCATCTACGGAGGCATCGCCCTTCTGATACTGCTTGTTCTGCGATTCACTCCGGTCCAGCACGTGCTGCCCGGTTGTATTTTCAAAGGCCTTACCTCGTTTCCCTGTCCGACCTGTGGAGCAACGCGGGCGCTCTTGCTGCTGGTTCAGGGCGACGTGGCTGCTTCGCTGACCATGAATCCACTCGTTTCACTGCTAGCTCTTGGCGCCTGCCTTGTTTTTCCTGTCAGTCTCCTCGCATTTTTTCTGCAGCTGCCACGGCCTTCCGTGGAGCTGACGGAGCGAGAGCATGTCGTCATCGGGGTGGCGGTCCTCGTACTCGTGCTGATGAACTGGTCCTACCTCGTTTATGCCCTGTGACAGGTTTCTCCAGGAAATTGAAAAAGTGGGGAGTTTTGTGCGCTTCAGACGGCATATTTTGAGTTCTTCGACATTTTTACCCTACCTTCCAAATACAACTTCGGGCATATCAGGATAATTAATAATATGTTTACATTTAAAAGGCAGTATGTTAATATCCACGTTCTATTATTGCTAAACATTCTCGCCAGTTAGGGTTCATGCTGCGAGGCGGGAACCAGGTGTTTTCGGAGGAAACCGAGGCAGCAAGCACTGTCAGACTATCATGATAAGCACGAATATTCGCAATTTCTGCATCATAGCCCATATCGACCACGGCAAATCGACCCTTGCCGACCGCATCCTTGAATTTACCGGAGCACTTTCAGACAGGGAAATGTCAGCCGCGGGCAGCAACCAGGTCCTCGACGATATGGACCTGGAGCGCGAACGGGGCATCACCATCAAGGCCCATGCCGTCCGTCTTCAGTACAAGGCGTCTGACGGGAAGGACTATATCCTGAACCTGATCGACACGCCGGGGCATGTGGACTTCACCTATGAAGTTTCCCGGAGCATGGCGGCCTGCGAAGGCGCGCTGCTCGTGGTCGATGCTTCGCAGGGAGTTGAGGCGCAAACACTGGCCAATGCCTATCTTGCCATCGACCATAATCTCGAGATGATCCCGGTGATCAACAAGATCGATCTGCCCAGTGCAAATGTTGAAGAGGCGAAGCACCAGATCGAAGAAGTCATCGGCCTGGACGCATCGACCGCCATTCCTGCAAGCGCAAAGGCAGGGATCGGCATCCACGAGATCCTTGAATCGATCGTCAAGAATATCCCCTCGCCTCCCGGAAACCCTGATGCGCCGCTCAAAGCGCTGTTGTTCGACTCCTGGTATGACACATACCAGGGAGTGGTCATTCTCGTCCGGGTGGTGGATGGTATCGTCCGCGCAAAGCAAAAGATCAAGCTGTTCTCGAATTCCGCGGTCTATGAAGTACAATCCGTCGGGGTTTTCACGCCGAAGATGCAACCGACAAAGGAATTGTCGCCGGGCGAGGTCGGCTGCATCATCGCCGGCATCAAGCGGGTCGCTGATGCCAAGATCGGCGACACCGTCATGGACGCCGATCGTCCGGCAGACGCACCGCTTCCGGGCTACAAGGACGTAAAGCCCATGGTTTTCGCGGGCATCTATCCGGTCGACAGCGACAGCTATGCCGATCTGCGTGACGCACTGGAAAAACTGCGGTTGAACGATTCGTCATTCACCTATGAACCGGAAACGTCGCTTGCCCTCGGATTCGGCTTCCGGTGCGGTTTTTTGGGCTTGCTGCACATGGATATCATCAAAGAGCGGCTTGAGCGCGAATTCAAGCTCGATCTTATCCCTACGGCGCCGACAGTCGTGTACCGCGTGACCAAGAACGACGGTGACATCATGATGGTGGACAATCCTGCCAAACTGCCGGACATCCAGGATATCCAGCGCATCGAGGAACCGATGATCGTGGCCTCGCTCATCACGCCGGAGCAGTATGTGGGATCGCTTATCGCATTGTGTCAGGAGCGGCGTGGCATGCAGCGGGAGATCGAATATATCACCAAGGACCGCGTGCGGATCACCTACGATCTTCCGCTGAACGAGATCGTCATGGATTTCTACGACCGCCTCAAGTCCCTGACCAAGGGATACGCCTCGCTGGATTATGAGCTTTCGGGCTACGTTGAGGCCGATCTCGTAAAACTCGATGTGCTGATGAACGGAGAGCCTGTCGATGCACTGTCGCTCATCACGCATCGCGACAAGGCTGCTATCCGCGGCAGGCAGCTTGCGGAAAAGCTCAAGGAAGTCATCCCGCGACAGCTGTATGAAGTTATCATCCAGGCTGCGATCGGGGCGAAGATCATCGCACGCGAGACGGTAAGGGCGCTCCGCAAGGACGTGACCGCCAAATGCTACGGCGGCGATATTACACGGAAACGTAAACTGCTCGAGAAACAGAAGGAAGGCAAAAAACGCATGAAACAGGTCGGCAGTGTGGAGCTTCCCCAGGAAGCGTTCCTGGCCGTTCTGAAAGTGGGAGAGTAGCTGCAGGCGGGACCGACCGTGGTATGATTACATTTTACGTTGTTCTGGAGGCTGCATGACGGAAGCACAGCAGGACAAGATGAAGAATAAGTCCTTTTATAAGGAATGGGTAGAGCCGTTCCTCATCGCTGCGGTCGTTGCCTTGTTCATCAGGCAGTTTGCGGTCGAAGCTTTTAAGATACCGTCGGGGTCCATGATCCCGACGCTGACGATCGGAGACCACTTGCTGGTGAATAAGTTCGTGTACGGCCCCCGCATCCCGTTCACGGATATACGAATATACACCGGGCAGGAGCCAAAACGGGGGGAGATCATCGTCTTCAGGTTCCCGAGGGACGAAAGCAAGAATTTCATCAAACGGGTCGTAGGGCTGCCGGGCGATAAAATCGAGCTCAAAAAGGGAAAACTGTTCATCAACGATGAACTGGTAACGGTCACCGCGCTGGGAGCGTATGATGGTGATGATCAGCGGTCGGGGCCTCCCTATTACGACAAGCCCATGCTTTTTGATGAACAGCTGGGTACCGTCAAACACCATATCCTGTATCTGCATGACCAGACCGAAACCAATTACGGGCCGGTCCTGGTGCCGAAAGATTCAGTGTTCGTCATGGGGGACAACCGGGACAACAGCCAGGACAGCCGGGTATGGGGATTTGTAAAACAGAACAAGATCCTCGGCCGGGCGCTCATCATTTACTGGTCATGGGATGGAGATCACGGCCGCTGGGTGCGCTGGGAGCGGCTCGGGAAACTGATACAATAAAGAAAGCGGGGACTTCCTATGTCTATTGTTGCCGGGGAAAAGGGCATGATCAGTTTTAAGGCCATGTTCTGGCTCGTGCTTCTGTTCATTGTTGTTCACGTTCTTATCAAGGTCGTGCCCATGTGGATGGATTATACCCGGATGCAAGATGCCATTCAGGGCAGGGCGAACCTGTCGCAGGTGGCGAGCAGTGACGATGAAATAAAAAAGTCGCTTGCAAAAACGGCGGCGGAGCTTGAACTTCCGCTGACGCAGGATAGTTTCATCATCGAACGGAATCCCGACTCGAACAAGATAACGCATATCCGCACCAATGGCGGATGGGATGTGGAGATGCACTTTTTATGGGGTCTCTATATAAGGACATTCCATTTCGATCCGGTATCGGAATAATATCGGTTATCATCCGGGCCCGCCGGTAGGACAGGGGCCTGGTGATCGACAATTACAGTGCGCTTGCATACCGTAAGCGCTTAACGGGGTGTACTATAGTGATACGCAGCATGACAGGATACGGACGGAAGGAAGCAAGTGGTGATGCAGGCCACTTCACCATCGAGATCCGCTCAGTAAACAACCGTTATATCGATGTGCAGGTAAAAGTGCCGCGTGGGCTGTCTTTGCTGGAGCTGCGCGTAAAAAAAACCGTTCAGGAACGCTGTTCCCGTGGCCGTTTCGATGTTCTGGTCACCCGGAACAACGACCGAGAGAAGGCCACACGGCTGGTGATCGATGAGGTCCTGGCTGCCCAGTATGTGGGGTTGCTCAGGGACCTGAAAATGCGGTATGGGCTTGCTGGAGAGGTCGATCTTTCGCTCGTTGCGGGCATGCAGAACATCATCACGATGACCGAGGTCAGCGAGGACATGGAGACCATATGGTCCTTGCTGGCCGAAGGTCTCGACGCGGCACTGACCGAACTCGACCGTATGCGGCTCGATGAAGGTGTTGCCTTGGTGCGTGACATCACCGGACGTATCAACGCGATCGAAGGGATGGCCCGTGCGATCGGTGCCCAGTCTCCGCAGTCGGTGGAAAAAGCGCGGAAGCGGATGGCCGATACGCTGGCAAAGCTGCTGCAGGAGCAGCCAGACCCGGTGCGACTGGCCCAGGAGATCGCCATCCTGGCCGAGCGCACCGATGTCACCGAAGAGCTCACGCGCCTGGACAGCCATCTTGGCCAATTCCGGGCGATGCTTGCCGGCGGGCCGGAAGCGGTTGGAAGAAAACTCGATTTTCTTCTGCAGGAGATGGGCAGGGAGGTGAATACCATCGCCTCGAAGTGCCAGGATGCCGCCATCTCCCTTGATGTGGTGCAATGCAAGGCTGAGCTGGAAAAGATACGCGAGCAGGTCCAGAATATCGAGTAGAAACCTGTTCTGGCGAACGGGCCCGGTAAGATTTGCGGGAGCACGGTCATGTTGAACAATATCGTCAATATCGGCTACGGCAACATGGTCATGGCAGCCAAGGTCGTGGCCGTGTTGTCGCCGGACTCTGCTCCTATGCGGAGATTGAAGGACGAGGCCAAAGAACGTAAGATGCTGATCGATGCCACCCAGGGGAGAAAGACCCGGGCCATCATCATCACCGACAGCGACCATATCATCCTTTCTGCTGTCCAAGTGGAGACGCTGATGCTGCGATTTTCCAACCGGGGGGACGAATGAAGAGAACCGTAGGGCTGGTGTTCGTAGTGTCTGCGCCGTCGGGGGCCGGAAAAACGACCTTGTGCCGGGCGATCACGGATTCTCTGGAGAACCTGACCCATTCGATCTCCTACACTACGAGGAAGCCGCGGCCAGGCGAGATCGACGGGCGGGACTATTATTTCGTATCGGAAGCGCGTTTCCGCAGCATGATCGATGCCGGCGATTTTGCCGAATGGGCACAGGTGCACTCGAACCTCTATGGCACCTCCCGCCGCGTGCTCGACGACATGGTGACCCGGGGGATCGATGTGATACTCGACATCGACACCCAGGGGGCAAAACAGATAAAAACACGGGTCGAGAAAGCGGTGTTCCTCTTTATCATGCCGCCTTCCATCGAGATCCTTGAAGAGCGCCTGCGGAACCGCAAGTCCGATGATGAAGAGGAGATCCGGAAGCGGATGCAGCGGGCGCTCGATGAGATCCGCGACTATGGGATGTACGATTATATCATTGAGAACCGCGATTTCGACCGGGCGTTGTCGGAGCTCCGATCGGTCATTGTTGCCGAACGCTGCCGGACGCATCTGGTCGATCAATCGTGGATAGAAGGAATGTTGAGAACGGAAGAATAGAAAAAAAACACCAGGAGGTGCAAAGATGCAACAGAACGCACAAGATATTATTTCCATGCCGATCGAACTGACCGACAAGATATCGGACACCAAGTTCCGCCTTGTCCATATCGCGGCGCAGCGGGTACGCCAGTTGTCTGCCGGGGCGCCGATGTATGTTTCCACCAGGTCCATCAAGGACACGACCATCTCTCTGGAAGAGGCCCTGGCAGGAAAATTCAAGGTGATCGTCGGCGAGGACGCCAAGAAGGCCAAGGAAGAATACCGGAAGCGCGAAGAGCGCGCACGGATGGAAGAGCAGCTGTCAGCCAAGGAAGAAGAAATCCGCAAGGAACTTTCCGCCTATCTTTCGGAGACCCAGAGCGAAGGGGCGGCTGATGAGGATGCCGTCGCTACCGATATGGGCGATGACGTAGTGGAAGAAGAGTCCGAAGGGGCCGAAGAGTCCGAAGAGTAGCGCAACGCTGGGAGAGCCAACGCGAGATGATGTCCGGTAAGCGGATACTGCTTGGGGTGACCGGCAGTATTGCAGCCTATAAAGCTGTTGAGATTCTGCGAAGGTTGCAGGAGCAGGGGGCCGAGGTCCGTGTCGTCATGAC
>JBGQDI010000101.1:0-8981 GCA_041495765.1 Nitrospirota bacterium
CATGGGATAGATCAGGCCGTGCCGCGGATGGTTCCACCGGATCAGGGCCTCGAAGCCGATGAGGCGTTGGGCGCGCAGGTCCATGATGGGCTGGTAGTGCAGGACGAATTCCTTCTGCTCTACGGCCCTGCGCAGATCGGCCTCCAGCTGGAGGCGGGCGATGACCCCGGCGTGCATCCGCGAGTCGTAGATCTCGTAGCAGGCGCCTCCCCGCGCCTTGGCCTGGTACATGGCGATGTCGGCATCTCGCAGCACCTGCTCGGGCCGCTCGTAGCCCGGCGTATTCGGAGCGATGCCGATGCTGACGCCCGTAAAGACGTTATTCCCGGCGAGCAGGAACGGGTGCGCCAGCTCGGCGCGGATCCGCTCGGCGATATCTACGGCGTCGCTGACGTCGTTGATGCTCTCGAGGAGGATCGCGAACTCGTCGCCGCCGAGGCGCGCCACGGTATCGCCCGGCCGCAAACAGCCCGATATCTTCTTGCCGACCGCGATCAGCAGCTGGTCTCCGGCAACATGGCCCAGGCTGTCATTGATGACCTTGAATCGGTCCATGTCGAGGAACAGGACGGCAAAGCGGGCGTCGGTCCTGCGCTTCGAGCTGTCGATGATGTGCTGCAGCCGGTCCGTGAACAGCGCCCGGTTCGGCAGGCCCGTCAAGGCGTCATGGAAGGCATCGTACAGGAGCTGCGCCTCGGCGCGCTTCCGCGCCGTGATGTCGGTCTGGGACCCTGCCATGCGGTAGGCCTGGCCGGTCTTGCTGCGCACGGCCAGCCCGCGGTTCAGCACCCATCCATAGGTGCCGTCCTTCTGGCGGATGCGGAACTCCCCCTCGAAATGCTGGTTGTCCCCGATGAGGTGGGAGGCGATCATCGCCTCCAGCGCGGTCCGGTCATCGGGATGGACCCTGCCCAGCCATTCCTCGGGAGCGTTCGTCACTTCCTGATCACTGAAGCCCAGCATGGCCTTCCAGCGCGGAGAGTAGTAGATCGTATTGGCGCGCAGGTCCCAGTCCCAGAGGCCGTCGTTGGCGCCGCGCGCGGCAAGCGCGTAGCGCTCCTCGCTTTCGCGGAGCGCCTCTTCGGTCTTCTTGCGCTCCGTGATGTCTCGGGTGTACTCGACCACGTGCGAGAGCTTGCCGTCCGGGGAAACGATGGGGTACGTATAGATCTCAAGCCACATCCGGTGGCCGTCGGGGCCGATGACGAGCTTGTCCTTGGCACAGGAGTCACCCGACAAAAAGGTCTTCTGGACGACGCAGTTGTCGCATTGCGACGTCCGCCCGTAGAGCACCTCGTAGCACGTGCGGTCGACCAGCCCGGCAAGCTGCATATGCTTGAGCTCTGCATAGGCATCGTTCGCCCGGACGACGCGGTAGTCGCGGTCGAAGATGCAGAAGGGGTCGTGGATGCTGTTGAAGATGTTGTTCAGGAACAGCTCGGAACCGGTCAGCGCCGCCTCGGTCTGCCTGCGCTCGGCGATCTCGGACTCGAGTTTGGCGTAGCCGTCCTTCAGCGCAGCACTCATGGTGTTGAACCGGGAGGACAGTTCCCCGAACTCGGTCTTGTCCGAGACCACCACCTGGTAACCCAGCTCGCCAGCCGCGATCCGTCTCGTGGCCTCGACCAGGATGCCGATGGGGCGCGTTATGGCAACGGTCAGCTGCAGCGCGATGGCGGCCCCGAAGACGACCGTTGCGAGCATCATCCCGAAAATGATGAACCCCGTCCTCTTGATCTTGCCCATGATATCGCGCGTCATGCCCTCGAGGCGCTTGCTGGCCTGGAGGGACATCTTTTCGGTCTCCACCAGCAGCTTGTTGCCGGTGGCAGCAGCGTCCATCTTCATCTTCAGGATGCGCTGGCTGTTGGCTGACATGGTTATGAAATAGCTCAGGTGCCCCTCATAGTCGAGGACCATGGAACGCATCTCGTTGAGCTGTCTGGTGATCTCGGGTGAGTGATGGCAGGTGGTGCAGGTTGACGACGCTTTGTCCAGGCGGTTGACGTTGTCCGAGACCTCGTCAAGCTGACGGCCCATGGCGGTGTTCACGGTGTACAGGTCCGACTGGACCGCCTGGATGGACATGATAAGGTCCTTCCGGAGGTCTTCGATCTGGTGGAGCGTGACGAGGCGGCTGAGTGTGCCCGTGGTGTTGATGATGTACAGCGTGGCGAAGCCTGCGCTCAGTACGGTGAAAAGGAAAAGGGCGAGCAGGTATAACAGGATCTTTCGCTTCATAAAGCGTCCGTTCCTGTTGAAGAAGAGGCGAGTTCGTCTGCGTTATTTGTTCCGGTAGTCATACTGTTTTATATTGATCCCCGCTTTTTTCGCCATCTCAAAGACCGGCTGGTAATCGGCGACGTTCGTATCGATGAACCGGAGGGCTCCGAACTGCTGCAGTATGGCAACTCCCTCGGGGTCCTTGTCCAGGCCCAGCAGCGCATGCTTGAGCTTCAGCTGCAGCGCTTCGTCGAGCCCCTTGCGCACGCAGAGCCCGTTCTCGGGCACCCAGGGCGATTCGGCAAGGATGACCAGTTCGCGGGCCACCCGTGGATCATCCACCTTCATCCGGTCGTAGATGCTGTGCTTTGCCGCGCCGATGTCGGCCTGCCCTTCCAGCACGGCATGGATCGCCGCGTCATGGCTCCCGGCGAAATAAGAGCTGCCGAAGAAGTGGTCCCGGTCCTTGACACCCTGTTCCCTGAGGTAGGCGAGCGGAAAGATGTACCCGGCCGTCGTCGCTTTTTCGACAAAGGCCATCCTCTTGCCTTTCATGTCGTTGATGTTCCGGATATTGCTGTCGCGGCGCGCAAAAAGGTACCCGCGGTAGGAAGAGGTGTTGTCGAGGTTCACCGGGCGGGCAAGAGGGACGACCCCCAGTTTTTCGATGGCCAGTGCGCCCGTAAAGGAGCCGAAAAAAGCACCGTCCATGTTCTCGGCCGTAAAGCGCTCGATGATATTGCCGTAGCGGCTCAGGATGGTGAATTTCACGTCTGCGCCGGTCTTTTTGGAGAGATAGTCTCCCAGCAGACGGAAGCGCTCCTTCTGCTTGAAAACATTCATCTCCGGAATGAGGCCGATGAGCAGCTTTTGCTGGACAGCCTGCGGAAAGGCCAAAAGCGGAATAAGCACAAGGATAGAGATAAGGAAAACCGTACGAACGAGCCGTTTCATCGTAACCCCCCCCAAGCATCCGGACACAGTTTGCAGCCTGGGTATTGTAATATATTGAGGTTAAAAGTCAACTAGATTGTAACTACTTTTGGTCTCGACAGGTTTATTTTGTTGATGAAAGGCCGGGGAAATTGCGGATTGCGGATTTCGGATTGCGGAATTAGGAATGAGAGGCTGGGGCTCTAGGGTTCCCGGAGAGGTCCCTTTTCCATGGCAAGCAGCAGCTTGCTCCAGTCATAGGTCTGCAGGTTCATGATCCGGCTCCGTACCAGCCGGAGAGCGCGTGTCAGGTCGTCACCCTTCTTCATAGCATAAAAGGAAAGGACCGCGGTAAAAGCACGGTCAGTGTATTCTTCGAGCTGAACGAGCACCTCTGCCCGGCGGGTGTAATAGGGGTCTTCACCCGGGCCGCAGGCCGCACCGAAGACGTTGAACCACCGGCAGGCGGCCGGCCGGACCGGATGGACCGAACAGGCCGATCGGACAAGGAAGGGACAGGAGGCGCCGTGCCCACGAGCGGCGAGCTGCGCTTTCAGGACCTCGCGGTCCGAAGGGCCGAGCTTTTCCGATGCATACCAGTCGAGACCCACCAGTTCATGGGGAAAGACCGGGATGTCCTTCTGTCCGCAGCATACGGCGCATCCCTGCGAACAGGCGATCTTTCCGCCAAGCTCTTTTTCCCCTTTCCGCACCGCGATCGCTACGCCCGTATCGATGAGGGCATAGGCGTCGAGCAGCGGGGGAAGCCAGGTCAGCCGGGCCTCTTCTTCGGGAAAGCGCACGCGGCGGGAAAGCCCGCTGCCGGATTTCTGGTGAGATCTTTTCATAAAGCGCAAGGGTACCGTAAAACGTGCCCGCACGATACCATAGCGAAAAATGAAAAACAACGGTTTTGAGAAGAGCGAAACCGGCTTTTTACGACGGAGGCACGGAGGACCGCGAGAAGGTCCTTTCGAGGGACCGGGTCTGATGCTTTCCGTTGGCTATGCCCCGGGGGTTTTCTGTTTGCCCCTCCGGTGGTAAACGGTTATACTTACCCCAGTTGACCGCTGTTACGGTCCGTGCCTGGAGCAGGAAGCTGAAGGCAGAGAAGGAGTTCCGATGACCAAGAGCCATGCAGGAGACCGTGACCGTACTTTAGCGTTCCGTATTCTCCTGGTGGTCGCCCTGCTGGCAATATTCTTTCTGGCCACGACGCGACTCAGCATCCCTATTGCACGGAACATGAACGATAAGGTCAACCACGCGCTGGCGTTCTTTGTGCTCGCTCTGCTGATCGATCGTTCTTTTCCCTCCGTGACCTTCAGGACCAAGGTGCTGGTGCTGATCGCCTACGGCCTTGCCATCGAGCTCACGCAGGCCTATCTGCCCTACCGCAGCTGTTCGCTCTTCGACCTCGGGGCCGATGCAGGAGGGCTGGCGCTGTACGGCATCTGCCAGCCGGCGCTCAGGTATGTCCCGTTCTTCGGGAAGGGGTTATAACGGCTTTATTTACTGCAGAGACGCGGAGGCGCGGAGAAGTGCTCTCTTGTACCCTCTGCGACCCCGCGCCGCTGCGGTGGTCACTGTAAAACGGAGGTCTTTCCATGAAAGAACATTCATCGGTCATGCTTATCGTGCTGCTGTTCCTCTTCGGCTGCGCGGCCCATCCCGGCAGCCAGGCCGGACGGGCGCCTCTTTTTGACGACCGGCACATGAAGAACGTGACCCGGCTCACCAGCGACGGAGACAACGGCGAGGCCTATTTTTCCTGGGACGGGAAGAAGCTCATCTTTCAGTCGAGCCGCGAAGGCTACGCCTGCGACAAGATCTGGACCATGAACATCGACGGGTCGGGCAAGCGCATGGTCAGCCCGGACCACGGCGCCCATACATGCTCCTTCTTCTTCCCTGACGGACGGATCGTCTTTGCCTCCACGAGCCACCTTGCCGGCGCCTGCCCTCCGCGGCCCGAGACCCCGAAAGGGGCGCGTTATGTCTGGCCGCTCTATCCCTACGATATATTCTCCGCCAATGCCGACGGCTCCGGTCTTTCGAAGCTCACCGATAACCCGCAGTACGATGCCGAGCCCGTGGTCTCGTCCGACGGCAAACAGATCGTGTTCGGGTCCCAGCGCGAAGGGAACTTCGATGTCTATGTCATGAACGCCGACGGCACGAACGTGCGGCGGCTCACGGACCGGACGGGCTACAACGGCGGCCCCTGGTTCTCTCCGGACAACAGGAAGATCGTCTGGCGCGCCTGGTATCCGGAAACTGACGCCGAGAAGGCGCAGTGGAAGGATTGCATGGAGAAGAACTACATCCTCGCTTTTCCGCTGGACCTCTGGGTCATGGATGCCGACGGTTCGAACAAGCGGATGCTCCTGCATAACGGGGCGACCAATTTCGCGCCTTCCTGGCATCCCGACGGCAAGCGCATCATCTTCTCCTCGAACAAGGACGACTGGCGCGAGGACATCAAAGCGTACGGCCACAATTTCGAGCTCTATCTCATCGATCTCGATGGCACGCACCTGACGAGGCTGACGTATAATACGACCTTCGACAGCTTTCCCCTGTTCTCGCCTGATGGCAAAAAGCTCGTCTGGGCCTCGAACCGGAACGCCCAGAAGCCGCACGAAACGGACATTTACCTTGCGGACTGGGAGGAGTGATCTCATTGCGGATTGAAGATCAGGGTCCAGGGGCAGGGTCCGGGGTTCAGGGGTGAGGCGAAAGGAATGCGGGAGTGGCAATGCGGAAGGCGGAATTCGGAATGCGGAATGGAGAACAAGGGCGATGAGATACTTCTCAATTCTCGTTTTTTGCTTGTTGTCATTTTCTGCCCGTGCTGTCGTTGCAGCCGAACTGGTCCATCATGACCTGAAGGTAACGCTGCAGCCTTCCGAGCATCGGCTGAGCGTCATCGATACTATCACCTTGCCGGACGGGTCTCCAGGAGAGGTCACATTCGTTCTGCATGCCGGGCTCAAACCGCAGTCCGCGACGCCGGGCGTCAGGATTGCGAGGACTGGGGACGCAGCACGATCTGTTCCTGTTGAGCTCTATAGCGTAAAACTTCCTGCCGGGGTCCGTGCTTTCACGCTCACCTACCGCGGCGTCATTGATCACCCGCTCGGGGGCCGGGACGCGGAACAGGCGCGGGGGTTCCAGGATTCGCCGGGGCTGATCACGGAAGAAGGTGTGGTGCTTTCGGGGAACACGAACTGGTTTTCCGATCTCGGCACGGGCCTCATGACCTTTGATCTCGAGGTAACGCTGCCGGAGAAGTGGGACGCCGTGAGCCAGGGCGAACGGACGCTCCACGAACGGAAGAAAAAAAGGACCACGACCCGCTGGCGCTCTCCGGAGCCGCAGGAGGAGATCTACCTCGTGGCGGCGAAGTTCACGGAATACGATAAGCCTGCAGGCAACGCCCTGGCCATGGCATTCCTGCGCACGCCCGATGCCGCGATGGCAAACAAATATCTCGATGCCACGGCGAGCTATCTTGCCCTCTACGACAAGCTCATCGGGCCTTACCCCTATAAGAAGTTCGCGCTGGTCGAGAACTTCTGGGAAACGGGCTTCGGCATGCCGTCGTTCACGCTCCTCGGCCCGAAGATCATCCGCCTGCCTTTTATCATCAACACCTCCTATCCGCACGAGATCCTGCACAACTGGTGGGGCAACAGCGTGTTCCCGGAGTATGAGAAGGGCAACTGGTCCGAAGGCCTCACTGCCTATCTTGCGGACCATCTGATGAAGGACCAGCAGGGCGGCGGGGCCGAGTACCGGATGAGCACGCTCCAGAAGTACGCCGATTACGTGCAGGGAGGCAGGGACTTCCCGCTGACGCAGTTCCGCTCGCGCCACAGCCCTTCCTCCGAAGCCATCGGATACGGCAAGGCGCTCATGTTCTTCCACATGCTGCGGCTCGAGCTGGGCGATGACATCTTCAGGGCAGGCATCCGGTCTTTTTATAAGGACTACCGGTTCCGTTCCGCGAGCTTCGACGACCTCCGCAAAAGTTTTACGGCAGCTTCAGGCAAGGACCTGACGCGTGATTTCGAGCAATGGGTCGTTCGTACAGGCGCTCCGGCCCTCACCGTGAGCGAGGCCAATGCACTTGCCGTACAGGACGGCTTCATCCTTTCAGCCCGGCTCGAACAGACCCAGCCGGGAGAAGCCTATCATCTGCGCGTACCCCTTGCCGTGACCATGGGCGGCAAAGAGCGAACCTTCCAGGCCGTGGTGGAAATGAACGGGAAAGCACAGGAGCTGAAGCTCCGCGTTCCGGGCCGCCCGGTGCGCGTGGACATTGATCCCGAGTTCGATCTTTTCCGCAGGCTCGACCGGGAAGAGATCCCGCCTGCGTTATCGCAGGCCCTGGGCGCAAAAAAGATGGTGGTCCTGCTGCCGTCGGCGGCGCCCCGGGAACTGCTCCAGGCCTACCGCGATCTTGCCGCGTCCCTCGGCAGGTCCGGGCCCGACGAGGTCGAGGTGAAGCTGGATGCCGAGGTGCAGGTTTTCCCCCAGGACCGCACGGTCGTCCTGCTGGGCTGGGAGAACCGATTCCTGAACGAGACGACGGCCTCGCTGTCGGGTTACGACGTCGCCGTAAGCCCCGCTGCCGTACGCATCAACCAGACGGAGATCGAAAAAAACGGGCATGCTTTTGTATTTTCCGCACGGCTCCCGAGGAACCGGGACCTGGCCCTGTTGTTCATCGCAGCGGACCGCGCACAGGCCCTACCCGGCCTGGGGCAGAAGATCCCGCACTACCACAAGTACAGCTATCTTGCCTTCGAAGGCGATGAGCCTGCCAATGTGGCAAAAGGGCGCTGGCCCGTCGTCGATTCCCCGCTGACCGTGCTGCTGCCCGATGCTGACGGAAAAATACGCAAGGTTGAGATGGGCAAACTGGCTGTACGGGAGCCGCTGGCCCAGCTGCCGCCGGTCTTTTCAAAAGAAGCCATGCTCGAGACCGTGCGCTTTTTGTCGGACAAAGAGCTCGAAGGCCGCGGCTTCGGCACGCCGGGGCTCGACAAGGCAGCCGACCATATTGCCCGGGAGTTCAAGCAGGCAGGACTGCAGCCCGCCGGTGATCAGGGCACCTGGTTCCAGGCCTGGGAGGACCGCGGCGGAGAACCGCTGCATCAAGCGGTTGTGAAGAACGTCGTCGGCGTCATCCCGGGAAAGGACCCCGCCCTGGCCGGCCAGAGCGTGGTCATTGGTGCGCATTACGACCATCTGGGCCGCGGCTGGCCGGATGTCCGGGAAGGCAACAAAGGCAAGGTCCATCCCGGCGCCGACGACAACGCCAGCGGCGTTGCCGTGCTGGTAGAACTTGCGCGGGTGCTGGCCAAAGCGCCGCAGCCCGACCGCACGGTCGTCTTCGTTGCCTTTACGGGCGAGGAAGCGGGGAAGCGCGGCTCAAAGCATTACGTGGCAAATGAAACGACCTACCCTGCGGGCAAATGCATCGGCATGGTGAACCTCGACACCGTCGGCAGGCTCGACAAGGGAAAGCTTTTGGTGCTCGGCGCGGCTTCTGCAAAGGAGTGGGTCCATATCTTCCGGGGGGCAGGGTTCGTAACGGGTGTCGATATCGAGACGGTGTCGGAAGAACTGGATTCGAGCGACCAAAAGAGCTTTCAGGAAAAAGGCGTGCCGGCGGTCCAGCTTTTCTCGGGACCTCATGCCGACTATCATCGTCCGACGGACACCTTCGACAAGATCGACGGCGAGGGGCTGGTAAAGGTGGCCGCCGTTGCAAAGGAAGCGGTTGAGTATCTTGCAGGCAGGGCGGAGCCGCTGAC
>JBGQDI010000102.1:0-8813 GCA_041495765.1 Nitrospirota bacterium
GGCGGAGATCGTACTTGAGGTTTCGCAGCACCTCATGAACAAATCCGGAAAACTTGAAGACATCGTAAAAATCTATACGATCCCGCCCGCAGCAGCACAGTGCCGGCAGTGGCTTGAGAAGAATCTTCCCAGCGTGCCGGTCCTGGAAGCGCCGAGCACTGCCCGCGCTGCGGAAATGGCGGCCGACGACCATACGGTCGGGGCGATCGCCAGCGAAATGGCCGCTGTGCTGTACGGGCTTCAGATCGCAGGGAAAAAGATCGAGGACAACACCACGAATATTACACGGTTTCTCGTCATTGCCCCGAAATCGCCGGGCAAGACCGGCCGCGACAAGACGTCGATCATGTTCTCGATCAAGGATAAGGTCGGGGCTCTCTATTCCATGCTTGCGCCCTTTGCCGAGGCAGGCATCAATCTCAACCGGCTCGATGCCCGGCCTTCGGGACGGAGCGCCTGGGACTATGTTTTCTTCGTCGACATGGAAGGCCACATCGAGGACGAGAAGCTGGCGAAGGCGATCGAACGTCTGCGGCAGGACTGCATGTTCCTGAAGGTGTTGGGGTCGTACCCGAAAAGCGGTTAACAATTTCGGATTTCGGATTAAAAGCTTTTGACGTAAAATCCGCAATCCGCAATAGAGAACGGAGTGATGTCGTGATACCTGTTTCTGAGAACATTAAAAGCATCTCACCCTATGTGCCGGGCAAGCCGATCGAGGAGCTCGAACGGGAGCTCGGCATCAGCGGGAGCATCAAGCTGGCGTCGAACGAGAACCCGCTCGGCCCGTCGCCCAAGGCGGTTGCCGCGGTCAAGAAAGCGCTGGAAGGATTGAACCGGTACCCTGACGGCAGCGGGTTCTATCTCTCCCAGGCGCTTGCTAAACATTATGACGTTGATATTGCCACGATCATCCTGGGCAACGGTTCCAACGAGCTCATCGAACTGGCGGTGCGCACCTTTCTCCAGCCGGGCGACGAGGTGATCTCGGCAGACCCTTCCTTTGTGGTGTACAAGATGATCACGCAGGCAGCGGGTGGCACGAACGTGATCGTGCCGTGCAAGGACGGACGGCACGACCTCGATGCCATGGCGGAACGGATCACGGACAGGACGAGGATCGTGTTCATCGCCAATCCGAACAACCCGACCGGCACGATCAACACGAAGATCGAAATGGACCGCTTCATGGCACGCGTCCCGGACCATGTGCTCGTGGCCGTTGACGAGGCCTATTTCGAATATGCGACGCATGCCGATTATCCCGATTCCCTGGACTATCTGCGCGCCGACAAAAACGTGCTGGCGCTCCGCACCTTTTCCAAGATCTACGGCCTTGCGGGGCTGCGCATCGGCTACGGCATCACGACTCTCGCGATCGCCGAACTCATGAACAAGGTACGGCAGCCCTTTAATACGAATTCCCTCGCCCAGGTCGGCGCTCTGGCCGCCCTGGCGGACCGGAAGCATGTGGAAAAATCGGTGGCGAACAACATCGAAGGGAAACGGTTCATCTGCCAGTCCTTCGACCAGTTCGGCATCACCTATTTTCCGACGGAGACCAACTTCGTCATGTTCGAGACGCGTATCGAGGGACGCGAGCTTTATACCAATCTTCTCAAAAAAGGCGTGATCATCAGGCCCATGGGCGGCAACAGGCTCAGGGTCACGATCGGCTTGCCCGATGAGAACAAACGGTTCATGGCCGAGTTGGAAGCGATCATAAAGGCTTAGTGCTTCACCACGAAGACACAGCGGCATGGAGAAGGGCGTAACGGCTCTGCCCGACCCTGTGCTTCCTTGAAATTTTTTTCGTCCGAATCCAGAAAGAGACTTTGTATCTATTGAAAGGGCAATTATGATCATCGTTCTCCGGCCTGATGCCACTGAAGAGCAGCAGGACCATATCATCAAAAAACTGAAAGGCCTGGGTCTCCAGGTCCATATATCAAAAGGTACGGAGCGGACCATCCTGGGCGCCATCGGCGATGAGGCCATCCTGCAGAGCGTGCCGCTGGAGGCGATCCCCGGTGTCGAGAAGGTGCACCCGATCCTGAAGCCCTACAAGCTTGCGAGCAGGGAGTTCAGGAAGGAGAACACCGTCATCGATGTCGGCAGCTCCCAGATCGGCGGCAACCGCATTGCGGTCATGGCCGGGCCTTGTGCGATCGAGAACAAGACGCTGCTTCTGGAGATCGCAAAAGAGGTGAAGAACGCCGGCGCGAACTTCCTGCGCGGCGGCGCGTTCAAGCCCCGTACTTCACCCTATGCTTTCCAGGGCCTTGAAGAAGAAGGGCTCAAATATCTCGCCGAAACCCGCGACCGCGTGGGATTGCCGGTCGTGACCGAGGTGATGGACCCGCGCGATATCGAGATGATCGTGAAATACGCCGATGTGCTCCAGATCGGCGCCCGGAACATGCAGAACTTCCGGCTTTTGAAGGAAGTAGGACTCTGTAAAAAACCGGTGCTGCTGAAACGCGGCATCTCGGCCACGATCAAAGAGTGGCTCATGTCCGCCGAATACATCATGGCCGGCGGGAACCACCAGGTGATCCTCTGCGAACGCGGCATCCGTACGTACGAGACGGCCACGCGCAATACCCTCGACCTGTCGGCCATCCCGGTGCTGAAGCAGATGACCCATCTGCCGGTCGTCGTGGACCCCAGCCACGCAGTGGGCAAATGGGACCTCGTTGCGCCCATGGCAAAGGCAGCGGTCGCTGCGGGTGCCGACGGGCTGATCATCGAAGTGCATTCGAACCCCGAAGAGGCTCTCTGCGACGGCGAACAGTCCCTGAAGCCGAAGAGCTTTAAACAGCTTATGGACGAGATGAGGCCCATAGCTATAGCCGTTGGGCGAACGATATAGCCCCGGGGATCGCGGATGAAAATAGGGTCATTCCTGTAGGGGCGTATTGCATACGCCCGGGTGGCAATGGCAATAGTCGGTCATTGCAGCAAGGGCGCAAGCATTGCGCCCCTACGATCGCTTAGGGCTTTGATAAAAGATGGCAAATATCCTGAGAACGGTCATACCAAAAAAAAACATGTCCATTCACTTTAACAACGTAACGATCATCGGCGTAGGCCTCATCGGCGGATCGCTGGCAAAGGTCATGAAGCTCAAGGGCCTTGCCGGCACGATCACTGGAGCGGGCAGGAACAGGAGTACGCTGGAAACGGCGATCAAGATCGGCGTGATCGACCGTATGGGCCAGAGCTCCGCGCATGCCGTCGAGAACGCCGACCTGGTGGTGCTCGCCTCTCCGGTGGGGACGTTCAAACAGATCGTGCACGAGATCGGGCCCCATCTCAAACCCGGTGCGATCCTGACCGATGTGGGAAGCGTCAAGGGAAGGCTCATCAAGGATATCGAAGCAAGCATTGCGCCGGCGGTCCATTACGTACCGGCCCACCCCATTGCCGGCAGGGAGAAATCCGGTGTTGCCGAATCCGTGGATACCCTGTTCCAGGGCCGGCGGTGCATCCTTACCCCGACAGCGCGTACCGACAAAAGAGCACTGGAAGCGGTGCGCGAGCTGTGGGTCGCCGCGGGAGCGGAAGTGGTCGTCATGGACGCCGACCTGCATGACCAGGTCTTTGCTGCAGTGAGCCATCTGCCGCATGTGGCGGCATTCGCCATGATGTGCGCAGTGGAGGAGTTGAACACCGGGACCGAGGACTACCTTCAGTTCTCGGGCGCAGGCTTCCGCGATTTCACCCGCATCGCGGCGAGCTCCCCGGAAATGTGGAAGGACATCTGCCTCATGAACAGCGAACACCTCATCAAGATGATCGACCGGTATATCTTCTCGCTCAATCGCTTCAAACGGGAGATCATTGCCGGTGACGAGGCCCGCCTGGAAAAACACCTGCGATCCTCGAGCGATGTGCGAAAGAGGCTGGGCTAGTGTCCGATCTCAGAATACGGCCATCACGCGGCCTGAAAGGCGAGATAACGCTGCCGGGCGACAAGTCCATCTCGCACCGTTCGGTCCTGTTCTCGGCGCTTGCCGACGGCACGACCGAGATCACGGGGTTCCTGACGGGAGAGGACACGCAGCATACGGCGCGGGCGGTACAGATGCTCGGCGTCACCGTTGAGGGCATCGGCTCGGAGCGGCTTGTGGTCCACGGAAAAGGTCTGGACGGCCTGTCGGAGCCTGCCGGCGTGCTCGACCTCGGCAACTCGGGCACGGGCATGCGCCTGCTTGCGGGCCTGCTTGCGGGCCAGGATTTTTTCTCAGTGCTGACCGGCGATCAATATCTGACCAAACGCCCCATGGGCCGGATCGTGGATCCGCTCCGTACGATGGGGGCACTGATCGACGGGCGCGCGAATGGAAAACTGGCACCTCTGGCGATCCGCAATGCGCGCGGGAAGATCAAGGCACTGGACTATACAAGCCCCGTGGCGAGCGCGCAGGTGAAATCGGCGATCCTGCTCTGCGGCCTCTATGCCGACGGCGAGACTTCCGTGACCGAACCGTCCAAGTCCCGGGACCACACCGAGCGCATGCTCAGGTCCTTCGGCGTCGATGTGCGGGAAGAGGGGCTCCGGGTCACGCTCCGCGGCAGGCAACGTTTGCAGACCACGGGCAGGCTCGACATTCCGGCCGATATCTCGTCAGCAGCGTTCTTTCTCGTGGCTGCTTCCATCGTGCCGGGGTCGGACCTCGTGGTGCGGAATGTAGGGGTGAACGTCACGCGCACCGGCATCGTTGATATCCTTCTGGCCATGGGCGCAGACCTGATGCTCGAGAACGGCAGAGAACAGGCTGGTGAACGGGTCGCCGATATTCGCGTACGCTATCGGCAGCTGCACGCCGTCGAGATCTCCGGCGATCTGGTCCCCCGGGCCATTGATGAGATCCCGATCCTGGCCGTGGCCGCGTCCTATGCTGTCGGTACGACGGTCATAAAGGATGCGACCGAGCTTCGAGTGAAAGAATCGGACCGGATCGCGACAATGGCACAGGAACTGAATAAGCTCGGCGCTCAGGTCACCGAACGTCCGGACGGTATGGAGATACGGGGTGGGGGTACCCTGACCGGAGCGCTCTGCGAAAGCCACGGAGATCACCGCGTAGCCATGTCCCTTGCCGTTGCCGGACTGGCTGCACGCGGCGAGACGGTGGTGCAGGACACGGCGTGGATCGAAACTTCATTCCCCGGATTCGGGCAACTGCTGCAGCACACGGCATATTGAAACGCAAGGAGGCAGGAAAAAGATGAGAAAGAGATCAGTGATATTCATACTGGCAATGACCCTGTTCTGTTCGATGGCCGCCATGGCTGCCGAGAAGGACCTTTTTGGTCCTGAGACGTTCGAGGTCAAGGAGCGGTACGGTAAAGAAAATAAATATACCCGGTCATTTGGGGCATCCGATGACCTCTATCTCGTCAAGGTCCAGAACGGTGAACAGCTCACCGGGCGGGTAGATTGGCTCGAGCTCACGATCAATGGAGAAAAGATCCTCCGGGAGGACAAGTACGGTTTTACTTTCCTTGCCTCTTTTGTAAAGCTCGGAAAGGAAAATACCCTGGAGGTCAATGTAAAGGACGACAAACCGTCCGGCTTCCGACGTCCGCCGCTTCCTCCCCGGTCCGTGATCATCACGGTCGTGCCGGTGTCTGTCAGGGTCGGCACGGGATCGCTGGGAGTGATGGCATGGGACCAGCTGAAAAGTCTGACCACTGCGATCCAAAAGATCAAGACCCCGGGCGGGGGGGCGCTCGCATTTGCGGCTGCCAATCTGCAGAACGATATTTCCGTACGGACCGCGGCCATGAGAAAACTTTCCGACCTGAAGGACCAGAGCACGCTCGACTTTTTCCGTTTCATGTACAATAACTTCCTGGACAGGTCCGAAGTGTGCGGGGAAGCGGCGCTCGCAATCGGTGTTCTGCAGGATATGAGCTTCATCCCCGTGCTCATGCATGGCGTGCTTGATCCGGATGAGAAGATCAGGGTCCCGTCGGCGCGGGCGTTGTCCTTTTATCCGGAAGCGGATACGGCAAAACCGCTTTCCGAGGCACTGACCAAGCTCGACGCTGTCCGGGCGGCCGCAGTGATCCGCTCCATTGCATCAGCCGACTGGAAGCCGGTCAGTACACTGATCGACCTTGCCCAGGGTACGGATGTGACCGTATCGAGCACGGCGGTTGAGGTCCTGGGCACCACCCGTGATCCGCGGGCCGTGGACCTTCTGCTGAAATTTCTGGAGACCCCGGGCAAGCGGGATGTGCGGACCATCATTCTCGCACTGGGAGAGTCCCGGGACCTGAGGGCCCTTGCCCCATTGCTCAAGATCGGACAGGACCCGGCTAAACGCAAGGGACTGGAAGGGGCGCTGGGGACCGCTTTTGCCGCTCTCGGCGATCCGCGAGGCATCGCTCCCATACAGGAGATGTTGAAGACACCCTTGACCAAGAGCGAATTCGACCGCCTGGCGGAGGCATACAAGAAGCTCAGGGAAAAAGAGGCAGCAGCAGCCAAACCCTAGCCACTGATCAAAAAGCAAAAAGGAATATTCACTATCTCAGGCCCTGCGTTTTGAAGGTCGGCATCCCGGCAAAGATAAAAAGTAGGTAAGAAGGACAGGGCGACGCTGCGGGTAAAACGATATGCCGCGCCCGCATGAACGATATGCAGGAACAAACTAAGGGCCTTGTCATAGCGATCGACGGACCGTCGGGCGCGGGAAAGAGCACCGTCGCGCAGCTGCTGGCGCGGCGACTGGGGTATACCTATATCGATACGGGCGCCATGTACCGCGCCATCGGCTGGAAAGCGAAGCGGGACGGGGTCGATCCCGCCGATGAACAGCAGCTGGCAGACCTTTGCGCCCGCACGGAGGTTACCATCAAAACGGACCACAACGACCCCCGCATCCTGGTCGATGCCATCGATGTGACAGGAGAGATCCGGACCCCGGAGATGGGGATGATGGCCTCCGCCGTATCAAAGTCCCCCGCCGTCAGGGCGCGCCTGCTGGGACTGCAGCGGGAGCTCGGGAGCCGGGGCGGCGTCGTCATGGACGGCCGGGACATCGGCACGGTCGTGTTCCCAGGGGCCGACCTGAAATTCTTCCTGGATGCCAGCCCCGAAGAACGGGGCCGGCGGCGATATGCGGAGCTCAGACAAAAAGGCATGGATGTGGACCTCGATCGAATCACCCGCGAGATCCGGGAGCGGGACCTGCAGGACAGCGGGCGCGAGCTCGCCCCGCTCAAAGCGGCAGCCGATGCCCGCCTGATAGATTCGAGCGCCATGAGCATCGACGACGTGGTCGCTTTCATGATGGAAGCGGCGGGGAAAAGGACCTGAGCTGAACTATGGAGATCATTCTGGCAGACAAGGCCGGGTTCTGCTTCGGCGTCAAACGTGCGATCAATACTGCTTTTGAGGCCGTGACATCGGGCACCGTATACTGCCTGGGACCGCTGATCCATAATCCGCAGGAGGTCGACCGGCTGCGCAAGGCAGGGGTCGAGACCGTTGATGATTTTTCGACCCTGACGGAGGGGAACTCCCTGATCATCAGGTCCCATGGCGTGCCGCCTTCCGTCCTTGAGCAGGCGAAGGGCCAGGGGCTCAAGATCATCGACCTTACCTGTCCCTTTGTGGGCAAAGCGCAACGCCATGCAGAGACGCTCAGAGACGAAGGCTATCAGGTGGTCGTGGTCGGCGAAAAAGAACACCCTGAGGTACGGAGCATCATCGGGTATGCCGGTAAGGATGCCATGGTTATCGAGAACGTGCATGACCTGGATAATATCAAGCTTCAGCACCGCATCGGCATTGTGGCGCAAACCACGCAATCCTATGGTAATTTCTCGGAGATTGTGCTAAAATTGCTCAGTCTTTCCAAGGAATTAAAGGTTTACAATACGATCTGTAACTCGACCACCGAACGGCAACGTGCGGCACAGGTACTCTCGAGGCTGGTTGACGTCATGCTCGTGGTGGGAGGACGTAACAGCGCCAATACGAGCAGGCTCGCCACCATATGCCGTCAAGAAGGCAAGCCGACGCATCATATCGAGGTCGCCGGGGAGATCCGGCCCGAGTGGTTTCAGGATGCCCGAAGAATAGGCGTGACCGCAGGAGCATCTACCCCTGACTGGGTGCTCAATGAAGTGCTGGAACGTTTGAATCAGAACGATATCAGCAAATAGCCCGGGAATCGATACCATATTTCAGGAGGTATGCCAGGTTCATGAATCAAGCACGAGAAGATTTTGATGGTGACGAGAATACCGGAGCAAGTGAAGATAGCCAGGAATTCGCGAAACTCTATGACCAGTCCCTGAAAAGTTTCAAGTCGGGGTCCATCGTCAAGGGCCGGGTGCTGCAGATCCGGTCGGGAGTGGTCATGCTGGACCTGGGCTACAAGTCCGACGGCATCATCCCTGTCGAGCAGTTCACGGAAGAGGAATTGAAGGCCCTCAAGCCGGGAGAAGAGCTTGAGGTCTTCCTCGAAGCTGCTGAAGATTCGAACGGCAACCTTATCCTGTCACGGGAAAAAGCAAAAAAAATGCAGGTATGGGATGTGCTGAACCGTGCACACCAGACCGGTGCACCGGTCAAGGGCAAGGTGGTGTCGACGATCAAGGGCGGGGTGACCGTAGACCTCGGCGGCGTGGCCGCCTTCCTGCCTGGTTCGCAGATAGACATCCGTCCGGTTCGCAACCTCAACACGCTTCTGGGGCAGACCCTTGAGATGAAGATCGTGAAGATGAACTCGGGTCGCGGCAATATCGTCCTGTCACGCCGGTCGATCCTGGAGGACCAGCAGAACATTAAA
>JBGQDI010000103.1:0-8701 GCA_041495765.1 Nitrospirota bacterium
CAAGGGAAGCCTTCAACGTATGGCTGCCGGGCGCGATCTCAGGAACGGGGAAGACCTGGACCGCGGCGCCGGCAAGCTCGAAACGGTCTTTCTGCACCCGTTTGCTGTCCAGGAAAAGCTCGAACTTTGCTTTTCCCGTGCCCGAGACATAGGCTGAGACCGCAACGGGGCCTGAGGGTTCATAGTAAAGCGAACGGTCCGTGGTGATTCCCAGGATGGCGGCATTCCCGGCGTCAAAGAGCGCGGATCCCGATGCCACGGAAACCGGTTCGATAGGAAGGCCCGGACCTTGCGGAAGCCTGGCCGAAAGGCTGTAGAGCAGCTCCCAGATGCCTGCCTGATCGATCGCGGTCGTGATCGGCAGCACGATCTCCTGCAGTCCGGCGGTCAGCGTAAGGGGGCTTTCGACGGCAGGCCGCATCTTTCTATCAGGCTCCAGGAGCTGCAGTTTTGCCGTGACCTTGAGCGGCACTGATGCATTGACCCGGAGCGTGGCGATGAGCCCGGGGGAGGGTTCTGCCCGTTTTTTCCGGACAACGGCGTCCTGAACAGTCACTGCATAGCCGATGACCGTCAGTAGTTCCTCTCCTTCACTGGAGGTGCCGTCCAGTTGCTTCAGGCTCCACTGGACGGGATACATTCCGCCCGGCAGGTCCTTGGGAAGGGAGAGAGCGAAGGTGCCGTTATCAACGACCATCTGGGTGTCGTTCATGCCGGGGCCGGTCAGGGTGAGTTCACCCCTGCCAACGCCCCTGACCATTGCTTTCATTTTCTGGCCAACGCTTGCAACGGCGCGGTCAAAGGACAGGCCCTTGACGGCCGCGACCACAGGGAGGCTGCCCCGCGCCAGCGATCTTCCGCTGGAATGATAAATCGTATAGGCGACCCTCGCGGCGGCATCGCGCGGCAGATTGTCAAAGGTGAGCTGCGCTTTATTTGCGGTGAGCCGGAAGGTCTTATCCTGGCCCGCCATGCGCATGAAAAGGTCCTGGTTCTGCGCGATGCCCGAGCCATCCGTCGCCGTGACCGCCACGGTCAGGCTGCCGGCGGTCTGCTCCCGCAGCGGTTCAACGCGAAGGGTCAACGGGAAGGCGGGCAGGGGCTGCTTCTGTTTTTGGATGGGCGCTGCTACGGCCGGCTGGCCGAGGGAGAGCCGGACCGCATCCGCTTCGGCAGTTGTAGTAAGGACCCTGCCCGCGGCATTGTGCAGTACATATTCCAGATGGTAGTTGCCCGGGGGGATGTCGGCCGGGATTGTGAAGGAAAAGGGCAGGGTCATTGTTCTTTCCTGCCTGGCAGGAAGCTTCACGGTCAGGTCCGGGGCTGCTGTTCTGCCGGGTCCTACGATGGAGATCCTGGCAACAGCGGCCTCTCCCTGCTCGGGGGCGGGGATGTGGATCGGGAGGTTTACGTCCAGTTGCTGGCCCGCAACGACCGGTATGGTCTCTTTCGGCGCCTTGGCCCACGCAACGAGGTCCTGCAGCAGGGCTTTTTCATCCTGCTCCAGCCTGCCTTGTCCGAAGGAATAGTCGGAAAAAAGTGCCGTGACCACGACCCAGCCCGAGCCCACGGGGTAGACGACCAGCGTGGCATATCCATCGGGACGGGCCAGGACGACCTGTGCCTTTTCAGGCCACGCTGTCAGATATCCGCTTGTCTCGAGGTCAGGTACGCTTTTCTTTGTTCCGCTCAGCAGGGGGTGCGGCGATTGGACCGACGAGGCGCGGAAAAGGGGGCCGCTGTCCTGCGCCCAGCCTGCGCCGTTCACTCCGGTCTTCGTATCATCGGGCAGGGGCAGGGCGGCAAGATCGCCGCCGTGCTGCTGGGCGAGAACGATGATGACTCCGCCCGATCGGACATAAGATGCCAGGCTTGCCTTGAAGAACTCTGAACCTGCATGGCCGGACAGGCTGCCTGAAGGGAGGATAAGGAACGGTTTGGTCTTTTCCAGCCCGGCCACATCGGTGCTGTCCACCAGGACCGCAGGCTCGCGAAAAGCGGAAAGCAGGGCGGGCCACGGTTCGAAGAACCCGCTTTTTAACACGGCGGCATCGGGCCCTGCAAAGAGCTCGGCATCGAGCATCGCGCCGCGAAGGCCTTTTTTTATTCCGGTCCTGAGCACGGCCGAGGGATCTTCGGAGGGAACCGCAGCCTGATCGGTCGATTGCGGGATTGCCTCACCTGCCGGGTTGGTGCCCTGGGGGACCCAGAGCCCTTCGCCGGTAGTTTCCTGGGCAAGGGCAGGGAGGGAAGCGCAGAGCAGCAGCGCGGCAACAAGGAGTGGTTTTATTTTTAGGATCGAGGTGGTCATAAGAGTAAATGTGAAAACAGGTAGATCTAAAAAACCTTTGACACGGAAGAATCGGATTAACTGCTGATAAAGGCGGATAAGTCAAAGGGCAAGGGATTCATACGAAGGGCAAACCGTTTCGCCGTATCCGATGTTATCCGGGTTCTATCCGCTTTTATCCGTGTCCAAGGTCCTTTAGGATCTCTACTTTGTTATTCTATAAACGTCACCCGGTTGATCTCCTTCAACGTCGTCACACCGGACAGCACCTTGGCAACGGCCGACTGACGCAGGGTGGTCATGCCTTCGGAGAGCGCGGCTTTCCTGAGCTCCGATGACGGCCGTTTTTCCAGGATCATTTCCCTGATGCGGTCGGAGAGGTCGAGGAACTCGTGAATGGCCTTCCTGCCGCGGAACCCCGTAAAGTTGCACTCCTTGCACCCCGGGGCGTCGTAGAACACATGGTCATGGTAGCGTTCGGCGTCCATGGCGGAATCGGTGAGGTCCTTGCGCGATATGGTGACCGGTTTTTTGCAATGCACGCAGAGGATGCGCACGAGCCGCTGGGCCAGGATGCAGTTGAGCGACGAAACGAAGTTGTAGGGCTCGATGCCCATGTTCAGGAAGCGGCCGAGCACGTCGAAGGCGTTGTTCGCATGCACGGTCGTAAACACGAGATGGCCGGTCAGCGCCGACTGTACGGCGATCTGCCCGGTCTCGGCGTCGCGGATCTCGCCGACCATGATTTTGTCCGGGTCGTGGCGGAGGATGGAGCGGAGGCCACGCGCGAAGGTGAGGCCCTTTTTCTCGTTCACCGGTATCTGCGTCACGCCCCTGAGCTGGTACTCGACAGGGTCTTCGATGGTGATGAACTTGTCCTCGCCGGTATTGATCTCGGTGAGCGCCGCATAAAGCGTCGTGGTCTTGCCGCTGCCCGTGGGGCCGGTGACGAGGACCATGCCGTAGGGCTCGCGGATGCTCTTCCGGAACCGGCGCAGGTCGTGTTCGTCGAACCCGACGCTGTCGAGGCTCAGGGTATTGACGCCGGCAGTGATCGATTCCTTGTCCAGGATGCGGATGACCACGTCCTCGCCGAAGGCGGAGGGCAGGATGGAGACGCGAAAGTCGATGGTCTTGCCGCCGGTCCGGATCTTGAACCTGCCGTCCTGGGGCACGCGGCGCTCGGCAATGTCGAGGTCGCTCATGACCTTGAGGCGCGACACGATGGCGCTGTGGAACTTGATGTCGATGGGCTCGGTGGCAAGGTAGAGCACGCCGTCGATGCGGTACTTGATGAGGACGTTCTTGTCGGTCGATTCGATATGGATGTCGCTGGCGCGCCGCTGGATGGCGTCGAAGATCGTGGTGTGCATGAGCTTGACGATGGGGCTTTCGTCCTTGTCGATGCTTTCCAGCGACAGGACCTCCTCGCCGTTCTCCTGCTCCTTGACGATGTCGAGCTTGAAGTCCTCGGACACGTTGTGGAGCACCCGCTCGGACGTGCCGCTCCGCTTGACCACCGCCATGATGGCCGAGGTCGTGCTGACGCAAACGTCCACGGGACGGTCCAGGATCATCTCGAGCTCGTCGATGGCCGGGATGTTGTTCGGATCGCTCATGGCCACGACGATGCCGCCGCCGTCCGTCTCCTCGACGGGCACGAACTGGTAGCGCTGCATGAGGTCCACGGGGATCTTTTCAAAGAACGCGGGGTTGATGCGGAACTCCGCAAGGTCCAGATAGCGCAGGTCGCGCTGCTCGGCAAGGGCCTGGGCCAGCACCTCTTCGGTGATGATCCCTTCGGCTGCCAGAAGCTCGCCGATGCGCTTGCCCCGGCTGTCGGGTCGCGCCAGGATCTCGCCGATGCGGTCCTGGGTAGTGAGCCCCTTGGAAACGATGATCTCGCCGAGCCTTTTTCTTCTGAAGGATGTCATTTGAGGTGCGCCCCCATTTCGAATATCGGAAGATACAGCGCGACCACGATCACCGCGATGACGATGCCCATGGTGAGCATCAGCACCGGTTCGATCATGGTCGTGAGCAGGGAGAGCCGGTTCTCGACCTCCTGGTCGTAGAACTCGGCCACATCCTCGAGCATTTGCGGCAGGTCGCCCGAAGACTCGCCCACCTCGATCATCCGCACGGTCATGTCGGGCGCGATCCGGGTGCGTTCGAAGGCGCCGGCCAGGCTCACTCCTTCGATCACCTGCTGCCGGGCGTCGGTGAGCCGCGCCGCGATCACGGTATTGGTGATGACGCCTGCAGTGGTGTTGAGCGCTTCGACCAGCGGGATGCCGCCGCGGAGCACTGCAGCCAGGGTGCGCGTGAGCTGCGCCAGGATATACTGGGTCACCAGCGTGCGGACGAGCGGGGTCCTGAGCACGAGGCCGTCGAGCGCCGTCTTGCCGCCGGGGGTCCGCTGCCAGAAGTAGACGCCGAAGCCCGCAGCGACGATGCCGGAAAAAATGAACGGAAAATAGGTCGTGAGCACGTTGGTGAACGATACGAGCAGCGTGGTCAGGAAGGGGAGCGAACCGCCGTTGTCTCCGTACATCTGGGTGAAGTTGGGGATGATGTACAGGAAGAAGAGCAGCAGCACGGCGCCGAGCGCCATTACCAGGAATGCCGGATAGGCAAGCGCCGTGACCAGTTTGCGCTTGATCGCCAGCATCTTTTTCTGGTATGCGATGAACCGGATGATCACATCGACGAGGGCACCGCTCTTTTCCCCGGCGCGGACCGTCGCGGTGTAGAGCGGGGAAAAATAGGCAGGATGATTTGCCATGGCTTCCGAAAGCGCGGCTCCCGACCGGATATCGTGGAGGATGCTGGTAAGCGCGGCACGAAACCCCGGTTTTTCGGTCCGCTTCTGCAGGATCTCCAGGGACTGCACAATGGGAAGCCCTGCCTTGATGAGCGTGGCGAACTCCTGGTTGAAGATGAGGAAGTCCTTGGCACTGCCGCGTGCGCTGCCGAGGCCTGCCTTCTTTTCCTCGAGCGAGGTCACCAGGTAGCCGCGGGACTCGAGGTCCTGCCGCAGCTCCTTGACATCAGCCGCCATCGCTTCGTCCGTGACCGCGGTCCCGTCTTCGCGCATAGCTTTATATGTATAAAGAGGCATCCGAAATAATACCAGAGAGGACTCGTATAAGTCAATAAATGTATTAATAAAATCAGGTTGATAGGCTGAAGGCTGAAGGTGTAGGAAAAGAGGAAAACCATGGAGGGGTTGAGCGCGCGTTTTTTTTGAATAACCTTCAGTCTTCAGCCTAAATACCTAAACACCTGATCTCCTAAGTTCCTTCCAATATTTTTTCTGGATCTTGGTGACCCGCTCGATGACCTGTTCTGCAGGTGGTGTGGAATGTGCCGGTACCGGATGGGGTCCCTTGCGCTGCAGGGCATGCAGGACCGCCCGCACCCCGTCGCGCAGGCCCTGGGGGTTGTATCCCCCTTCAAGCGTCAGCAGCAGTCTGCCGCCGCAGGTCCGGTCTGCAATGTCCTTGACGATGCCGGCAAGGCCGCCGAAGCCTTCTGCCGTTACCTGCATTCCGCCGAGAGGGTCTGCAAAAAAGGGGTCGAACCCGGCCGAGACCAGGACGAGCTCAGGCTGATATTCGAGCGCAACAGGCCTCAGAATGCGATCGTACACGGATAGATACTCCACATCGCCGAAGCCGGTAGGGAAGGGAGCGTTCACCGTGAATCCTTCGCCTTCACCCGTACCGACCTGGTCGAAATTGCCCGACCCCGGATAGTAAGGAAACTGGTGGGAGGAAAAGTAGAGCACGGAGGGGTCCTCGTAAAAAGAGTGCTGCGTGCCGTTCCCGTGGTGCAAGTCCCAGTCCACAATGAGTATCCGTTTCAACCCGTACTGCTCTTTTGCATAGGCCGCAGCGACAGCGACATTGTTAAAAAGACAGAACCCCATGGCGTGCCCGGATTCGGCGTGGTGGCCGGGAGGACGGAGGAAGGCGAAGATCGATTGCGGATTGCGGATTGCGGATTGCGGAATGGGGAACAGCGAGTCAACACCGTTAAGCAAACCACCGGCTGCCAGTCGGGCGATCTCGTAGGACCGGGCGGACAGGCTGGTGTCGGGGTCGAGCTGGGCATGGACCCTTCCTTCGGTATTCGCAACGGTCTGGATGTAGAAGGGGTCGTGGACCAGGGCGAGCTCCGCTTCCGTTGCCAGCCGTGGTGCGATCTTCGGCAGGTCCGCGAATTCCTTGTCCAGGAGGTCGTGGATGACCCGCAGCCGGTTCGGGCTTTCAGGATGGCCGTCGCCGGGGTGGTGTTCCAGATACCGGTCGTCTCTGATGATCGCAAGGTTTGACATATCCAAACCACCTTTAATCGATGCGGGGATATCTTGCTCATTCGCTGCTGCTTAACGATAATCAGAGTGTAGCAGAAAGCTTTGCTGTCGTAAAATGAAAAGGAAATGTTGATAAGTTGTAGCGTGGATTTTACCGCCGAGGCACAGAGGCGCAGAGAAAAGTTTTTTATTCCCTTTTCGTTTTCTCGGCGTCTCAGCGTCTCCGCGGTGGATTATGGATTTTTCCCGGAAATCATTCAGAATCTGTTCTCTGCGCTAAAAAGAAAACCCTTCAATACATGCAGAAGGGTTTAAAAAGTTTCTATACAGCAGATCCTAAAGCGGAGGTGTCAGTTACTTCTGGTCCCCGGGTCTCGCGATCGGCGGCGGAGCAACTTCCTTGTAGTTCTTCACGCCCAGCGATACAAGCCATTTCTGCATTGCCTGAGGGCTCGGACACTTGGCCGGGACCCTGGCCTCGGGCGAGCAGACGGCCAGGATGGTTTTGACCAGGTTCAGGGCGCTGAACTCCAGGATGTCCTGGACGTTCTTCGGTGTTGCATTGTCGATCATCAGGATGTTCTCGCGGTACCAGCCGTCACCGCGGGGGGTCATCGGTCCGCAGGGGATATGCTCGACGTTCCTCGGGAGTGCGCCTTTTTTCAACGCGTAGTTGGAAACGTCGGCACGGAGCTGTTGGAGGCCTTTAAAGGCAGGGTTCGAGCAGATGCCGGCCTTGCCCCAGCAGATGGGGTCGAACTTGGCGATCTTGATCCCGCAGCAATACAGGTATGCCTGAGCGCCCAGCTCAGGCGCCTGGCGGATGACGATATAAAAATAGTCGTTCTTGTATTCATAGGAGCGTATTGCTTTTTGAGTGCTCATGGAAGCTCCGTTCTCCCTGTCCGGGAATGTCTGGCTCCTGGTCAATGAACTGTGGTCAACGATCGCCGCTCATGCTTTCCTCTTCATGCCTGAGCTCTTACCGGTTCTTCTTTGCCCGGGGCTTGGCAACGGTCACCGAGCCTCTTTTCTTGGGAGCCGGTTTTGCTTTTGCTTTCGCCTGCAGCTGCGCCACCTGTTTTTTCAGCCCGTCGATCTCCGTGTTCGCGTCCTTCAGCATCTGCTCGAGCCGCGCATTGTCCTGCTTTACCGTTTCCAGTTCCTGGTTCTTGGCGTTCAGTTCGTTCTTTGCCTTGTTCGCATAGCCGAAGCTCACGATCAGCAGGACCACCACCAATGCCGCCAGCGCCAGGAAAATAAGCTTTGCTTTCTGTGAATCATCCTTTTCGTTGCGTTCCGTTCTTTCCATGCTATTTTAATCCTCCCTCTCTCTTGTACGACAACGCTGATTTCTTAATGATATCGTTTGACCTCGAAACGGGAAAGCTTTATCGGGGTTCCCGGTGCAATTCCCGCCTTCTGCATGGCGATGCCGATCTGCTGTTCCGCCGTATCCACGCCTTCGAGGTCGGGCAGCAGCAGCCCGCGCCGGCCGCCTGCCTGCACGATCACGCCGTAGCGTTTCGGGTCGAGCATGCTTTTGTCCGCGATAGGTTCGGTAGGCGACAGTACGTCAACGCTGTACTCAAGGTCAGGCAGTTCATAGTCGCGGATGCAGGCAAAGCGCGGGTCGCAGGTGGCGGCACTGATCGCATTCCGTACGACCTCGTGCGCCACATCAGGCTCGGCGGGTTGGAAGGTGCCGATGCAGCCCCTGAGCATGCCTTTTGTCTTGAGGCAGACGAAAACGCCTGCCTGCTGGGTGAAGACGGCAGGCAGGTCCTCTTCCGGCAGGGTGAGGATCTCACCGGTCCGGATGTAGAGTTCGACCGTCTCTTTCGCTAGTGCCACGAGCGGGTGCATCACATCTCCCGTTGTACCACGTAATCTGCCAGGGCCAGAAGCGCCTGGCGCGGCGCTGAATCGGGGAACAGGCTCAGCTCCGCTTTTGCGCCATCGGAGAAGGACTGTGCCACGGCCAGTGCTTCATTGACCGTATCATATTGCTCCATGATGCCGATCGTATAGCTGAGGTCCGCGTCGGTCATGGCCTCAGCCTGGAGGATCTCAGTGATCCGGCCTTTTTCTTC
>JBGQDI010000104.1:0-8669 GCA_041495765.1 Nitrospirota bacterium
CTATCATGGGCGTCCGGGTAGACCGCGATCAGGAAACAGAAGGCCTTGACATCAGCCAGCATGGTGAGAACGGGTATACTGCTTAAAACTGAGTGCAGGCACACGGAGGGGCGTGGTTGCCTTTCCGGGTGCCTGCCTTTGTAGTATCAGTGGCTGTCTCTGATCCTCAACGGTTTTTATTGTCACTACCCTCGTTAGTGCCCCCCCTTTTGAGCTACTGACCCGATCGCTACTTCTAATATGATCTTTCAGGAAGAGACATTCCTTTATGATGCGCATCATAGAAAGGGGCAGTCGTTTTGTGGTACCATGCACCAACCTAAAAGGAGGTGTCCCATGAATACCCATACCACTGACTGTCCATCGTGCTCGTCCATCAAGGCCGCACCGGCTGTGAATGACCAAGACGTACGGCTCACGCAATGGCCGATCCAGATAAAGCTCATCGGCACTTCTGCACCATTCCTGCAGGACGCCGACCTGCTGGTGGCTGCGGACTGCACCGCTTTTGCCACTCCGGGCTTTCATGAGAAGTTCCTGCCAGGGAAAAAGGTGCTGATCGGCTGCCCCAAGCTTGACGATGCGACGCAATATCTTTCCAAGTTCACCGAGATCTTCGGCAGCACGACGGTCAGGAAAGTGACCTGCCTCCGTATGGAAGTGCCTTGCTGCGGTGGAATGACGGCGGTCCTGAAAGAGGCCATAACACGGTCGGGAAGAAAGATCCCCATGACGGAGATCATTGTGGGCGTAAAGGGCGACGTGCTTTCGGAAAAAAGCATTTTGGAGTGATCCGCAGCAGCAGTGTACCGGCCAGGTGGCGGGGCACAAGAACTCACGGCTCCCGCAGAAGAAATATCACCGAACGATCAAAATAGAAAAAGCCCATCATATGCTGATGGGTTTTTTCTATTCATGCTTTCTTTCCAGAAAACGGTCAATGCGCGTCAACGGGCGGTCCTCCCGGCGCCGGCGCCGCGCGTTTCATAATGAATACGAGGGGAAGAACGCATAGGATCAACAGACAAATGATCAGGAACGCATCGGTGAAGGCTAGCGTCGTTGACTGCCGGATCAGCTCACGGTAGAGCACCCCGTCGGCGCCGGCCGGCGGGAGGCCCTGGGAGCCAAGGTAGGACCCTATCCTGTTGTGAGCCATGGCGTAGCCGGGGTCGAGCGGAGACAGGTGCTCAACCAGCCTGGTCTGATGGAACTGGGCGCGTCGAGCGAGAATGGTAGTGGTAAAGGCGATGCCAACGCTGCCGCCTAGGTTCCGGAGCAGGTTGTACAGGGAGCTTGCCTCGGTCATGTTCTCCTTCGGAATATGCGAAAGGGTCATGGTGGTGAGGGGGATAAAAGTGAGCCCCATGCCGAGGCCCAGCGTCACCCGTGGCCAGACAAAAGACCAGAAGTCCGTGGTCAGGTTAAAGTTTGACATCATGTAGGTACTGAGCGCGCAGATCGCGATGCCGACCCCGAGAATGCGTTTTGGATTGACTTTGCTTATCAACTTTCCCGCAAAGGGCATGGCCATCATGGTCGCGATGCCCCCGGGGCCGAGCACCAATCCTGCGTAAAAGGACGTATAGCCCATGATCGACTGAAGATAGATGGGCAGGAGCACGATGCTGCCGAATAGGTTCAAAAAGACGAAGAACATCACCGTTGCGCCGCTGGTGAACGTCCGGTCCCTGAACAGCTTCAGGTTGACGATCGGGTGCTCGGAGAAGTACTCGTTGATCACCAGCAGTACAAGCGATACCGCTGAAACGACGGCAAAGAAGACGATCAGATTCGAAGAGAACCAATCCTCATTCTCTCCCTTGTCCAAAATGAACTGCAGCGAGCCCAGTCCGAGTGCCAGGAATATGAGGCCCCAGTAGTCGATCTTCATCTTCTGGCGTTTCATGTACGGTGGGTCCTGGATCACGATGACGTTCATGATGATGGAAAGGATGCCGATGGGGATGTTGATGTAAAAGATCCAGCGCCACGACCAGGTGTCGGTGATCCAGCCGCCCAGGAGCGGCCCGACAATGGGGCCCAGCATGGCGCCCATGCCGAAAATGGCCATGGCGGTGCCGTGTTTTTCCCGTGGGAAACTTTCAAGCAGGATGGACTGGCTGAGCGGCACCAGCCCGCCGCCGCCGATTCCCTGGATGATCCGGAAAAAAATAAGGCTCTGGAGGCTCCAGGCGGAGCCGCACATGAACGAGCTGAAGGTGAAAAGGGAGATCGATGCGAGCAGGTAGTTCTTCCTGCCGATGAGCTTGGAAAGCCAGCCTGCCATGGGAATGACGATGGCATTCGATACCAGGTAGGCAGTGATGGTCCAGGTGGATTCGTCAATACCGGCAGACAGCGAACCCCGGATATGATTGAGCGACACGTTCACGACCGACGTGTCGATGATCTCGATCAGCGTGGGCAGCATCACCGTAAAGGCGATGAGACCCCGGCTCATGGTGCCACGGTTCATTTTGCGAGCACCGTCGGTTCCGCGGACATGCCGATGCGCAGGATGCCTTCCTTGTCCGCTTCGCGGTCAAACACGATCTTCACCGGGATGCGCTGGACGACCTTCACATAGTTGCCGGTGGCATTCTCCGAGGGGAACAGGGAAAAGGTCACGCCTGTGCCCGCCATGATGCTGTCCACTTTTCCCTTGAATGTCCTGCCGGGGAAAGAGTCGACCTTGATCAGGGCCTCCTGGCCCGGCCTGATCGCTCCCATTTCGGTCTCTTTGTAATTTGCGACGATCCAGATGTCGTTCAGCGCGACCACCGCCATAAGCGGCTGTCCCTGCTGGATCTGGTTGCCGGTCTGGACCGATTTTCTCGTTACGTAGCCGTCCACCGGGGCATAGATCTTCGTATACTGGGCATTGAGGTTCGCCAGTGCCGCTGTTGCTTCCTTTTGGCGGACCGTGGCGCTCTGGGTCTTTTTTTGTGACTCTGCCGATCTGAGCTGCTCTTCCGCGGCTTTCACCTGGGCAACAGCCACTTCCTGCGACGTCATGGCGCGGTCATAGCGGTCCCGCGAAAGGACCTCTTTCTTGAACAGGTTCTCCGCCCGGGCCTTTTCGGTCTCTGCAAGCTTCAGGTTCGCCTGCTGCAGTTCCAGGTTGGCGCGTGCAGCAGCGATCCGCGTCTCGACCTCGGCCAGCCGGGCGCTCTCGGCGTTGACCACGGATGACGCTTCACGGAGCCTCAGGTCATAGTCGGCCGGATCGATCTCGAGCAGCAAGTCTCCCTGCTTGACCAACTGGTTGTCGGCCACATGGATCTCCTGGACGGTCCCATTGATCTTCGACGCAACGATATGGATGTTCCCTTCGATAAAGGCATCGTCAGTGGAAATATGCGTCTTCCGGTATGCGGTGTAAAAATAGCCTGCGATCACGCCGATGATGACGATGAGCGCAACGATCATCATTGCCTTTTTTTTCTTTTGACCGTTGCCATTCTGTTCTTCTGCCATGCTCTGTCTCCTTGGTGATGCATGAAGGTCTGTGTCGTAGGGGCGCAATGCTTGCGCCCTTGTTGCTGCTGCCGCCCTCAGGGCGTATGCAATAGGCCCCTACAAAAAAGGCTGCGGACCTGTTTCGCTTTACTTTACATAAACATTCGCCAGATCGCGGCCCATGGCGTGTAACAGATTCGCTTCGGCCCGCTCGAACCCGTAGTGAGCTTTCCAGGAGTTGGTCTGCGCCGCAGATAAAAGGTTGACCGCATCGAGCACTTCCAGGGAGGTGCCAACCCCCTCCTGGTACCGAAGCTGCTGCAGACGGAGGTTCTCATCAGCCTGTTCCACGGCGGTCTTGGTCACTTCGATCTTCTGCGCCGAGCTCTGCAGGTCCAGGTAGGCGGCCTTGACACCGAGTCGCACTCCATCGGCAAGCTTGTCCCTGCCGGCCCTGAGCGAGTCCAGCTCGCTTCTGCCGATGCTGGTACGGGCACTGGTGGCCCCGCCTGAAAAGAGGTTTATGTTCACGCCTGCAATGAGCGACCAGTTCCGCGGATGGACCATATACTGGTTTTCCTGGTATTCGTAGCCACCAGAAACGTAAAAGTTGGGCAGAAATTCCGCTTGCGTAGACCGAAGGCTCGCTTCTTTTGCCTGGATCCCAGCGTCGACCTCTTTGAGCTCCGGGCTCTCAGCCTCGGCATTGGTCCATGCTTCTTCCAGGGTAATCCCGGCCGACGGTGTTTTGGTGAACTCCTCGGGCTGGATCGGCTCGTTCAGTGGACGCATGAGCAGGCTGTTCAGCTTCGATGCCCGGAACGACCGGAGGTTGTCTGCGGTCAGATGGCGCTGGCGCGAATCGGAAAGCGTGACATCTGCCTGCAGCACCTCGTTGCGGGTCACCACACCAGCGCTGTAGCGCGCCTCGGCATCCTTCTTGTGTGCATCGTATTGTTTGACCTCGTCACTGGCAACCAGGAGCAGCTTTTCTGCTTCGAGCAGATCAAGGTAGCTGGTGATAAAATCCAGTGCAGCCTGGTTCCGCACGCGAAGCGTGTCGACCTCCCTTGCCTTAAGGCCGAATTTTGCGGCATCGATGGAGGACGAGGTCTTGCCGAAGTCGTACAGCATCTGCGTGGCCCTTACCCCATACGTAATGAAGTAATCCTGAGCTGTCGGGACTATCTGAGTACCGAACCTTGCTTCGGGTTTATACTGGAGCCAGGTCTCGCGTCCATAAACGTCGACGAACGGAAGCCAGGGGGCACGGGCGAGTGCGACCGCTTCACGCGCCACCGATTCGTCAGACCGGGCGATAGTGACGTCCCGTCCGCTCCTGGCCACGACCTGGAGCCCTTCTTCCAGTGACAGGGCGTGGCTCGTGAGCGGCATGAACAGCAGGGGTAAGGACAGGGCAAGGATGATTCGCTTCATAATGGTACCTCAAGGTCGTGTGAATGTAAGTGCTCGCTATACTACACTAAAAGACGAAAAAAATAAAGGCTGGAAATTGATTTCAGCAAAAGAAGGGGATTTGCTTGTTTTTCATCGCATTTAGTGTGATTATACCAGCCATCACAAGGAGTTGTTCAATGCCACAGATATTATCGGTCAGCAGAAGAACGGACATCCCGGCCTTTTACGGAGCATGGTTCGTTAATCGCCTCAAGGCAGGCCATGTCTTTGTGCGGCAACCCTATTCAGGAAAGATGCTCCGCGTGTCCCTTGGCCCGCAGGACCTGAGCGCCATCGTCTTCTGGTCCAAGAACTATGCTCCGTTCCTGCCGCAGCTCGAAACGATCGAGCAGAGCACGAAGAACCTCTTCTTTCATTTTACTATCACCGCGAACCGGGAACTTGAACTGAACGTGCCCGATCATCGTGAGGCCGTCCGGGATTACCGATACCTGGCGAAACGGTACGGGCATGAGCGGCTTATCTGGCGATATGACCCGATCTGCATTACGGACAAGTTGTCCTTTGACCTGCATGAAGAGCGTTTTGTAGGTTGCATGGAGCTGCTGAAGGGAAGTGCGAAGCAGTGCATTGTCAGCTTTGTCCAGCCTTATAAGCGGGCACTGTCCAATCTGTGCACCTACACCGATCATTCCTTTGTCGAATTGACCACGACGATGAAAGGGGAATACGCAGAGCGCCTGGCAGCAAGGGCGGAACAGTAAGGAATCTTGCTATTTGCCTGCTGCAACGATCATCTTCTGTCGGAAAAGATCAAAAAAGCAAGCTGCATAGACGGCACCCGTCTCTCGGGCCTTTTTGATGTACCATTCGATACGCGGCCTGCTGCCACGCGCAAGGAATGCGCATGCACCCGAAGCATTGATATCGGCGCCTATGATACGTGTGCCCACGGGTGTGTATACTGCTATGCAAATTCAGACAAGAACAGGGCGGAACGCGCACAGCTCCAGCATGACCCCTCATGGAATGCGCTGAACAGGAACATCGCGGAACAGGATGTTGTCCACGATGCTGCTCAGCAGAAGCTTCTTTAGCAGTGGTCTGGCAAATCCTTCCTTTTCTGCCGCACCTCCTCGGCACTATCCTCACGCGGATTCAAGATCTGCCTCTCCGCCGGGTCTCTTCCTCTCACGAGGTATAGACCATTTAAGGACAAATGGAGATCGGCCGGACCAGCATGCTTATTAGACCTTGAACTCAGTTAAGCTTGACGACATGCGACGCTTTCGGACCTTTGGGAGTTTCCTCGACCTCGAACGTTACCTCTTCTCCTTCGACGAGGGTCTTGAATCCCTGGGCTTCGATCTCGCTGTAGTGGACAAAAACGTCCCCGCCATCTTCCTTTTCAATGAAACCGTAGCCTTTGTATTCGTTGAACCATTTTACCTTTCCTCGTGTTGCCATGGTGCCGTCCTCCTTCAGGCGAACCCTCAATTCTGTAAAAAGAAAAGGCCGCGAAGTTTCGACTCTTCGCGGCCACTGCTGCAAGAACATCATAAACTTCTGATATATGTTCCCTCTTCGGCAGCCGTAAATCAAGGATAAATACGGCCTCATCCCGGCTGGCTGCCACGGCCCCATGCTTCTCCCCGCCGCAGATTGCGTCATTTGACAATTGACAAGTTCCCATGAAAAGCCTAAATTATCCGGGGTACAATGCCGCTTTTTTTTAAAATTGACATGAAGTTGCCGGTAGCACCGATCAATATGAAAAGAACAAGTTCTTTCATCATTCTCCTGGCTTTGTTTTGTATCCTGTCGTCCGGAAAGGATACGGCCGCCGCCGGCGCGCCGGAGCACCGCTATTCCGTGGTCTATCTCGATCCCCACTATGGCGGTCGGGAGAACGGCCCCACCATCGACCGGAAGAGCAAGGGAAAAGAGGTGACCCTCGCGCTTGCCCGGTCTATCCGGCAGGAACTGATAAAACGGAAGATCGAGACCTTTCTTTCGCGGAATGAGGACATCTTCATCCCTTCCGGCGACCGGTGGTTCTTTGCAAAGAAGAAAGGCGCTCATATCTACCTCTCGCTCCGACTCAGGGCACTGGACCGGGACTGCGTCCAGCTTTATTATGCGAAACGGCAGCCGCTCCAGCGCAAACCGCATGACCGGGACGGACCGGGGGCTGCTGCGGCCGATCCGCAGGAGGATGCCATGGTTCGCGAGAGCCTCAGGCTGTCTGAAGCCCTGGCAAAAGGCTTGAGAGCGTCTGTGCCGGCGCTCTGCGGGACCGTTCAGACGAAGAAGGACGTGCTGTTCGAAACCTCGGATTTCCCTGCCGTGATCATCGAGTTTGGCGCGGCGCGTCGAGCGGACCAGAGCTCCTATGTAGTCGATCCGTCGAAAATAGACGCCATGGCGGCGTCCCTGGCACAAGCGGTCAGGGACTTCATCGACGCAGAGCCCGGCAATGAGCCGGCACGGCCTGAACAACCTGCCGCCGAAAAACCGGGCAGTGCCCCCGGCCCGCTATGAAAAAGATCCTGGTCCCCGCACTCTTCCTGATCTCTCTCTTCGCCTGCACCCATCCCGTGGTGACGAAACCAGAAGATGCACTTGTCCCTGTCTCGTGGTGGAGCGCGACGGCTGCGCTGGATGACGGCGAGTTCAGGGACGTGACCGCGGCCGTGCGTCAGAGCCTGGAATATTACAAAAAACTTCCTCAGGAGACGATATTTTACTTTGGTGCAGACCGTATCCCTGCCCGGGACATGGCCCTGACCCTTCAGAATTTCCTGCTCATCGTCGAGAACAGTTCGCTTACCGCGGCCCAGAAGGCCGAACAGATCAAAAAGGACTTCGTGCTGTACCGCTCTGTCGGCTCAGACAACGGCGGGAAAGTGCTGTTCACCGGTTATTACGAGCCGATGCTGGCCTGCAGGACGACGGCCGATGACATCTTCCGCTATCCTCTCTACGGCCGGCCCGACGACATCGTCGAGATCGACCTGACCCAGTTCGGCGACAATTTCCCCAAGAACAAGCTCTTCGGCCGCCTCGACGAAAAACACGGCAACAAACGGGTCATTCCCTACTACTCCCGGGAGGAGATCGATCAAAAGCTGGCCCTGTCGGACAAAGACCTCGAGATCCTCTGGTGCAACGATCCGGTCAGTATCTATTTTCTGCAGGTGCAGGGGTCGGGCAAGGCGGACCTGGGCGACGGGAACATTGTGAGCATGCTCTATGACGGCACGAACGGCAGGCCCTACAAGAGCATCGGCCGCGTACTGATCGACAGCGGGGCCATGACAAAAGAGAACATGTCCATGCAGGCCCTGCGCGAGTATTTGCGGACCCATCCCGATGAAGCGACCGCGGTCCTGAACCAGAACCCGAGCTATGTTTTCTTCCGCATGGACATGGGGCCGTCGCTGGGGAATATCGGCGTGCCGCTTACGCCGGGCAGATCGATCGCGACAGACGCCAGGTTGTTCCCCAAGGGTGGTCTTGCGATCATTGCAACGGAGAAGCCGGTGATCGAGAACGGGATGATCAAAGCCTGGCTGCCGTTCACCCGCTTCGTGATGAACCAGGACACGGGCGGAGCCATCCGCGGGCCGGGCAGAGTGGACCTCTTCTGCGGTCAGGGTGCGGAAGCCGAGATGACCGCGGGGTACATGCAGCAGGCGGGAGAGCTGTATTTTCTGATGAGGAAACGGTGAGCCACGCAATCGCTTTTGGAGGGCAAGATCTAAAGCCCTTTCGCGCGAAGACGCAGC
>JBGQDI010000105.1:0-8453 GCA_041495765.1 Nitrospirota bacterium
CATCTGCGCCGCAGGGTAGTCCATGATGGCGATGTTGCCGCCCATGGTCTTGGCCGGGCCTTCGGGATTCAGGAGGCCGCGAACGCGAAAGGTCCTGATGCCGCGCACGGTCTGGACCTCGATCGTCTGGTCGATGACAATGCCTTCGCGGTCTGCCATTTCCCTGGTCAGCAGGATGGAGTCCGGTCGTGCCAGGAACAGGAGCGGGTCCGGGATATCGGCGTCATCATTTGCAAGCTTGTAGTCCCTGATGCTGCTGTCCTGGAGCACATCGACCCCCAGTATCATAAGGGTCCGTTCTTTGCCTTTGACGAGGATGCCCTGGGTGTCGATGACCGGCACAGCATATTCGACGCCAGGGACCTTCTGCACGCGGTCGATGAGCTCTTCGGGAAAACCGGACGCAGCACCGGTGACCTGGAGCGCGGCGCGGCCGGTGACCCGGTTGATGGAGTCCTCAAAGGAGTGCATGACGCTCTTGTTGACGATGCCGATGGACACGATGGCTGCCACGCCAAGGCAGATGCCGGCTATGGTCATGAGGGTGTGCACTTTCTGGAGCCGGACGCGCTTCAGGCTTATGTGCTTGAGCAGGTTGTAGAAGTTCATGACGCCCGCGCTCCTGTCAACAGGTCTTCGTCGAGCGCCCCGTCCTTCAGAGTAATGAGCCGCGTCCCATGGCCGGCTGCTGAACGGTCGTGGGTAACCATCACGATGGTCTGGCCTTCGGCATGCAATCCGGTGAGCAGACGAAATATCTCTTCGCTGGTATGAGAGTCCAGGTTGCCCGTGGGTTCGTCTGCCAGGAGTACGGCGGGATTCGTGATGAGCGCGCGCGCTATGGCCACCCGCTGCATCTCGCCGCCTGAAAGCTGCTCCGGCCGGTGTTCGATGCGCTCGGCGAGCCCTACCTTCCGAAGGAGCGCCTCGGCCTGCGGTTTCACTTTGGAGAAGGGGATGCCTTCGAGCAAAAGCGGGAGGCCCACGTTCTCAGCAGCGGTCAGGATCGGCAGGAGGTTGAAGAACTGGAAGATAAAGCCGATGCGCCTCCGACGGATGAGCGTCAACTGGTCGTCGGAGATGCCGTGCAGAGGAATATCATCGATGTATATCTCACCGGAGGTGGGTTGATCAAGGCCGCCGATGAGGTTCAGGAGCGTACTCTTGCCGGACCCCGAAGGCCCCATGATGCTCAGGAACTCGCCTTTGGCGATGGTCAGCGAGACGTTCCGGAGCGCCTGGATCTCCTTCATGCCCTGATGATAGGTCTTCGTTGCCTGCTTGATCGCGATCATCGGTCACCTCATGGTAATGGCTTTTCAGTAAAGGTCAGTTCTTATGGGCAGTGCAGGATGTTTGTTTTTTGCACCCCATTCACAGGTTCGTGCAGGCATGCAAGGATGTTCTGGTATCGATATTTTTCGAGCATCGCAGCACTTCCCCTCGCCCATGGTAATGGGCTCGGCCGTGTCTGCCTGGTCTTGTGGTTATTGCGGTCGTATCAGCATGCGCATGCTTTGCGCGAACCTGTTCACGGGATGCAAGGGGGTTTGGAACGGCGTCGACACGACCTTGTGTATTCTTTTTGCCTTCCTCCGTGTCTCCGTGCCTCTGTGGTGAAGATGACCCTGACCTGTCTCGTATGACAAACATCATAGCAGAAAAGGCTAATCTGATATACTATGGCCTATAAATTCATTTCAGAGGAGGATCTTCTATGGACAGGTTCGTGAAAGGTTTCATCGTAATGAGCATTGTGTATCTCGGGGTATCGACGGTCCTGGGTCTCTTGATGCTGGGAAATCAGAGCATGATGTCTTTTAAATTCGTGCATTCTCATCTGAACATGCTGGGATGGGTCTCGATGATGATCTACGGCGTAGGCTATCATATCCTGCCGCGGTTCATGGGCAGAGCATTATACAGCGCTAAGATCGGGGAACTGCAGTTCTACCTGTCGAACATCGCGCTGATCGCCCTGCTGGTGTTCTATACGCTGAACGTGTATTCGCCGTCAGGCACCTATCTGACGCTTACCGTGGTCTCCGGAGTGGTCGAGGCCTTCACCATCTTCCTCTTCTTCTATAACATGCTCATGACGCTCTTGACCACGGTCGAGCAGCCGAAATAGAACCGCCATTCAATATTCAAGAAGGAACATTCAATATTTTTAATCTTGAATATTGAATGTTGAATCCGGGCGGATCCGTTTCACGAAGACAGCTCGGCAAGCCCCTCGGCGTCCTTGATGACGAACTTGCCCTCCTGGTCGGAAACAAGGCCGTCCTTCTTGAACTTGCTGAACGTGCGGATCGAGGTCTCCACCGTGGTGCCGACCATGTCGGCCACGTCCTGCTTGGTCAGGCGCATGTCGATGAGGGTGCCCTCATCGGTCTCGACGCCGATCTTGTTCGCCAGCTTGAGCAGCAGCGCGGCGATGCGCGCTTCCACCCGCTCCAGGGCGATGTTCTTCAGGGAATCGTAGGAGCTTTTCATCCGGTCGCCGAGCTGGAGCGCGATGAAATACATGAGGTTCGGGAACCGGTCCACCAGGCGCATCAGGTTCTTCCTTGAGATCTTCAGCACTTCGCTGTCTTCCATGGCAACGGCATTGCCGGGGTAGGCGAACCCGCGGATCACCGCAACGCCGCCGAAGATGTCATGGGGCGATATGATCTCCAGGATGATTTCCTTGCCTTCATGGGAAAGTTTGGTGATCTTTACTTTGCCGCTCAGGACGATGTAGAACCACTCGGGCGCATCTCCCTCGGAAAAGATCGTGTCCTTCTTCTTATAGGGCGCCGTGACCAGGTACGGGGCCATCTCTTTCAGTTCTTCGTCGGTAAGGCTCTTGAACAGCTCTATCTGCTTGATGTTCTTCATGGTGTTTGCGGTCCCTGCGACCTGCCGTTCATTCACGGCTGCGCCGGCAGGGCCTTCCCTTCTCCCTTTCAAGGAATTATTTAAGCTGTTTCCAGTAAATATGTTCTGAAGTATCGGGCGCGGTCAGGCCGGGCAGTGTTCCAACCCTGGTATACCCGCAGTTCTTATAAAACGCCTGTCCCTTCCGGTTAAATGAGGAGACGCAAAGATAGAGATATGCCGCCTTCCGGGAAGTGGTCTTTTCGGCGAAGGCCAGCAGTTTTTTGCCGATGCCCTGGTGTCGCAGAGAGGCTGCAACGCCGATGGCGCGCAGGTAGCCCCCGCGGGCAAAAACGGGTTCCGCAGTAAAGAGAATGAATCCGGCAACCACGGACATTCGGCCCTCGCGTCTGATGCATGCATAGGCCTGCTTCCGGGTGATTGCCTGGACGAAATCGACCGTTTCCCGAAGGGTCTTCCAGGGTTCCGAAGCCGCAACAATGGCGTCGCACGCTTTGATATGGGAGCGCTTCATCGCGCTGATGGTCAGCGACGCCCTCACGGACGCTCCTTTGCTTCGCGGCTCAGTCGTGCGAAAAGATCCTTCGCCTGCCGTTCGGTCTCCTCGCGGGTCCCGCTGTTGTCGATGACATGATCTGCAAGTACCCGCTTTTCACCGAGCGGCATCTGGCTTCTGATCCTCAAGAGCGCTTCCTCCCGGGAATACTTGTCGCGTGCCATGAGCCGTTCCACCTGCTGTTCAGGTTCTGCGTACACCACGACGACCCGGTCCACAGTCCGATGGTAGCCGGATTCAATGAGCAGTGCTGCATCGAAGAACAGCATTGCGTCAGGCGTACGCATCCTGAGGTGGGCTACCTGGGTGGTATAGACCGAAAAGACCCGGGGGTGGAGGCAGGCATTGAGCCACGAGCGTTTTTGCGGATCGTTGAAGACGATAGCGCCGAGCTTTCTGCGGTCGATGGTCCTGTCGGCCCGCTGAACATCCTGTCCGAAGTGCCGGACGATCTCGCTCCAGGCGTCCTGGTCCGGCTCCAGCAGTTCATGGACGATCCTGTCCGCGTCGATGACGGTTGCGCCGAGGTCTTTGAACACGCGGGCAACCAGGCTTTTGCCGCTTGCGATCCCCCCCGTCAATCCGACGATGAACATATCGATCCTTTCATGAACCAAGCTCGGATAAATCGGACAATTTTGTCACAATAGTCGGGACGAGGGCCACGCTGAGACGCGAATCTGCGAAGAAGTGTCCCTTGTCTCGGGCTTTTATCAGTCTGATATTGCTTGAGCCGTTCTTAGTGTCTTCGTGCCTTCGTGGCGAAATTTCCGCTTTTGTAGGTCAGAGCGCGTTCCTGACCATCGTGTAGCCTTTTCCCACGAAGAGCGCGGTCACCTTGATGCTTTTCATTATACCACCGGCAAAAAAAATGAGAAACTCCATGTCCTCGGATAAGAGCAGCCAGAGGAGGAGCGCGGTGAATGCGACGTTAAAAAGGTAGATGAGGGGGTAGGAGAAGATCATTCCGTACTCCCTGATATCGGTCTGCTCGGTCTGCAGAAAAAGCGCGGTCAGCACCAGGTGAAAGGCGAACGAGGCGCCGGCGAGAAAGACGATCCAGTTTACCGCCAGCTTCCATCCTGCGGCGACGGCGGTACCGTACAGCAGCAGTACGATGAAGGTATAGAGCGGGAAAAAGTAGGGTGCCAGCGTGATAATGAAGTTGGATTTCGTGATCGTAACGCGGCCGCCGCGGTCGCTTGCATGGAACGATTTGACCGATCCGCCGAAGAGCACCGCGAAAAGAGCATGGGTCAGTTCGTGGCCGAAGACATAGGTCAGTATCGGTTTTCTGAACAGAACGTGGAGCGTTATGTAGGTCAACGCTCCTGCAATAAATAAGTAGGGGAGGTCGGGCTTGTATCGTATGCCGAACACGGTCGTGCTGAGCTGCCACGTGAAACCGATACAGAAGGGGACCAGGGCGATGCCGAACAGTATGCTGAAGGCCTTTTTCATCATCGGTCTAGAGCAGGTTCTCCAGCAGGAACCGGGCAAGCAGGTCGGTGTCCGAAAGTTTTTCCATGACGCTCTGCTCATCTCCCAGAAAACCCGGCTCCGCTTCATACCCGGTGCTGCCGATGATGATCGAGTTCTGATAGGCCTCCGCGTGCAGGTCCTTCAGCTCTGTCGCTGTTTTGATAGCGCCGAGCAGGTCATGATCGTCGTTGCTTCCGGCTATCGTCCTGATGATCCGGTATGCAGGTTCCAGGGCAAAAGAATGCTGCTCCCTGGTCAGCAGGGTCATGATGTTGTGATCGATCTTGATCCGGCCTTCTTCGATAAGGGCGTCAAGCAGGTTCTGTGAGAAGAATATGGTGCTCATCGATATCGGTCTTCCCGGGCAGGTGCAGCCCCTCGATCAGTTGCGACGAACTCCCGGTGTATCACGAATTACGATGCATGCGGAACATCATCACGCAGGCATAGAGGGAGAAAAGCGCATTGGCAAGCCACGATGCGGTCAGCGGCGGTAATGCGCCGGACCTGCCCAGCGCCGTTCCGATGCTGAGGAGCCCCCAGTAGGCGAAGGAGATGAAAACAGCGAGCGCTATCCCGGTGCCTGCACCGCCGCTGCGCACCCGTTGCAACGACAGCGGTGTGGCGATCATGACCATGAGCAGGCTCGAAAAAGGGAAGGAGATCTTGCCGTACATCGCCATCTCTTCACGCATGGCATTGTACCCGCTGGCTTTTATGCGGTGGACATAGTCCCAGAGCTCGGCAAAGCTCATTTCTTCGGAGCTTTTGACGATCATGCTGAGATCTGCGGGCGTTTGTACGATATTGTATACTTCGCCGTCGGCCGGGCGGGCGATGACCGTATCTCCGGTTTGCACGTAGGCAGTGCTTTTATTCAGCCGCCAGGCGTTGTCTTCCCACAAAAGACCGCCTGCCTGGACCCTTTCCCGCACGGTGAAATCCGGGTTGAGCTTGAAAATATTCAGGCCGAACATCTCATTGCGGTCAGGGGAGACGAAAGCGATGTTCACGATGCTGTTGTCCGGGCCGCGCAGCCAGAGCTTGTTTTTTCGGAACATGATGAGCTGCTGTTTCTTCTCGATCTCCACATTGCGGATGTAATTTGCCTTGGCGACATACGTCGGCATGATGAGCTCGTTGTTGATGAAACCGATGGTCGAGATCAGGAGGCCTCCTGCAAGCACCGGCAGCACGATGCGGCCGAGACTGATCCCGCTGGACCGCATGGCGATGATCTCATTATGCCGCGACAGGGCGCCGAGCGACAGGAGCGTAGCGATCAGGGCGGCAATGGGGATGGACGGGGTAATGATCGACGGCAGGTTAAAGAGGAAATACCTGACGACCTGCGAGATCGTAGCTTTGAATCGGATGAAATCGTCGGCCTTTTGAAGGAAGTCGACACAGAGATAGACGACGGAAATGCCGCTCAGCGCGGTGGTAAAGGACCGGAAGAATTCCTTGAGTATGTAACGGCTTAGTATGCTCATCATTGCCTGGTAAGGTCCTTCGAATTAGGGCATGGTCCGCGGCTTCCGGAACCGGGAGAAAAAATGTGCGAAACGATCGATAATGCCGAAATTGATCTCACTGTTTTTGATCTGGAGCAGGACGGCAGAAGCGATGATAATGAGCGCGTTCGGGATCCAATAAGCAGCAGCAGGCGTCATTGCGCCGGTCTCGGCCAGGTTCTGGCTGGTTCCGAGCAGGACATAATAGAGGAAGAAGACGGCAAGGGCAATGGCGATCCCGGCGGACCTGCCGGAGCGTGTTTTACGGATGCCCAGGGGGGCGCCGATGATGCCGAAGATGAGGCAGGCCAGGGGAATGGACAGCCGCATATGGAGCTCGCTTTCAGCGTGAAAGGTCGGTTTTCCCTGGGAGCGCAGGTTGGTGATCTCGGCGAGCAGGGCCGGGATGGATGCGTCCCGATAATCCGTGGTCGGTGACCCTCCCGGCAGCAAGGATCGGTTGATGTTCAGGAAGATGTTTCCGGCGGTGAAAGAAGTGATATGGTATTTGTGCTCTTCGCGCGGCAGCGTATAAATGGCCCCGTCTTCCATGGAGAGGGTTACCTTGAAGGACTGGGGGTCGGTGATCAGCTTCCCCCTTTTTGCCACGATGGAGTACGGCTCCTTTGCAGAGTGTTCATCTGATATAAAGATGCCTTCCATCTTGTCAAGCGATCCCATTTTATCGACATAAATGACCATTCCGTCAAAAGCGCTGCTGAACACGCCTGATTCGATGCCGACCATGGCCTGGGATTTTACCATATTGAATAAATGGGCTTTGAGCGCGGTATTCGCCGCAGGCAGCAGGACCAGCGAGGTCAGCGCGGTGGCGGAAAAGGCGAGGAACGCAAAGACGCTCACGGGCCGGAGCATACGGTAAAGACCTACGCGGGAGGTCCTCATGGCCGTGATCTCGGAGTCAGCGGAAAGACGGGAAAATGCGGTGATCGACGCCACCAGTGCCGACATGGGGATAGTGATGACCAGGAAGCTTGGCAGGATAAAGGCAAGCATCTTGAGCGTGGCCGCGACTGTGACGCCCTTGGAGACCACCAGCTCCGCCAGTCTGAACATCTTCTGGATGAACAGTACGAGCGTGATGATGAACATGCTGAGGAAGAAGGGCGGGATAAGTTCTTCGAATATGTAGCGGTCCAGGACCTTGATCTTGAACATGGCTATTTTCTGATCTCTTCCAGGATGCGTTGCTCGATACGGTTCATTCCGAAGTAATCCTTTTCAAGCTCCTCGACATAGAAACGGTCCAGGCCGCTGTTCGTAAGGAAATCCTCGCGCACCTGGCCGTCCCGGGAAACGATGATGTGCGGCAACAGGTTGTTGAGATAGAAAGATTCTTTCCGGAAGTCGAGGATGATCTCTTCGAACACCTCGTGGGGCACAGGGCCCTGGACGATGCCTTTGGCCTGTATCTCGCGGTTGAGGTCCTGAATGAAGATCTCCTGGTCCTCTTTCGAGTTCAATTCGGCATAAATGCTTCTGAATCGGTCCTTTACGTAGCGGTGGATTATCGCATAAAGGCGCTCATCCTCGCGGATGCTCTGGATGGCGGTGGCCAGTTCACGGTACGTGCTGTCTCCTGTTTTGATCTGGAGCAGGCCCCGGAAAAGCTTATCGATCTTTTTGCGGCCGTAACGTGTCAGGTAGCGGTTGCTCTTGACGCTCTCAATGAAGAGTTCCCGAAAAATGTCAGGATTAATGGCGTCAAAGACCTCCTTGTTCCCATAGAGGCTTCTGATGTTGCTTTCCGTGAGGCTTGAGTTCTCCATGAACGCCAGGTTGTTGATCGTGGTCGCGGCACTGTCGTAGCGGTCGAAATAGGTGAGAACGTTGCTCATTGACTCGAGCACCGCCGTATCGTTGGAGTCACGGGCATGCTCGTCGCAGGCCCGCACCGTGTCGAGCAGCAGGCTTTCAAAGGCCGGGTCCCGGTGGTTGGACGATTTTTCCTTGGCCTTCAGCAACTTGATGAGGTCCTCGTGAGAAATGTGGCCGCG
>JBGQDI010000106.1:0-8384 GCA_041495765.1 Nitrospirota bacterium
GACACCCGTGATCTGCCTGAACTCAAGCCCGGCAAAACCGAAGAGGTCCTTGAAGATCATGGCATACTCATCGGGGGTGATCTGCGCGTTCGTGCCAACACGCCAGTTCTCGACGAGCCGCTCTTTGTCGAATACTCCGAGAACGACGTTGGTGTTGCCGATGTCTATGGCAAGAAGCATAGTTCCTCCAAGAAATCAGGGTCAAGGGGCCAGGGTCAAGGGAAAGCAAAGCTGTTGTTGGGTCTGAGCCATTGCTGGACCCTGGCTACTGGCCCCTGGATCCTTTCAGTATACTCACATCCCCTGCCGCCACGACCCGTATCGTGTTATCGTCGAGCGCTACCTTGAGCCTGCCTTCAGCATCGATTCCCTGCGCCTGGCCTTCGAAAACCTCGCCCATGCCGTTCACGGTCACCCGTCGGCCGATGGTCATGTTCAACTGTTCCCACTCTTTCAATACCGCTTCTTCTTCGGTCAGAAATATCCGGTACCAATGCTCAAGCGCAAGAAGGATCTCCTGCAGCAGCGCCTTCCGGTCTACTTTGGTGCCGGTCTCGGCAGCAAGTGTCGTTGTGTGGGCACTGACTTCCGGCGGCAGCTCATGAAGCTCCATATTGACATTAACGCCGATGCCAAGGGCAATGTGCCGTATCCGGTCGGGCTCGGCGCTCATCTCGGTGAGCAGGCCGGCCACCTTCTTGCCGGAGATGAGGATGTCGTTGGGCCATTTGATCGCCGCCTGTACCGGACAGTGCGTCCTGATCGCCGAAGCCACGGCCACGGCCCCCACCAGCGTGATGAGCGGCGCCTTATGCGTCGGGATGGCCGGCCGCAGGATGACGCTCACATAGAGATTACCGTGGGGAGAGATCCATTGCCTGCCGAGCCTGCCCTTACCGCCGGTCTGTGTCTCGGCGATCACGACCGTGCCCTCGGCCGCGCCCTGCGACGCCGCCTCCATGGCCAGCGTATTCGTGGAAAGGACCTCGGAATGGAGGCGAATGTCCTTGCCGATGATCTTAGTCTTAAGCCCCCGTCCCAGGTCGTTCTGCCGGAGCCTGTCGGGGACAACGGTGATCCGGTATCCCTGGGACGGCACCGCCTCGATTCCGAACCCTTCGCGCTCGAGTGCTTTGATATGCTTCCAGACCATGGTGCGCGAGATGCCGAGCCGTGATGCCAGGTCGGCGCCGGATAAGAAAGCGGTCTTCGACGACCGCAGCAGGGCAAGGATTTTATCTTTAGCCATAAAACACCTGGGGCCAATGGTCGGGGTCCGGAGTCCCAAACGCGAGACACGTTGTCTTCCCTGGCCCCCGGCGGCCGGACCCCGTCACTTAATCTTCATGCTGATATCAACCGCAGGTGCTGAATGCGTGAGGCTTCCCGAGGAAATAAGGTCGACCCCGGTCTCCGCAATATGCCGCAGGGTTTCGAGCGTCACATTGCCCGATGCCTCGACCATTGCCTGTCCCTTGACCATCTTTACCGCTTCTCGCATGACATCGATCGGCATATTGTCCAGCATGATGATGTCCGCCTTCGCCGCCAGCGCTTCCCGCACCTCGGCGAGATCTTTGGTCTCGACCTCGATCTTGAGGAGGTGGTGGGCTTTCTTCCTGGCAAGCTCTACGGCACGCGTGATACTGCCCACTGCTTTGATGTGATTATCCTTGATCAGCACGCCGTCGGAAAGTCCGAACCGGTGATTCCTGCCGCCGCCCATGCGCACCGCGTATTTTTCGAGCACGCGCAGGCCCGGCAGGGTCTTCCGCGTGTCCAGTACTTCGGCCTTCAGGCCCTTGACCTTTTCCACGTACGCTGCCGTCAGCGTAGCGATCCCCGACATATGCTGCAGCAGGTTCAGCGCCACCCGTTCGCCGGCAAGCAGGGCCCGCGTGTTCCCGAACAAACGTGCCAGTTCTGTGCCCGCGTGAACGACCTCGCCGTCCCTTGCAAATGGCGAGAACTGAATGCCCGGATCGAGATGGCGAAACACTTCTCTTGCCACATCGATACCGGCAAGCACGAGATGCTGCTTGGCCAGGATCACGGCTTCCGACGTGGCTTCGGCTCCTATCGTGGCCTCGGAGGTAATGTCGCCATTTCCGCGATCTTCTGCAAGTGCCTGGATGATCAGATCGGTAATTGCCTTGTTCGTAAGCATGCTCTACCCCAGCATCCGCAGGCTTTCCTCGAGCTTTTCGCGCTTTACTTTGAACTCCTCGAGCTTCGCCGTATCTTTTTCTACAACGTCCTTTGGGGCCTTATCCACGAAATTCTTGTTCGAAAGTTTTTTCGAGAACACCTCGATGTCCTTAGATATCTTGGCGATCTCCTTCTGAAGCCGGTCGCGCTCCTGCGTCAGGTCGAGAATGCCTTCGAGCGGCACATAGACCTCTGCTCCCTTGATCACCGCAGTGGCAACGTTCTTCGGTTTGTCCTCGGCGACGCCGATGCGGAGCTCCTTGATCCGCGCCAGGGTCTTCGCATAGCCTGCGCTTTTTTCCAGATGCTCGCCCAGTTCCCTGCGCTCCACTTTGACAATCACCGTGATCTGCATGGATGGAGCAATGTTCATTTCGCCGCGGATGTTCCTGATCGCAAGGATCAGGTCCATCACCATCTGCATGTCCTGTTCGATCCCCGCGTTCACCAACGCATTGTCCGCAACGGGGAATGCCGCCACCATGATCGATTCGCAGTTGTCCTTCCGCTTCTCATTCCGCATTCCGAAATCCGCATTCCGCAATTCCCCCGGCAGGTTCTGCCAGATCTCTTCCGTAATGAACGGCATGATCGGGTGCAGCAGCCTGAGCGTCGTCTCGAGCACGTGAGCCAGCACCGTCTGGGTCGCCCTGCGCGGCGCTGCGCCCAGATCGCCCATCAGTGCCGGCTTGGACAGTTCCAGATACCAGTCGCAGTACTCATGCCAGGTAAAATGGTAGAGCGCCGAGGCTACATCATTGAACCGATAGTCGGCAAGCGCAGATTCAACCTCTTTGACCACCGAGTTGAGGCGGGAGAGGATCCATTTATCGGCGAGTGAAGTGTCCGGAGTAGAAAGCGCAGCATTCGGAGCGAATTTGTCCTCCAGGTTCATCATGACGAACCGGCTGGCGTTCCAGAGTTTGTTCGCGAAGTTCCGGTAGCCTTCGATCCGCTCCGGCGCGAGCTTGATGTCCCTGCCCTGTGCCGCGAAGGCCGTCAGCGTGAACCGGAAGGCATCGGTGCCGTACTGATCGATCATCACCAGCGGGTCGATGACGTTGCCTTTGGACTTGCTCATCTTCTGGCCTTCAGCATCGCGCACCAGCGCGTGGATATAGACATGCCGGAACGGCACCTCGTGTTTGAAATGGAGCCCCATCATGATCATGCGGGCCACCCAGAAGAAGATGATATCAAAGCTCGTAATCAGCACCGACGTAGGATAGTAGACCGACTGCTCCTTGGTCTGGTCCGGCCAGCCGAGCGTCGAGAAGGGCCAGAGCGCTGATGAGAACCAGGTGTCGAGCACATCCGTTTCCTGCCGGATGTTCGTGCTCTTGCATTTCGCGCAGGAGGCAACATCGGTGCGGCTGACCGAGATATGGCCGCAGTCGTCGCAGAACCATGCAGGGATGCGGTGCCCCCACCAGATCTGGCGCGAGATGCACCAGTCCTTGATGTTCCGCATCCATTCGAAGTAGGTGTTCTCCCACCCCTTGGGATAGAACTGGACGCGGCCGTCCTCGACGACCTTGATCGCCGGTTCAGCAAGCGGGCCGGTCCTGACGAACCACTGGGGCGAAAGGTAGGGCTCCACCACGGACCTGCAACGGTAACATTTGCCGATGGAATGGGCATGGTCGTCGGTCTTGATGAGTTTGCCCTGCTCGCTCAGCAGTTCGACCACGATGCCGCGCGCCTTCTTTGCCGGCTTTCCGGAGACCAGCTTCAATACCTCAGGCAGCACATCAGGAATATCAGAAAGGATCTGGGCCTTTTCGTCGAGTATCTTGATGCGCGCCAGCTCCGGCTTCTGGCGCTGGCCTGCCTCGTAATCGTTGAAATCGTGAGCCGGCGTCACCTTGACCGCTCCGGTGCCGAATTCCAGGTCCACCAGGATCGCATCCCCGATGATCGGGATCTTCCGGTTCGTGAGCGGAAGATCGACGGTCTTGCCGATGAGGTCCTTATAGCGCGGGTCGAGCGGGTGCACAGCCACGGCCGTGTCGCCGAGCATGGTCTCAGGCCGGGTCGTGGCCACCGTAAGGCGGATGTTGGGATCGTGGCTCAGGGGATAGGCGAGGTGGTACAACTTGCCCTTCTCATCCTCATGCTCCACCTCGATGTCGGAGAGCGCCGTGTGGCAGCGCGGGCACCAGTTGATAAGCCGCTCGCCGCGGTAGATGAGCCCTTCTTCATACAGCGTTACGAAGACCTCGCGCACAGCGCGGGACAAACCCTCGTCCATGGTGAAGCGTTCGCGCTCCCAGTCGCAGGACGCGCCGAGCCGCTTTTGCTGCCCGATGATCCTGCCGCCGTACTCTTTCTTCCATTCCCAGACCTTTTCGATGAACCCTTCCCTGCCCAGGGCATGGCGGTCAACACCGTCCTTCGCAAGCTGACGTTCGACCACGTTCTGGGTCGCAATGCCCGCATGGTCCGTGCCCGGCACCCACAACGTGTTCCTGCCGGACATGCGCATCCAGCGCACCAGGATGTCCTGGAGCGTGTTGTTCAGAGCGTGGCCGATATGAAGCGAACCGGTGACGTTCGGGGGCGGGATCACAATCGAAAAGGACTTGCCCAGTCCATTCTCATCGGCATGAAAATATTTTTTTTCCAGCCAGAATGCATACCACCGCTCTTCCACCGACTTCGGTTCGTATGCCTTGGGCAATTCTTTCGTTGACATGCAGATGCTCTCCTTTACCAATGCCATCCCAAAATAAAAGAGGGGAGCAAGTCCCCTCGTTTTTTTTCAATCCGAAATCCGCGAACTAAGATCCGAACGATTAGATCTCCGCTTTCAGCCGCTCGATCTCTGCCTTGATCAACATCTCTGCCAGCTCGGGAATGACCTCCCATGCGACTTTCTCGATCACCTGGCGTGCTGTTTCCCGTACGATCTTTGCAACGCTCTCTTCAAGGACCTTCTGAAGCAGTGCATCGGAAACGGCCGGGGGCTGGACCGGCGGCATTTTTGCGAAGAACCCCGCGGCCATCCTGGTGACCGTCTCCTGGGCCATGCTGCGGATCATGTCCTCCGACACGGCAATGGATGGGGCCTCTGGCGCCGGCTCGGTATAGGCCGGGGGAACATATTCACGAGCCTCCGGCAGCTGGGGCTTTGGCGCTTCCGGACGGCGGGGCGCAGGTTTTTCAAAAGTATCGAGGGCGGCAACAGCGGCCAGGCCGAGCGAATCGACGCCATCAGCCTCCACTTCCGCCGGCTCGGCAAGGCCGGACAGGCCAAGCCCTGCCCGCATCTCCTCAACGGCCTTCTTTCCAACAGGCAGCGCTTCTTCCACTTCGAGGACCTGCTGTTCTTCTGCCTCGAACTCGGGCTCGACCTCGAACACCGCTTCCTCTTCAACAACCGGTGCCGATGCGCTGGACCTCAGATTTACGGGACTCGGTGCTTCATCGATGATATCGAAGATGTCCGCCGGGGCGGTCTGCTTCGGCTTCTGGGCGGGCGGAGCCTGCGGGGGCGCAGGCGCGGGAACGGGTTTAGATGCTGCTGCCGGTCTGGGTGCCGCTGCAGCCGGTTCGGCAGCCCGAGGCGGTGCGGCGGATATCGCCTTCCTTACTTTGCCGATCAGGTCCTGCGACTCGAAGGGTTTGGCGATATTGTCCACGATCCCGGCCTGCCGTGCCTTTGCTTCGTCGAACACATCGTCGCGGCTCAGCATGAGGATCACCGGCGTCTGTGCAAGCACCGGGACCTGTTTTAGCCGTGCAGAAAAACTGTACCCATCGATCCGCGGCAGGTCAACGTCGGCCAGGATGACGTCGGGCAGGATCCTGCCTGCCTCATTGAGCGCCGTTTCGCCGTCACTGGCGCAGCTGACCTCATACTCTCTGCCCGAGAACAGCATTTCGACAACCTTCTGAATGGTGATGCTCTTGTCTGCTAAGAGAATTTTAACCGGCATGTAGCAACCTTTCACCATCGAGTATCATGATCTCGTTATCGTCCTCATACACGATCCCCTGAACTAACTTCGGGTCTACTCCTTGCAGCTTGGCGGTGCCTGCCGTCGGGCTCGTCAGCGGGGTCATCTTTACAACAGAATCGACGACGATGCCGAAGGGGTTCTTCTTCACTTCGAGCAGGATAATGCTCTGTCCGCTTCTCGCGCCTGCAGGCTCATCAGCAGTAAAACCGATGGGCCCCGGCTTGGTCAGCCCCAGCTGCTGGACGATGTTGAAGACGGGATATACAACCCCACGATAATCGAGCAACCCTTCTACATAGGAGAAGGACAGGGGCACGCGCCGGGAAGGGCGCCAAGGAACGATCTCAATGGCACCGTCGAGCTTGACACCGAACAATCGCCCAGAAAGCAGGAACAGCAAATAGTTGGTCGTCATGGCAGCAGGCCGTCCTCGTTCAACAGCAGCACCAGGTTATCGCGGTGCCGGAGGATCCCGTTGTAATACCGCATACTGGGATTCAGAACACCTGCGGGCACGGGAGCCGGTTTCTGTGCGGTGTCAAATATCTCCGAAACCTCATCAACGAGCAGCCCCATCGTGCCTTTGGCGCTCTGCACCATGAGCAATGCCGTACCCTTGCTTCCCGGAAGGTTAAAGATCTTTTTCAGGTTAAGCACGGGAACGAACTTGCCGCGAAATTCGCATTTTCCCTCGAACATCTCGGACAGGCTCTTATCCTTTTGGATATCGCGCGGCACCGTGATCTCCAGCAGGCGGGAGATTGGAATGGCGTAGCCTTCTCCCTGCAGCGAGAGTATGAGATACCGTGTTCCTTCAGCCATACATTTTCATAAGCCGGGTCAGCCGCGGCCGGCAAGCACTGCGCCGCTCAAGACCTTCTTGAGCACCGCGAGCATCTCCTGCTCCTCAAACGGTTTCACCAGGTAATCCTGGGCGCCCATCTCGATCGCCTTTTGCCGGTGCTTATCTCCCGCACGCGACGTCAGTACGACCACGGGAATATTCATCAGCACCGGATTTCTCTTCATTTCGGCCATGAGATCGTAGCCATGCATCACGGGCATTTCGAGGTCGGAAATGACCGCATCGAATTTTGCCTTGCCCATGATATTGAGCGCCTCCATGCCGTCAGGTGCCACTTCCACATCATACCCCACACGGTCCAGGAACCGCTGCACGTATTTCCGGATACTGATGGAATCGTCAACGACCAGGATCCGCGGTTTTCTCTTGGAAATCTCCGGGGCGGCCTCTTTGCCAGCAACAAAGCTGGCCGTCATCGTGACCGCCGTTTCATCGCCAAAGAGTGTGGCAACATTGATGATGAGCCGAACATTACCCTCACCGGAAATGGTCGCTCCGGAGAACAATTTCACGCTCTTGAGATAGTCTCCGAGAGATTTGACGACGATCTCTTCCCGGCCTGAGATGTCTTCCACCATCAGGGCCAATCGTTTTTCTGCCATACCGAGGATCAGTGTAGGATGACGGTAGGTATCCTCTTTTTTCGGGAACTTGCCGACGCCGAGCACCTCATTCAGCTTGTGGAGCCGCACGAGCGTACCGCGCAGGTTCACCATCTCTTCTCCCGCAGCACGCTGAATATCCTTCTCGGAGAACCGGGTGGTCTCTTCCACCAGCGTCATCGGAACGGCGAGCTCCTGGTCCTTGAACTTGATGATCAGGGCCTGTGCAATGGCAAGGGTGAGCGGCAGTCTGATCACGAACTTGGTGCCCACGCCTTTTTCCGTTTTGATCTCGATCCTTCCGTTGATCTTGGCCAGGTGCGTCGAGACCACGTCCATGCCCACACCGCGTCCGGAGATCTTGCCCACGGTCTCCGCCGTCGAGAATCCGGGACGGAAGATCAGGTTCAGAACCTCGGTATCGGACAAGGCCTGTACTTCGGCGGTGGTCATGAAGCCTTTATCCACCGCTGCCTTCCGGAGGAGGGCCGGATCCATGCCCCGGCCGTCATCCTCGATCTCGATCACGATATTGTTACCTTCGTGCCGGGCGTTCAGCAGTATCGTGCCGATCGGCTCCTTCCCTGCCTTGTTCCGCTGGTCGACCGACTCGATCCCATGGGAAATGGAGTTCCGGATCATATGCATGAGCGGGTCCGAAATGATCTCGAAGATCGTCTTGTCGATCTTCGTTTCGCCGCCCTTCACCACCATGTTCACTTTTTTGTTCTCGGCCTGTGCAAGGTC
>JBGQDI010000107.1:0-8370 GCA_041495765.1 Nitrospirota bacterium
CTCGTCGGTATACACAAAGGTCGCCGACCATTCCTTCTGGCACGGACCGGCTTCGCAGAGCAGCATGCCCTGTTTGGTACGATAGTATTTTCCGGACTGGTCCTTGGTCTCCGCATACTTGGTGATGACCTGCGGATTGATCTTGGTGGTTACGTGGACCTCGGGCACCTCAGCCTCGGGGTAGACCTTGATGATGTTCAGGTGCAGATCGCGGAGCGCCTCTTTCGGGTTCTTCGATTCCGCTTTTTTCGGTTCCGGTTTCTTTATGACCTCTGCTTTTTTCGGCTCCGGTTTCTTTGCCTCGGCCTGTGCCTTTTTCTGTTCCTCCAGCTTTGCGGCTTCGGCCTTCTTCCTGCGTGCCGCCTCTGCAGCACGTTCAGCTTCGGTCATATCGACAAGCTGCTGTTCGTCGAACCGCGCTTCCAGCCGCAGTGTCTCGTTCTTCACAATGCTGAACTTTCCCGAGACCGCTTTGCCTTCCGCCCGGCAGGACACGACATGGTCGCCGACCGGCACGCTTTCGATCACCGTGTTGACGCTGCCGCTCGCAATATCGTCGATGAACACCTTTGCGTCAAGCACCGCACTTTTGACCGTCAGGGAGCCGTATTTTGCAATGACCAGCTCGGCCTCCTCGCTTACGGCTACCGGTACGCGGCCCGGCATCAAAGATACCCCTACCAGGAACACTGCCAGATAAAACGCTTTCCGTCGCATTTTTGCACTACCCCCCTGTTGCAAAAGGTGATCGCCTGCCGACATCGTGGCGGTTTTTCCGTACTACTATAGCACAAAACTCCCATGCTGCTGACAAAAAAAATGGCACCGGCGAAAACCACTATTTTCCTGCGAACAGGCCATTTACCGCGAAGACCGCAGCCCTTCGATGGCCCCCGCCATGTCCGTTGGCGGGGGAGCGCTGAAGGTCATGGGGTGTCCCGTCTCCGGGTGGAACAGCGACAGCGACGCTGCATGAAGCATCTGGCGCTCGAACCGTACTATACCGATCGCTGCCACCGTGGCGCCGCCATACACGCGGTCGCCGAGCACGGGATGGCCGATATGCGCCATGTGCACGCGGATTTGGTGCGTCCGCCCGGTCTTGATCTCCACTTCGACCAGCGTTGCCTGCTTAAAGCGCTCCCGGACCCGGAAGAGGGTCACGGCCTCCCGTGCCATGTTCGTATGAACGCTGATCTTTTTCCGCTCCCGTACATGCCTGCCGAGTGCCGCATCGATGGTACCCGATCCTTTTTTTATCACCCCGGCGACCAGGGCCAGATACCGCTTTTGCACCGAGCGGTCCTTGAACTGCGCCGACAAAGATCGAAGGGCCGCCATGGTCCGGGCGATGGCCAGGACACCCGAAGTATCTTTATCGAGCCGGTGTACGATACCGGCGCGCTCCCGTTCAGCCCCCGGCTGACCGGCCGAGGGAAGGCTTCCATAGTGAAAGAGCAGCGCGTTCACGAGCGTGCCCGTGAAATTGCCGGGCGCCGGATGGACAACGATACCAGGCGGTTTATTCAGAATGATCAGCTGGCGGTCCTCGTAGATCACGGACAGCGCGATCGGTTCAGGCAGGACCTCATGGACCTTTTTCTCAGGCACCTCGATCGAAATGCCTTCTCCAAGCTTGACCTTATAACCCGGCTTTTCGGTCCTGAGGTTCACCCGTGCGCCGCCGTCCCTGATCAGGGACTGGATACGATTCCGCGAAAGCTGCGGCTCGTAATGCCCGATGTAGATATCAAGGCGTTTGCCGATGTGTCTTTCCGTGACGGTGTGGGTTATGATGGACATGACGATTTAAGAGGCGGCGTAGAATGAGCATTCGAGGAGAGCAACAACCGATCGATCCCCGGTTGTTGCTTCTTTCATTTCGCACCTGGGGTACTGCGCAATCTCCAGAGCATGAAGATCGACAGGAAGAGCATGCCGATTGCGATGATCTGCGAGGTGGAGATGATCCCGCCGAAATAGAGTCCCCGCACGTCGTCGCCGCGATAGAACTCGAGGATGAACCGGAGGATGGCATAGAAGAGCGGGTAGAACCAGAACACCTGCCCCTCGTACGTTCTGGAGCGCCGGACCAGCAGCAGCAGTCCGAAGATCAGGAACTCGCCGCCCGATTCGAGCAGCTGCGTCGGAACGAGCGGCACACCGAGTGGCGCCAGGGAATGGGGGTCGCTGAAGGTGATGCAGAAGGGGCCGCTGCAGGGAGCCCCGAAGCAGCAGCCGGCGAAAAAACAGCCGAGCCTGCCGAAGCCGTGCCCCAGTGCGATATAGGGAGCCATGATGTCGGCCGTTTTCCAGACCGGAAGCCGGTGTTTGCGCACATACCAGATGCCGGTGGGGACCGCTGCGAGCAGGCCTCCGTAGAAAACGAGGCCGCCTTTCCAGATGGCAAAGGCATCCAGCGGGCGACCGGTGAACTCCTGCAGGCTCGTGAGCACGTACAGGATGCGGGATCCCACGATAGCGGAAAGCAGCAGATACACACCCATGTCGAGGATCCGGTCCGGGTCAAGGCCTTCTTTGCGGGCCTGCCGCGAGGCAAGATACATGCTGATCAGGAAACCGATGCCGATCATGAGACCGTACATCCTGATCGGGATGGGACCCAGGACCCAGTCGCCGAGTACGATCCTGGGTATTTCGAATAAGATGGGATGCATGGTATCCTTCCGGGAAAAACATTAAATTCTGTTCAAAAGGGCAAGAATATCTCTCGCAATGGTCCCAGACCACGATGAGCTCGCAAAGTGCACAAAGGGAACCTTGAATCAAATCTTTTCTGGTTTAAAATTACAAAGCAAGCCGTAGCTTAAGGTTTTCTTTGCGTCCTTTGCGAGAGATGCCTTATGGCTCAGGTTTGTCCGGGCTTAGCTTTAGAGTTCTCTTCCTGCTTTTTCGTAAACAGCATATCCACCACCAAAAGCGCCACGCCCACCGAGATCGCCGAGTCTGCGATATTGAAGGAAGGCCAGTAATGGTCCTTCACGTACCATTGAATGAAATCGACGACCTCCGTGTAGCGAAGCCGGTCGACCAGATTGCCGACGGCCCCTCCGGCGATCAAAGAGAAAGCGATGATGTGCCAACGCTCGGTTGCGGTCTTGATGAGGTAACCGATGACGGCAACGGCGACTATCGTCACGGAAACGAAAAAGAGGCTCCGCCAGATGCCCGGCACCGTGGCCAGGATGCCGAACGCCGCACCACGGTTCCTGACATGGGTCAGATTGAAGAATCCCGGCACCACCGTGATCGTTTCATAGAGGCTGATATGTTTCTCAACCAGGTACTTCGTTGCCTGGTCCAGGATGAGGACCAGCCCGATGATCGAACCGACCCAGTAATATTTATTCTTCAATCGATGCTCCCCGGCCCTTGCCGTTCATTCCGCAATCCGAAATCCGCAATCCGCAATGCTAAAGATTTCCCGCGCATCTGCCGCAGATCTCGGGATGCTCCTTCACCGTGCCCACCGTCTCCAGGTACATCCAGCACCTGCCGCACTTCACTCCCTTAGCCGGTCCGGCCGTGATCCGGAGGCCCTTCACGGTCTCGCTCGTATAAGCATCCGCAGGAGCGTCGGCCTCCTTCGCGATCGCCACCACGGAAACGATGAAAATGAACGCCAGGTCCTTCTCGTAGCTTCTCAGGAAGGTCGCCAATTCCGGCGCCGCGTAGAGCGTTACCCCCGCATCCAGGGAATGGCCGATCTTCTTGTCGCGCCGGAGCGCTTCGAGCACCTTTGCCGCTTCGCCGCGCACAGCAAGGATCCGGTCCCAGCGCTCAGCCAGCGCCGGGTCGAGATACTTTTTCTCGACCACGGGGAAAGAAGCGAGGAACACGCTCCTGGCCCCGGAGCTTTCCTTCATATAGCTCCAGACCTCATCAGCGGTGAACGAGAGGACCGGCGCCATGAGCCGGACCATGGACGAAAGGATCGCATGCATCGCGGTCTGGCCCGAACGGCGCTCAACAGATTTTGTTCTTGCCGTATAGAGCCGGTCCTTCAGGATGTCGAGGTAGAACGCGCTCATATCTACGGCGCAGAAATTATGGAGCGTATGGAACACCACATGGAACTCGAAATCGTCATAGGCCTTTTCCACACGCTGCACCAGCAGCTGCAGGCGGTGCAGTGCCCACCGGTCGATCTCGAGCAGCTCTGCATCCGCGACCTTGTCCGTTGCAGGATCGAAATCGGAGAGGCTGCCGAGCAGATAGCGGCTGGTGTTCCTGATCCTGCGGTACGCTTCCGCCAGATGCGTCAGGATCTCCTTCGAGATCCGCACATCGTCGCGGTAGTCCGCTGCGGAGACCCAGAGCCTCAGCACTTCGGCGCCGTACTGGTCGATCACTTCCTGCGGTGCCACACCCGTACCGGCGGACTTGCTCATCTTCCTGCCCTGGCCGTCCACCGTAAATCCATGGGTCAGCACGGTCCGATAGGGCGCCTGGCCGGTGGTCGCCACCGAGGTGAGCAGCGACGACTGGAACCAGCCCCGGTGCTGATCGCTGCCTTCGAGGTACATGTCAGCCGGCCACGAAAGCTCCGGCCGCTGCCGGAGCACCGCGGCATGGGAGACGCCGGAATCGAACCACACGTCAAGGATATCCATCTCCTTGGCAAGTTCCTTGCTGCCGCATTTTTTGCATGACGTGCCGGCAGGAAGGAGCTCCGACGGCGTCCGGACGAACCAGGCATCGGCCCCTTCCTTCTCAACGATATCGGCGACATGGTCCACGACCTTCTGGTCGAGCAGGAGTTCTTTGCACTGGGTGCAGGTAAAGGCGATGATCGGCACGCCCCAGGCCCGCTGGCGCGAGATGCACCAGTCCGGCCGGTTCTCCATCATGCCGAGAATACGGTCCTTGCCCCACGTCGGCACCCAGTTCACCTTCTGGATATTCTCCAGCGTCTTTTTGTGGAGGTCGTTCGTCTTCATAGAGATGAACCACTGCTCCGTGGCGCGAAAGATCACCGGGCTCTTGCAGCGCCAGCAGTGAGGATAGGAGTGCGAGATCTTCTCTTCCGCCATGAGCGCGTTCTTGTTCTTCAGTAGCTCGATGATATTCTTGTTCGCCTTGAACACGTATTGGCCGGCAAAGTCTCCCGCCTCTTTGGTGAACACGCCTTTATGGTCGACCGGCGCGTACACCTCCAGCCCGTATTTCAGGCCGACCTCGTAGTCCTCCTGGCCGTGGCCCGGCGCGGTATGTACGGCGCCCGTACCTGCTTCCAGGGTCACATGGTCGCCCAGGATCACCAGGGAGTCGCGGTCAATGAACGGATGGCGCGCCTTGAGGCCCTCGAGCGTTTTGCCTTTGAACTTCTCGATGACCGTGTAATCCTTGATGCCGAACTTTTCCATCGACTGCGCCAAGAGCCCTTCGGCCAGGATGAGCACCTGCCCGCCGGCCTCGACGGCAACATAGTCGAAGGCAGGGTGCAGCGCGACCGCCAGGTTCGCGATCAGGGTCCAGGGCGTCGTGGTCCAGATGACGATCGAGACCTTCTTTCCCTTGAGCGGCGGCAGCACCTTCTCCGCCTCGGGCAGGGCGAACAGCACATACACCGACGGCGACTCGTGATCGGCGTACTCCACCTCCGCCTCGGCAAGCGCGGTCTCGCAGGAACCGCACCAATAGACCGGCTTCTTTCCTTTATACACACCCTTGTTCCCGACGAACTTGCCGAACTCGCGCACAATTGCCGCTTCGTAAGGGAAGTTCATGGTGAGGTAGGGATGGTCCCAGTCGCCGAACACACCAAGCCGCTTGAACTCCTCGCGCTGGATGTCGATGAACTTCTCGGCATATTCGCGGCAAAGCTTGCGGATCTCGTTCTGGCTCATGCCCTCTTTTTTGGAACCGAGGTTCTTCAGCACCTGATGCTCGATCGGCAGGCCGTGGCAGTCCCAACCCGGAACGTAAGGGCTCTTAAAGCCGCTCATGGACTTGAACTTGACGATGACGTCCTTCAGGATCTTGTTCAGCGCATGCCCGATGTGGATGTGGCCGTTGGCATAGGGCGGCCCGTCGTGCAGGATATAGTTTTTCCGATCCCGGGCCTGCTCCAGCATGAGTTCGTAGGTCTTTTCCTGCTGCCACTTCCCGATCATGCGCGGCTCAAGGTCCTTGAGGTTCGCCTTCATCGGAAAATCCGTCTTCGGCAGATTCAATGTTGTTTTATAATCCATTCTATTTCCTTCCACTCCAAAATCCGCAATCCGCAATCCGAAATCCGCAATCGCAGTTGTTGTTAATCATCCGCCTCTTCCTGTTTCTTTTTCGGCGCTGTTTCCTCGCCCTGGTCGAGCAGATAGAACTGGCCCGCCTTGGGGCCTTTGTTCACATCGGCATACTGCGTCGGTTCCGTACCTTTGCGGAACACATCGCTTACGGCATCGGCTGAGCCTTCACGGGCAAGAAGCCCGCTCGCGGGATCGATCTTCAGGAACACCACGTTCTCGGGCGCCACAAAATCTTCGGCCGGTCTGTCCGCCAGCGCCCGGGCCATCACCGGGACCCAGATCGGGAGCGCCGCACGGGCGCCGGTCTCCTTGTCGCCCAGGGACGCCTTGGAGTTGTCGTATCCCACCCAGACGCCCGTCACCATGCTCGGCGCGTATCCCACGAACCAGGCATCGACATAGTTGTTCGTGGTGCCGGTCTTGCCGGCCAGCGGTTTACCGATCCCTTTCGCCCCGCGGCCCGTGCCCTCGTCCACCACGCTCTTTAAGAGGCTGGTGACCAGGTAGGCCGTGGTCGGGTCAATGGACTCCTTCGGCTCAGGTTGAAAGCTCTCGAGCACGAGGCCCTTCCCATCGACGATGCTCTTGATGATGATCGGCTCCGAGCGTACACCCTGGGAAGCGAAGGTCGCATAGGCGGAGGTGAGCTCCAGCGGCGTTACCGCCGATGAACCGAGGGCGGTCGTGTAATCATAGCTGATCGAGCTCTTGATCCCCGCGTTCCGGGCGAACTCGATGGTCTTGTCCAGCCCGATCTTCTCAAGCAAAGCAACGGTCACGGCGTTCCGCGACAGGGCCAGCGCCGTTCGAAGCCGCATGGGGCCCAGGAAACGATCGTCGTAGTTCGTCGGCTTCCAGGTCTTCTTTTCGAACTCGCTTTTCTCGTGGATCACCGGCAGGTCCATAAGGATCGAGGCAGGCGTGAACCCGTTCTCGAGAGCAGCGCCGTAAATAAAGGGCTTAAAGGACGATCCGGGCTGCCGCATGGCCTCGGTGGCATGATTAAAGCCGCCTTCCACAAAATCATACCCGCCGACCAGTGCGCGCACGTAGCCCGTAAAGGGTTCGATGGACACCACCGCGCCCTCGACGAGCGGCGACTGATCGAGATAGAACTGCGCCAGCTGCTTCTTCCTGTCAAACTCCTTCAAACGGACCTTGATGATGTCCCCAAGCTTGACGATATCGCCGGGCTTCTTGAATTCGTCGGGGTCGTCCTTGCTCTTTTTCGGTTTGACGAGCGCCCAGGCCATGCCGTCGTGCATGATGTAGCCGATCATGCCGCGGCCCTTGACCGTGATGTAGTAATCGCCGATGTCGATCACATGGGCATTGAAGATCTCGCCGGGCTTCACCATCACCCGGATCGCGCTCATCTGGAGCGGGTTTGCCTTGAGCGCCTTGAAGCCCACCTTGCCGCGGAAGCCCTGGCGCTTGTCGAGTGCGCGCAGGCCTTCCTTGAGCGACGCTACAGCTGTTCGCTGCAGGTCCATATCGATGGAAGTATAGACCTTGATCCCGCCTTCATAGAGCCGGTCAGTGCCGTACTTGGTCTCCACATACTTGCGCACGTAGTCCACCAGGTGCGGCGCCAGCTCATCCTGGGCGCGCAGGTTCTCCAGGTTCAGCGGCTGGTTGTAGATCTGCGTGCTCTGTGCCTCGGTAATGTACTTCTCTTCCACCATGCGCTGCAGCACCTGGCGCTGGCGGGTCTTGGTCAGGTCCACATCGCTGTAGGGCGAGTAGACCATGGGGGCCTTGGGCAGGCCGGCGAGGAGCGCGGCCTCGGCCTGGTTGATCTCCCAGATGTTCTTGCCGAAATAGGTCCGGGACGCCATCTGCGCGCCGTAGGCGCCGTGGCCGAAGTAGATCTTGTTCAGGTAGAGCTCGAGGATGTCCTCCTTGTCGAGCTCCTTCTCGAGCCTGCGCGCGAGGATGATCTCCTTGATCTTGCGCGTGAACTTTCGCTCCGGCGAGAGGAAGACGACCTTCGTGAGCTGCTGCGTGATGGTGCTCCCGCCCTGCTTCAAACGGACCGACATGATGTCCTTGAGCGCCGCCCGCAGTATCCCGCGATAATCGATGCCGGTATGCTGGAAAA
>JBGQDI010000108.1:0-8333 GCA_041495765.1 Nitrospirota bacterium
ATCGCAAAGAACGAGGAGACCCTTTCCGCCGCGCCCGCGCGCCGCCCAAAAGAAATGCCGCAGTCTCCGGGCTATAACGCGCTGGACATGAAGCAGGAATACGAGAAACCCGCGCCTCCAACCCTCCAGGACCGGGCAGCCGCGCCGGCGCCTCCTCTTGCAAAACCTGCTGAGCAGCCAGCTCCCCTGGTCCAGTCGGAAACAAAGCAATCATTCAAAGCCGAAAGTGAAGGCCGGATGAACCTTTTGAGCAAAGAAGCAGCACCAGCGCGCGGCATGATGCAGGAACGCATGGCATCCTCCGGCGCAGCGCCTGAGACGAACGTGAAGGCAAAAAAGTCTGCACGTGCCGCAGCATTTGCAGACGCGCCAGCTGCGGATAAGGCAGTCCGCGCGATCATTGTCCAGGTGAATGATATAGAGGCTGCGGCGAAGGAAGCTGAAAAAGCGATCGCCCAGGTGAATGGCGCTATCATAAAAAGGGAGTCACCGGGAGAAAAAAGGGTCTTCTTCCTAACGATCAAAACTCAGCGGGTCAGCGAGTTTAAGAACAGTTTGAAGGTCCTGGGGGAGATCAAGGAACTGCCCGGCGAAGTAGGGATCCAAAAAGAACAAATGGAATTAAGAGTGGAGATTGTGCGTAAAGCAGCGCAGCCCTGAGATTGTAGACGGGAACTAAGCGTACACCTTCAAATCACCCCACTCGCCTCCCCTTGGCAAGGGGAGGAATTGTAGTATCGCATCCTGTTCACTTCAACTCCCATCGTTCGTAGCTGCAGATCTCCTGCAGCGGCTTCCGCGGCGGACCTTCCTTCGGTTCTTCCGAAGCATAGCCGAGAGGGAACAACCCCACCACCCTGATCGCGGGCGGGATCTTGAGGAGCTCCTTCACTTTCACTTCATCATAGACCCCGACGAACACGCTCCCCAGCCCCTGGCCGCGCGCCGCGAGCATCAGGTTCTCCGACGCGATGCCCGCGTCGACAAGATAGTAGCTCTGGTCCCAGAGCACACCGGACCGCTCCGGGTCGGCGCAGAGCACGATGACCACCGGAGCCGCGGCAAGCGCTTTTTTTGACGGGTTCGACCGGTACCCTTTGGGGGCAAAGACCGACTCCACATAGGAGAATTCGCTCAATTTTTCGCGGAGGGCCGAATCCTTCACCACCACTATGCGCCAGCATTGCAGGTTCGACCATGACGGCGACAGGCGGACCGCTTCAAGAACAGCCTGCAATTTTTCCTCTTCTACAGGCTGGTCCCGGTATTTCCTGATGCTCCTCCGCGTTCTGATGGCTTCAAAAATTTCCATGGCATCGCCTCCGCTTCATAAACTAGAAAAGTACCTTTCAGGAGAAATGGAGAAGGATGGTGAAATGGGGATCAATTCATAGTAAAGGCAGTCACCCCTTTTCTCCCGACTTCCCCTTTTCTCCTCCTAAAAGATTTTTGATCTGAACTTCGGTTTTTGAATCTTTCTTTTTACAAACATCCCTCCGTCAGGATTTCTTCGTCCTCCACCCGCCAGGCCGGATCGACGATGGCGAGGAACACCAGGTCCTGCTTCCCGCTGTTCTCGATGAACTGCACGGCCCTGGGCGGGATGTAGACCGTAGCGCCGGCGCGCACCGGAGACGTCTCTTCGTCGATATGCATGACGCCTTCGCCCTCGATGATGTAGTAGACCTCCGAGGTCCTGAGCCGGTGCGGTTTGGTGATATCGCCGGGATGCACGATCGCATGGGCCAGGCTGTACCCAAGCTTGAGGTCGATCTTGTCGGGGTGCAGGATCTCGCGCAGCACACAGCCGTCGCCGGAGATGAATTCTGCGCAGTCCTTCAGGTTGCGGATCAGCATACGTGATAATACCTCCAAGGCAATATATGGCCGAACTGATGCGGGCGGGTTTTAAACCCTCCCCTACGAAAACAGAAAGGCTGATCAAAGATACTGCCCGCCCTACTTGCAGTCGCCCAGCCTTTTTGCTTTGATGTTATTGACGGTCTTGCTCCCGTCCTTGGCGATCAGCGTCATGGTCGAAGTATAGCTGCTGCCTTTATAGGTGATCTCGCCGTTGCCGGTCGTGCCGTCCTTGCAGACCATATTCCAGGTCGTCGAATTTGATGAGGCCTTCACATCCTTGATCTCGCAGTTCTTTTTCTTGTCATTACCGGTGGGCAGCGTCTTGTTGCCGTCCTTCACGTCATCCTTGGTGAAGCACTGGGTATACTTCATCGGCGGCATGGGGAACGGCATGCCTTCCACCTTCACGTTCATGGTCACCTCCCACTTGCCTTCCTGCATGTTCGGTGATGCACCGAACAGCGTTGTTGCCGAAAACAGCAGAACGAGCGCGGACAGAATGAATAGCTTTTTCATGCATGAGCCCCTCCCTGGGCTGGAGAAGATGATAGCAGAGGGCACCAGTACTGTCAATCATCGGGCCGGTGCGGAAAATCTTGACGCGCCGAACCGGTTGCAGTACTATGGGCAGCGAATTACCAGCCTGGATACGCTGGAAACCAGACCTTTGAAACCGCAAAGACGCAAAGGTCGCGAAGGAAACCCTCAAGAACACACCGAGAAGCTTATCCTTCCTGTAGTTGATGTCCTCGCGTCCTTCGCGCTCTCGCGGTGAATCTTTTGTTGTTGCCTCTTAGGTTGTATACTCTACTTAATTATGGAACGCGACGATCTGCACGCCCTCAAAACCTGGTTCTCGGAGTACTGCGACTCTTTTTCCGCCGACCTCGATGAGGACCGGAGAAATTACGCTGTCAAACGGAAGCATACGGACGACGTCTGTTCCAACATGCGCCTGCTCGCGGAGGACCTGGAGCTCGACGACCAGCGTACCATGGTCGCCGAGGCGGTGGCCCTGTTCCATGATGTGGGCCGGTTCCCCCAGTACCACCAGTACAAGACCTTCCAGGACAGCATCTCGGTGAACCATGCGGCGCTGGGTGCAAAAGTGCTGATCGAGAACTCTGTGCTGCGCGGCCTGCCGAAAGAAGAGCAGGACCAGATCGTCCATGCCGTGACCCTGCACAATGTACTGACCATCCCCGCTGAACTCGGACGGGACCAGCGGCAGCTCGTAAAAATGGTCCGCGATGCTGACAAGCTCGATATCTGGCGGGTCTTCCTCGAATTCTACTCCCTTCCGGCCAAGGAAAAACCGACGGCCGTGGCCCTGGGGCTGCCGGACATCCCGGAGTATTCGCCGGAGGTCCTGGTGAACCTGCACCAGCGCAAACTGGTGCTCCTGTCGTCTCTCAGAACGCTGACGGACTTCAAGCTGCTCCAGCTTGCCTGGATCTTCGACCTCAATTTTACCGCCTCCTTCAGGATCGTGGCGCAGCGGAGCTATATCGACCGCTTTGCCCTTGCCCTGCCTAAGACCGACGATGTGGCCGATGCCGTGGACGCGGTGCGGGAATATTTGAACGAAAAGCTCAAAAATGGCTGATTTTTTAGCTTTGCGCAATAATTCGCTTTACTCAGGAACGCCTTTTTTGGTAATATGACCTGTTTTTTAAAATAGAAGGACAAGGATATTTTGCCACGAAGGCACGAAGACTCGAAGTACTGCTAGAATCTAATCTTTAAACACAACAGTAAACTGGTTTTTGGTGTTCTTCGTGCCTTCGTGACTTCGTGGCTAAGTTGGTTCCGGGTTTCCCCGGATTAGGGGCATATCATGCGAAATAACATCGTTTCACTCGGCGCCGATGAACTGAAATATGAGATCCGCGAGATCGTCGCTGTTGCCAAGGAGTTCGGCAAGCTCGGCGTCGAGATCATGTGGGAGAACATCGGCGACCCTGTCCAGAAGGGCGAAAAGATCCCTGACTGGATCAAGGAGATCGTCGTCGAAGCGACCCGCGAGGACGCTTCCTACGCCTACTCGCCCACCAAAGGCCTCGAGGCTACGCGTGAGTTCCTGGCGCAGCATGCGAACAAGAACGGGAACGTCAGGATCACGAAAGAGGACATCATCTTCTTCAACGGCCTGGGCGACGCCATCAGCAAGATCTACGGCCAGCTGAAGAAGGAATACCGCGTCATCGGGCCGAGCCCTGCCTACAGCACGCACTCATCGGCCGAGGCCTCCCATGCAGGCGCCGAATACATTTCGTACAACCTGGACCCGAAGAACCTCTGGTATCCGGACCTGAACGACCTGCGCATGAAGGTGAAGTACAACCCGGCCATCTCGGGCATCCTCATCATCAATCCCGACAATCCCACGGGCGCGGTCTACCCCAAGGAAGTGCTGCAGGAGATCGTGGCCATGGCGCGGGAGTATGACCTGTTCGTGGTCTGCGACGAGATCTACATCAACATGGCCTACAACGGCAAGAAGGCCGTGCCGCTGGCCGAGGTGATCGGCGATGTCTGCGGCATTTCCATGAAGGGCATCTCGAAGGAGCTCCCCTGGCCCGGCTCGCGCTGCGGCTGGATCGAGGTCTACAACCAGAAGAACGACCCCGTGTTCGCGAAGTACGTGAAGAGCATTTTGGACAACAAGATGCTCGAGGTCTGCTCGACCACGCTGCCGCAGACCGTGATCCCCAAGATCTTCAGCGACAAGCGCTTCCCGGACCACGTTGCGGCGCGGAACAAGAAATACGAATGGCGCGCCAATACCGCCTATGACAAGCTCAAGGACATCAAGGGCATCGTAGTGAACCGGACGAACGGCGCGTTCTATATGACCGTGATGTTCGAGGAAGGCGCATTGAACAGCAAGCAGTCGATGCCCGTGAAGGACAAAGCGATCAGGGAACTCGTCGAGAAGATCACGAAGGATGTGGCGCTGGACAAACGGTTCGTTTACTACCTGCTCGCGACCACCGGGATCTGCGTAGTGCCGCTCACCGGCTTTAACTGCAACCTCAAGGGCTTCCGGATCACGCTGCTCGAGAACAATGAGGCCAAGTTCGATCTGATCTTCAAGACCATCAGGGAAAAGATCCTTGAGTATCTGAAGAGCGCATAACTTGCACTTCCATTAAATAGAAAAGCCGCTGGATACCTTTCAGCGGCTTTTTTGTTTCGGCATAGGATACGGTTGAGGTGTCAGGTCTCTGCACCCCATCGTTCCGTGACCGTGCCCGCTTCGTCCAACTTACAGGCGAGCATCGTACTGTCATGGTAAAGCGTGAGCCAGGCCCGCTCCTTCCGAGAAGCGGCCAGCCAGGTCTCTTTCTTCGAGATCGAATCCATGGGATAGTTGTCATAGGCCATGATCCAGAGCGGGTTCGCATGGGCGTGGGTCGGCAGGAGATCGGCAAGGTGGAACGCGGTCTCGCCCTTCGATGCGAGCTTGACGATCTGGTGTCCGTTGCTGTGGCCTCCGGTGCCTATGACCGTGATCCCCGGCACGATCTCTTTCATCCCGTTGACCAGGTCCTGGTTGCCGCTGGTCCTCAGCAATTCGTTATTGACCGGCCAGAAGGTATTGATGTTCCGGATGTTCGGGTTCAGCACGTCATTCCATTCTTTCTGCTGAATAACGTGCTTCGCTTTCGGGAACGTGATGCCGAGGCCGCCGCCGTTCTCCTCCATGATCACGCCGCCGGCATGGTCGAAGTCGTAATGGGTCAGGATCACGTGGTCGATGTCCTCCCGGTCGAGGCCGAGCTGCTTGAGCTCGGCAGGCAGGGACCATTCCTCCCGGACCCGGTAGATCTTTTTCTGCTTATCGGTGAGCTTGTTGCCGAGACCGGTCTCGATCAGCACCAGTGCCTGAGGCGTTTTGACAAGGATCGGCCACGCCCGCATGGGGATGTAGTTCTCGGCGTCCACCGGGTACTTCTTCTGCCACAGGACCTTCGGCACCACGCCGAACATGGCCCCGCCGTCCAGCTCGAACCTGCCGCCGTTCAACCAGATCAGCTCGAATTCGCCTAACTTGAATCCTGATCTCATAACTCACCTGCCTGACAAAACCACAAACAAAAAGGCGTCTCACGCAAAGCACGCAAAGGACGCCAAGAAAAGCTTCAATAACTACTTTACCTTTGGCTTTTAATACAAGAATGATTTTGGGTCAAGGTTCCCTTTGCGCTCTTTGCGAGCTTTGCGAGAGACGCCCTTGACCCGCTTCTTACCTACGGCTTGTGCGCATACCCCGCCTTCTTCAAAGCCTCTTCGATCTCGCCCAGCGTCGTCGGATCGTCGATGGTGGACGGCATGGTATAAGATTCGCCATCAGCGATCTTGCGCATGGTGCCGCGCAGGATTTTGCCGGAGCGCGTCTTCGGCAGCCGCTTCACCACGCAGGTCTCTTTGTAGGAGGCAATGGGTCCGATGGTCTCGCGGATCATGAGCGAAAGGTCCTTCCTTATCTCCTCATCGCTCTTGTTCACGCCGGCCTTCAGCACGCAGAGCCCGACCGGCACCTGCCCCTTGAGCCCGTCATGCACGCCGATGACCGCGCACTCCGCAATGTCCTTGTGCGTGGAGACCACCTCTTCCATCTCGCCCGTCGAAAGCCGGTGGCCGGCCACGTTGATCACATCGTCCACGCGGCCCATGATATAGACATAGCCGTCCTCGTCGATGTAGCCGCCGTCGCTCGTGAAATAGTAGCCCGGGTAGACCTTGAGATAGGATTCGAGGAACCGGTCGTCCGCCTGCCACAGCGTGGGAAGCGTCCCCGGAGGGAGCGGAAGTTTTACGGTCACGAGGCCCGTCACCTTCGGCCCGACCTTGTTGCCGCTGGGATCCAGGATCGTGACCGCGAACCCCGGCACCGGCATGGTCGACGAACCCGGCTTGATCGGCATCTCTTCGATGCCCATGCAGTTCGCCGTGATAGGCCAGCCGGTCTCGGTCTGCCACCAGTGGTCGATGACCGGTTTTTTGAGCAGGTCGTGAGCCCAGTGGTAGGTATCGGGGTCGAGCCGTTCTCCCGCCAGGAAGAGATACTTGAATCCCGACAGATCGTACTTGCCGATGAACTCGCCCCAGGGGTCCTCTTTCTTGATGGCGCGGAAGGCGGTGGGTGCGGTGAACATCACCTTCACGTTGTGCTGTGAGATGACCCGCCAGAAAGCTCCGGCATCCGGTGTGCCGACGGGCTTTCCCTCGTAGATGATCGTGGTGCAGCCCGTGAGCAGCGGCGCGTAAACGATGTAGGAATGGCCTACGACCCAGCCCACGTCGGACGCTGCCCAGTACACGTCGCCGGGCTTCACGCCGTAGATATACTCCATGCTCCAGCGGAGCGCCACGGCATGGCCGCCGTTGTCGCGTACCACGCCTTTAGGTTTGCCCGTCGTGCCCGAGGTGTAGAGGATATAGAGCGGATCGGTCGCCTTCACCGCGGTGCAACCCACCGGCGCTGCGTTCTTCACGAGTTCTTCCCAGTCAAGGTCCTTCCCTGCGGTCATGGCGGCCTTTACAAAGGACCGCTGGAAGATGATGTTCTTTTCCGGTTTGTGCACGGCCGCTTCTATGGCCCGGTCGAGCATGGGCTTGTACTCCAGCGTCTTCTTGCCCTCGATGGCCCCTGATGCCGTGATGATGACCTTCGGTTTTGCGTCGTCGATCCTGATCGCCAGTTCGTGCGGCGCGAACCCGCCGAAGACCACGGAATGGATGGCTCCCAGGCGGGCGCAGGCGAGCATGGCAATGGCCGCCTGCGGGATCATGGGCAGGTAGATGATGACCGTGTCGCCCTTGATAACCCCCAGTCCTTTCAGCGCGCCGGCGAATTTCTCGACCTGGCCCAGCAATTGCTGGTAGGTGATCTTTTCGAGGACATTGGTTACGGGGCTGTCATAGATGATCGCTACCTGGCTGCCGCGTCCTGATTCAACGTGCCGGTCCAGGGCATTGTAGCAGGTGTTCATCTCCCCGCCCACGAACCAGCGGTAGAAGGGCTTGTTCGAATCGTCAAGGACCTTGTCCCATTTTTTGCTCCAGGTGATGGCCTGGCCGGCATCGCCCCAGAAGCCTTCGGGGTCATTGATGCTCCGCTGAAAAAGCTCTTCATACCTGCCCATGATGTTCCTCCTGACAGATGCCGAGATAATATCAATGCTCCGCAATACTATAATGAGTTCGGCATATCGCCGTCAAGGAGTTTTGTAGGAAGCTAAAGTTGGGGTTATCAATGGCGGAGTCTAAATAAAACCAAGAACAGCAAGGCAAGAATTTTTCTCGCAAAGCTCGCAAAGGACGCAAAGGACCTTGAGTCAAGATCACTTTTTGCTTAAGGAGGCCTGCCGTGGTCCAGCTTTTCTTGGCGTACTTTGCGAACTCAGAGTGGCCCGTTCATCGGCCATTGCGAGAGACGCCTTTGTCTTGCTCCTGCTTCTCTG
>JBGQDI010000109.1:0-8280 GCA_041495765.1 Nitrospirota bacterium
AGATTCAGATTTTTTAATCCGCAATCCGAATTCCAAAATCTGCAATCATTTGACTCCCGCGTCCTTTTTAAGCTTCGCGGCCTTGTCCGTCTTTTCCCAGGTGAATTCGGGCTCCGTCCTGCCAAAGTGACCGTAGGCAGCGGTCTTCTTGTAGATAGGCCGCCTCAAGTTCAAGGTCTTCACGATGCCCTTGGGCGTCATGTCGAAATTTTTCCTGATGATCTGGACAAGTTTGTCATGGTGGATCTTGCCCGTGCCGAAATCGTCGACATGGATGGAGACCGGCTCGGCGACGCCGATGGCGTAGGCCAGCTGGACCTCTACCTCGCTGCAGAGACCGGCTGCCACAATGTTCTTGGCAACGTAGCGGGCCATGTAGGAAGCCGAACGGTCAACCTTCGTCGGGTCCTTGCCCGAGAAGCAGCCGCCGCCATGGCTTCCCATGCCGCCGTAGGTATCGACAATGATCTTGCGGCCCGTAAGGCCCGTATCGCCCATGGGACCGCCGGTCACGAACCTGCCGGTGGGGTTGATGTGATAAATAATGGTCTTCTCGTCAAGCAGTTTCTTCGGCAGCACCGGAAGGATCACCTTTTCGATGATCTCTTTGCGCAGCTGCTTGAGCGTCACATCGGGGCTGTGCTGGGACGAGACCACGATAGTATGGAGCCGGTAAGGTTTCCCCTCCCGGTATTCGATGGTCACCTGGGACTTGCCGTCGGGCCGCAGATAAGGAAGGATCTCTTTCTTCCGCACTTCCGAAAGGCGGCGGGTAAGCTTGTGCGCCAGCATGATGGTCATGGGCATGAGCTCGGGGGTCTCGTCGCAGGCATAGCCGAACATGAGGCCCTGGTCGCCGGCGCCGCCCGTGTCCACGCCCATGGCAATATCAGGCGACTGGGAATGGACCGAGGTGATGACCGCACAGGTCTCGGAATCGAACCCGTACTTCGCCCGGGTGTAGCCGATGTCCTTGATGGTCTGGCGGACGATATCGGGGATCTCCACATACCCTTTGGTCGTGATCTCTCCCGCCACCATGGCAAGGCCGGTGGTCAAAAGCGTCTCGCAAGCCACGCGGCTCATGGGGTCCTGTTCCAGCAGCGCGTCAAGCACGGCGTCGGAGATCTGGTCGGCTATTTTATCCGGATGCCCCTCGGTTACCGATTCCGAGGTAAAGAGATAATTCTTATTAATACTGCTCATCTGTTGCCCTCCCGGCCTTTAAGACCTAAAAAATTTCGTTCTTATAGCACAGTCACAGTTTTTTCTCAAGGTAAAATTAGGCTGCGGTCATGCTGACGACCATTGAGCGGCAAGAACCGCCGCCAGCACCCCAAATGTGGAAGCACAATACATTAACCGAATGGACTTTTCAATACATTTTTTGTCAAAATAGCGCAGTTCATCACCAATAACGGGCTTGGCCAAAACCTGTCCTCCATAGGCGCTCGGACCTCCAAGCCGCAAGCCGAGCGCACCTGCCACCGCTGCTTCCGGATATCCACTGTTGGGGCTGGTATGTTTCCGGCCGTCACGAAGACTTACGCGGACAGCAGCGCTGCCGGACGCGCCGGAGAGGCACCACGCCGCAAGGGAGAGCAGAACAGCCGTAATGCGGGCGGGCACAAAGTTCGCCAGATCGTCGAGCCTGGCAGCTGCCCAGCCGAAGTTCTTATAAGCAGCGTTCTTGTACCCTACCATGGAATCGAGTGTGTTCACAGCCTTATACGCCATGGCAAGAGCCGGTCCGCCTAGCGCAAGATAGAAGAGCGGCGCAATGACGCCGTCAGAAGCGTTCTCAGCAACGGTCTCGACCGCGGCGCGGGTGATCGCCTGTTCATCGAGGTTCGCCGTGTCCCTTCCCACGATCATCGAAAGTGCCTGCCGGGCCCCGGCAAGGTCGCCCTTCCCCAGTCGAACGGATACGCTTCTCGCCGATCGCGCAAGATCGTGCGCAGCAAGGGTCGTAGAGGCCAGAAGTACTGCGATGATGACGCCCAGCACGGGAGAACAGGATGAGGCAAGGAAAAGAAGCAATGTGGATAATCCATAGGCCGGTAGAACAACGAGCACGACCAGAAGAGCACCTGCATATTTTTCGGACCGCGGTGATGTGGTGAAGTGTCTGAGGGCCGCCTCGGTCCTCTGGATCAGCCAGCCCATGGCGCGGACCGGATGCGGCAGCCATCGGGGATCTCCCAGGGCGAGGTCCAGCAAAAAAGCTGACAGTATCACCATAGCAGGCATGGCGATCACGGCAGCGTTACCGGGGCTGCCCCTTCGCCGCCCTGCAGGATCGCACGTATCCTGTTCATATCAACGCTTGCTCGCACCAGGGCGGCCAGTTTTTCAAAACCCTCTTGTTTGAGCTGTTCGTAGGATTCCACGGCTGAAGCCTTCATCCCCTTGTGCCGGCGGATCCCGTCAAGAAAACTTTTTCTGAATGGGTCGCTGTCAAAGACGCCGTGAAGGTAGGTTCCCCATACCCTCCTGTCAGGCGACTGCGCTCCGTCCTCGCGGGTTTCATCGGCATAGCGAACTTGGAAAGCAGGCAACGCCCCTGATTTCTTTTTAGTCCTGCCCATGTGGATCTCATACCCGCGCAGATCTATGCCGCCGTCCCAGAGCGCGGACGCAAGGGTTCTGGCTGAGACCTGCACGGTCTGCTTCTCTTTTTGCATGACCGTTGTGACCGGAAGGAGACCCATGCCGTCCGCTTCCCGAACATCCCCGTCGATAAGAAAAGGATCGTCGATCGTAAGTCCCAGCATCTGGTACCCGCCGCAGATGCCGATCACCATGCCGCCTGCTGTCGCAAATGCCTTTATCCCCTGCTCCAGGCCTGTCTCCCGCAGGTACAGGAGATCACTGATGGTATTCTTGCTTCCCGGGATGACCACAACATCGGCGCCTGTCAGATCAGAGGGTGCACGCGTATACCTGACCTGCACGCCCGGCTCCGCTGCAAGCGCGTCAAGGTCGGTGAAATTTGAGATGTGCGGCAGGTGGACTACGACAATATCAATTTCAGATTTTGGTTTTTTGTCTTCTGCTTTTATTCCGCATTCCGCAATCCGCATTCCGCATTGCCTCTCAAGCACTACCCCATCCTCTTCCTGAATGTAGATGTCCTTGAAGTACGGGATGACGCCGAGCACGGGAATGCCGGTCCTTTTTTCGAGGAAATCGAGGCCGGGAGCAAGAAGAGAGACGTCGCCGCGGAACTTGTTGATCAGAAAACCTTTGACCCGCGCCCGCTCATGCGGTTCAAGCAGTTCCAGGGTGCCGATCAGGGACGCAAAAACCCCGCCCTTATCGATATCAGCGGCCAGGAGCACTGGTGCCTTTGCCATCTCCGCGGTACGCATGTTCACGATATCGCGGTCCTTCAGATTGACCTCAGCCGGGCTGCCTGCGCCTTCGATCACGATCACCTCATACTGCCGGGCAAGCCGCTCGTAACTGTCGCATACTGCGGACCAGACATCATGAACAGAGCGGCCGTAGGCTTCTGCTGAAGAGTTCCCCATCACTTTTCCCTGGAGGATCACCTGGCAGGCCGTATCCGAGCTGGGCTTGAGCAGGATGGGATTCATATCCACGGACGGTTCAATGCGCGCGGCTTCGGCCTGCACCACCTGGGAACGTGCCATCTCAAGGCCGTCGCGCGTGACAAAGGAATTGAGCGACATGTTCTGACTTTTGAAGGGCGCCACACGCAGGCCGTCCTGGTAAAAAATACGGCAGAATGCCGCGCAGAGCACGCTCTTCCCGACACTGGAGCCGGTGCCCTGGATCATAAGGGATCGGGTCATAGGTTTTATGGTTGTTTTTGTTCTGAGATCACTTCGTTGAATAGCTGCACGGGATCAAAGGGCTGGAGGCTGGCGCTGTGTTTCGCGATACCGGCCGGCGCCTCGATGACCGTGATCTCGAAGTGAGCTGTGCCACGGGGCAAGAGGTTACTGCGTTGTTCCTGAAGGTTCCTCGCTTTCAGTTCCTGGATATTGGCGCCGCGCTTCGCGAGGATCTCATAGTCACGGCGGGTGTAAAGCTCAATGCCGTTCAACATTCTTGCCTTGCCCAACGACACCCCGTTCGCATTGAATACTTCAGCGACCAGGAGCCATGCCGGATGCTCCACGTCCGTGCTGTTCACGATATCGCCCGAGATCACGTAGTCCCCTTTGGCATCGTGGACAGCCGAGGTGTTCACGACCTGCAGACCGTCGACCGACGTCTGCAACCTGGCCGGGATCCTTGTCATGGGCGTAGATGCTTTAAAGTGCGAAAATGCAGCATAACAGACCGCCACGATAATAAGGATGGCGATGGCCAGCACCATCACTTGCCTCGAGGTGGAAGCGGTCTCGTCCGCGGCAGAAGCCGATGTTCCTGTCGTCGTCCGAACAGGAGCTGGTGGTTGGGGCCTCGGTTTTATGGCAGCCTTGGTCTGCTCGCGCGGCTGCGACGGAAGGGGTTTTGTTTCAGGTACAGCCTGTTGAAGGGGTTTCTGCGCGGCTTTGACCACCGGCACTGCAGGCGTAGCAGGCTTCGATGCTGCTGCAGGGGCGGCCGTTGCTGCTTCCCTGTCCTTCGTTGGCGGAGCGGGCTGAGGTAGAACAGAAGGTTCTGTTGCCGAAAGCGGCGCCGTTCTTTCAGCGTCACCGGAGAATGTCGCAACAGGAGTTTGCTGCTTTTCAATGCCCGTCCGAGGTTTCTCGGGCGGCGCGACGGTCACCGGTACAGCAACTGACGACGGGACGGGTGGAATCACCGGCGTCTGGGACATCGCGCGGTCCGATACCTGACCTGCTGTGTCAAGGTTGCGTTTGTAAACTTCAAAATCTTCTAACGAGACCGTTACGGTCGCGCCGCATTTTGAGCAGGCGAACTTGATGCCTGCGCCCGTTATCTTGTCCTCGGCTATACGAAAGAGCTTGCTGCAGCTTCCACAGCGTACTTCCATTTTCAACGGTTGCGGAACGGCGGGTGGGGGTATAGGCGTTGTTTCTTTGGTCTGTTCGAAGTACTGCTGGAACTCCTCGCGGGTGACGGTCACGGGGTTGCCGCACTTGGAGCAGGCGAACTTGATGCCCGGGCCCGTGATCTTGTCCTCGGACACCCGGAAAAGCTTGCTGCAGCTGTTGCACTTCACGTCCATTTTCCGCGGTTGCACGGCCGCGGTCGGAACAACCGGTTCGGTCGTCTTCGCCTGAGCATACTGTTCGAACTCTTCACGGGTGATCGTCACCGGACCGCGACACTGCGAACAGGCGAACTTGATGCCCGAAGCAGAGATCTTCTCATCGGCTATCCGGAAAAGTTTATTGCAGTTTCCACAGCGTACTTCCATGCAGCGGGCCTCCTGAAAACAGGACACACCGGGGTATCCGTCGAACGTGTCTGGGGCATATTGTAATATAATTTAGCAAAATTAGCTATCGTTCGTCGGAATTTTTTCATCACCATGCTCGTCTTCAGCATTTCTTTTCTCACCCGGAATGCGGTATTCATCCGAGGCCCACTTTCCCAGATCGATCAAACGGCATCGCTCAGAGCAAAAGGGCCGAAAGGGATTATCCTTCCAGAACGTCTTCTTTTTGCATACCGGGCAGGTAATCTTCAGGTCTGTCATTTTGGGACCCTCAGCATCAGACGATCGCTTCATTTCAGCATATATGCTATCGGCACTTCAACCCAGCCGCTGACCGTGGACAAAGGAGCCGCACGGTAAACCGTTCGTACCGATGCCGTATCGAGGATCTCGTACCCCGAGCTTCTGACGACCTCAACATGGTCCACTTCCCCCTGGGACCTCACGTGGAACCGGAGATGAACAACACCTTCGATGCCGCGTTCGCGGGCCAGCCGGGGATAGCTTTTTGCCCGCTCGAGGGAAGACACGATCACTGCCCACTGCTCGGAAGAAAGAGATCCGTTCGGGGAACCGGCAGCCTGACTATTATTGGAGCCCTGCCCCTTTTCAATCCCCTCGACATTTCCCTGTGCATCCTGGTGTGCCGACGTACTAATATTTTGCTGCCGCACCGATAAATCGTCATCCTGAAGTGCTGATCTGGATACGTTCTCAAGCGCCTGTTCTCGAACCGTTGCAAGGGCATGTTGTTCCGTGCCGCTGAACGAAGCCGTTACTGTTTTTCTTGGCCCACCATCGGTAACCGAGCTGCCATTGTTGCCCACCAGCGTTACCGTGATCGGTTCATTGCGTACATGGAACAAACCCCCGGCATAGCGGGCGAAGGCAACGGTTGTCCCGAAGAGGAAAACGTGCATGGTTAACGAGAGTATGAGCGATTTCCGAAACGTCATATTTATCACGAAAACATAATTCATAATTACAGAGGACGCGGGGCTCAATGCGCGCAGACCCCGCGCCCTCTTGTTTATTATACTGTTACCTAAAAGAAAAGCGAGACACCTGCGAATATTTCCCTGGGCGGCATGGGATAATCACCCTTGTGAACTGTGTCAGTAAAGTCATATGTCCGTATCGAAGCAAACTTGCGATCAAAAATATTTTTTATGCCGAAAAAAACATCTGTCTTCATACCGCGGCCAAGATCAATCGGCTGAGTTATTTTGCCGTCAAAGGTCGCATAGTGCCACGCATCTTCGGTGGGCCTCACATAACGTTTTACCATGAGTCCGTCAAAATTAATGTTCGTCCTCATGGGAAATACGAAATTCAGGGAACTGCTGAGCGTCTGTTGAGGGATCGCGTAAATCTTGGCTCCGCTCACTTCGTCGACCGGGTTGATATACGTGTAATTAGCATTCCAGGTAAGCGAATCAAAAAACTTGAATTTTGCTCCAGCTTCAACTCCGGTGATCTTCGCCCGACCAATGTTGACCGGGGAATACCCGCCCAGGGAATTCGTTTGCCAGGAGATAAGATTATCGATCTTTCTTTCGTAGCCGGTCACCTGCACTGAATTCCCGTTCCCGAACGGCTGTTCCACTCCCGCTTCATATTCAGTTGCCGACTCCGGTTTGAGATTGAGGTTCCCCTTATCGCCAAAGGTATCAACAAAATACAATTCATTAAACGTCGGAGCCCTGAAAGCCTTGCCGGCGGAGGCGCGGAAGATCGTGCCTGTTCCTGCAAAAAGGTAACGCGCGCTTATCTTGGGGCTGAATTTATTGCCGTATACCGAATGGTCGTCGTCTCTGCCTCCGATAACGACAATGAGCTGTTCGCCGAAAGAAATTTCGTCCTGCAGGTAGACTGCCCAGAGTGATGCCGTGTGTTCGCCCGCATCGGTGCTGGCGATATGGTCCTGCCGCGCATCCACGCCGAAGGTGAACAAATTCCGGGAGTTGGCGAGCCAGTTCGCCTGTTCCTCCGTACCAGTAGAGGTCGTTGTATGAATGCTGGCAGGAGGGAACGACGGGTCCATATAGATGATCTTGTCACGGTTCTGGTACGCATTCAGCTTCACGTCGAGCTCTTTCGAGAACCTCACCCTGTAGGTGAGCGATGAACCGAGGTTCCGGTCCCACTCACGGGCTAGAGTGCTCGTGAAATTAGTCGCTCCTGGCACGCCAATTTCCTTTCCGATCCAATCAGAGGTGAATTCCACGCTGGAATCGGGGCTGATATCATAACCAAGCTTTGCACCCGCGATGCCCTGGTCCAGGTCGCTGTTCACCCGAAAACCCGTGGACTTCTCCTTGCCGGCGGAGAGCGTGTAATAAAATTTATCAAACTTATTCGAATTACTAAGCGCGAGAGACTCGAAACCATGGCTTCCGGCCTGCCCGGTAACCGTCGTCAAAGCTCCCGTTGGTTTCTTTGTAATAATATTAACAACGCCTCCGACGGCGTCCGCGCCATACAGGGCTGAAGAAGGGCCACGCACGATCTCGATCTTTTCTATCTGGTCAAGAGAAACCGGGAGATTGGCCATATCGAAGCCCCCTGAGCCCGCCGAATTCAATCGTCTGCCGTCCAAAAGCACCAGGACCTGCTCCGAATTCGCCCCCCTGATATTAAGGGAACTGGTCGCGCCCAGCGCGCCGTTGGAGTTCACCTGAACGCCCGCGCTTCTTTCGATGGCCTCCGCCGCGGTTGTTGCCCCCGATTTGCGAATCTCGTCGGCGGTGATGACCGTTACGGACTGCGTTACGTCCTGAGGTTCTTTTTCGGTCTTGGTGGCCGTAACGACCACTTCCTTTAATTGAATGCTTGACTCTTCCGCCAGAACGAAAGGAACTGCCGACACCATTGCTGCCATTGCCAGAGCTGCACCGATC
>JBGQDI010000110.1:0-8225 GCA_041495765.1 Nitrospirota bacterium
ATTCCGGACAAGAAGGGACATTTCGGCATCTATGGCGGGAAGTTCGCGCCGGAAACATTGATGCCGGCGCTTGCTGAACTGGAGTCCGCCTACCTTGCGGCGAAGAAGGACAAGGAATTCCAGGCAGAGCTTGATTATTATTCCAAAGAGTTCATCGGCCGGTCCACGCCGCTCTATTACGCCAAGCGGCTGAGCGACCACCTCGGCGGCGCGAAGATCTACCTCAAACGCGAGGACCTTTGCCATACCGGCGCTCACAAGATCAACAATTCCCTGGCCCAGGTGCTGCTTGCCAAGCGCATGGGCAAGACCCGCGTCATCGCCGAGACCGGCGCAGGGCAGCACGGAGTTGCGACTGCCACGGCAGCTGCCATGTTCGGCCTCGATTGCGAGGTCTACATGGGCACCGATGACGTGGCGCGCCAGTCGCTGAACGTGTTCCGTATGAAGCTCCTGGGAACGACGGTGCGGCCCGTCGACCTCGGCAGCAAGACGCTCAAGGACGCCATCAACGAGGCCATGCGCGACTGGATCACGAACGTGGCGAACACGCATTATGTGCTCGGCACGGCCTTCGGTCCCCACCCCTTCCCCATGATGGTACGCGACTTCCAGTCCGTGATCGGACGGGAGGCGAAGAAGCAGATCATGAAACTGGAAGGCCGGTTGCCTGACGCCCTGGTCGCCTGCGTCGGCGGCGGTTCGAACGCCATCGGCCTGTTCTATGAGTTCCTTGAGGACGCTGCAGTAAAGATGTACGGCGTCGAGGCCGGCGGTCTCGGCATCGAGCGCGGCAAACATGCTGCACGGTTCGCCGGAGGTTCCCTGGGCGTGCTACAGGGGACCAAGACCTTTGTGCTGCAGGATGAGCAGGGGCAGATCGAACTGACGCACTCTGTTTCCGCCGGGCTTGATTACGCAGCTGTGGGCCCTGAGCACGCGTTCTATCGGGATTCAGGACGCATCGAGTATACCTATGCCATCGATGAAGAGGCCATGGAGGCCTTCGACCTTCTGTCACGTCTTGAGGGGATCATTCCGGCGCTGGAGAGTGCGCACGCGGTGGCTTACTGCCTGAAACTGGCCCCAACGCTCGGCAAAGACAAGATCATCATCTGCAACCTCTCCGGCCGCGGCGACAAGGATGTTATGCAGGTTGCGAAGATCAAAGGGGTGGAACTGTAACGATTGCGGATCTCGGATAGCGGATTGCGGAATAAAATATAAAACTGGACAAAACAAACCTTATGTCACGGATCAAAAATACTTTTAGCCGGCTCAAGAAAAAGAACGAAACAGCGCTCATTCCCTACCTGATGGCAGGGGACCCGGATATGGCTGCAACGAAAAAGCTGGTCCTGGCGTTGGAACAGGCCGGAGCCGATATTATCGAACTTGGCGCGCCGTTCTCCGATCCGTTGGCGGACGGGCCTACGATCCAGAAGGCTGCAATCAGGTCTCTCAAGCACGGAACCAGCATCGGTGACGTCCTTGGCCTTGTTGAAGCTGTTCGTGCAGAGAGTAAGATACCGCTCATTCTCATGACCTACTACAACCTGATCTTTCATTACGGTGAGGAGCGCTTTGTCCACGATGCCGTGGCCGCAGGCCTGGACGGCATTATCCTTCCCGATCTTCCTCCTGAGGAAGCAGGGACTCTGGTCCCGCTGGCAAAGAAAGCCGGACTGGACATGATCTTCCTGCTCGCTCCAACGAGCACGGACGAGCGTATCAAGTTAGTAAGCAGACTGTCTCAAGGTTTTGTCTACTATGTCTCGCTTACCGGTGTGACCGGGGCACGGACCGGGTTGCAGCAATCGATCCAGGAATCGCTCACCAGGATCAAGACCATGACGGACAAGCCCGTTGCCGTCGGATTCGGCATTTCCTCGCCGGACCAGGCAGCGCAGGTCGCCCGGTGGGGGGGCGACGGCGTGATCGTCGGCAGTGCCCTGGTCAAGGTGATCGAGGAGAACGGCGGTTCCGGAGACCTTATCGAAAGGTCCGCGGCGTTCGTCAGGGCGCTTAAACAGGGGGTACTTGCGGGACATGGCGATTAAAAAGAGCAACGTGGCCGGCAAAGCACGAAAATCGGGAACCACGACGCGTCGCACCGTTCCCGCAGCCCGGAAGCCAACAACCGTGAAGAAGGCCGTCTCGGAAAAAGAACATACCGCGCTCCGTGCCGAATTGAGCGCCCTCAAGAAAATGGTCCTGCTCCAGAAGGTCAAGCAGGAACTGCTCACCAGCAAGAACATCGGCTCCGTCGAGCTGGATACACTGCTCTCCAATTATCTCACCGTGATCCTGAAACTGACCAACACCGCTGCCGGGTCCATCCTCATGCACGATGGCGAGAACCTGGTGTTCCGGGCAAGTGCCGGTCCGGGATCGCAGAAGCTCATCGGCAGGCAATTGTCGACCGAAGAAGGCATCGCCGGCTGGGTATTCAGGACCGGCAAGACCTATTTGAGCTCCGATGTGGGCAGGGACACGAAGTGGAGCAGCAAAATCAGCTCCGAGATGCGCTTCCCCACCCGCAATATCCTTGCGTCGCCGCTAACGACCTCGGGCGGCGTGATCGGGGTGGTGGAGATCATCAACAAATCGGTGGGCCGGCCCTTTGGCAGGGAAGACAAGGAAATGCTCGATACGCTTGCCGGGCAGCTCGCCCTGGATGTGGCCTACACCGTCCTCCTGTCCGGCAGCAGGTTGGAGGCCCAGCGCCGGACAACGCAACTGGAGCTCGCCCTGGTCCTGAACTCCACGCTGAACCAGCGCGAGGTGCGCCAGCGCGCCATCGAGGCGGTGACCAGCCTGCTGGGCGCCGAGGTAGGCTCGCTGCTGCTCGTGGATGAGCGGACCGGCGACCTCTATTTCGAAGTGGCGCTGGGAGAGAAGGAACTGCAGGTCAAGCAGATGCGCCTCAGGATGGGCGAAGGCATCGCCGGCTGGGTGGCGGCGAACGACCAGCCCGCACTGATCAATGATGTGCAGAACGACCCCCGGTACTTCAGGCGCGCCCAGACGATCACGGATTTCGTCACCCGCAACATGGTCTGCGTACCCATCCGCTCCCGGAGCGGCGTGATCGGGGTGCTCCAGGCGGTGAATAAAAAGGACGGCGCGCTCTTTACCGAGGACGACCTCGAGGTCTGCTGGACCCTTGCCAACCAGGTGGCGGTGGCGCTCGAGAACGCCCATCTCTATGCCGAGCTCAAGGAAACGTTCCTGAACACGGCCGAGGCGCTGGCCGCTGCGGTCGAAAAAAAGGACCCCTATACGGGCGGCCATATCAAGCGCGTGGTGGAGTATAGTGCTGCGATCGCTCGGCACATGTCGCTGTCAATGAACGATGTGGAGGCGCTTCGCCTGGCTGCAGTGCTGCACGACATCGGAAAGATCGGGATCAGGGACAGCGTGCTGCTGAAAGAGGGCGGGCTCAACCATGAAGAGATCAGCCACATGCGCGAACATCCGCTGGTGGGCGAGGACATTCTCGACCATATCGAACAGATGAAGGACGTCAGGAAGATCCTGCGCGCCCATCATGAAAAATGGGACGGCAGCGGGTACCCCGACGGGCTCAAAGGCGCAAATATCCCGGTCCACGCGCGTATCATCGCGATCGCCGATACCTTCGATGCGATCACGACCGATCGTCCCTATCGCAAAGCTGCTGACTGGAGGTCCGCAGCAGAGGAGATCAAACGCTGCTCCGGAGGGTTCTACGATCCGGAGATCGTCAATGCTTTTCTCCGGGCTTGCGAGGCCGGAGATATTACGATCGTCGGCGGTTGATGATCACAACCAAAGGGTAAAGCTTTGACACGGAATAAGCCGATCAAGGCTCTGATACGAGCAGATGCAGCAGGGCATTATCCTGATGCTTCATAATTCGATCCGCCCCTATCCGTGTCCAAGGTTAACCTTCATGACATGGTAAGATTCGTACAAAGCGGTAAAGAGAAATCAGATACTCATGACCATTGACCAATCACCAAGGGGGTTCGTATGAGCGAGGTTCAGGTCCAGTTGTTCTCCAGGTTCGGCAGAAAGATCCCGCCCGGCACGGTGCTCTTCAATGAAGGGGAGCGGGGCGAGGAAATGTACATCATCCAGTCCGGCAGGGTGAAGATCAGCAAGAAGATCCGCGGCGTGGAAAAGACCCTGGCGACGCTGGAAAAGGGCGAGTTCTTCGGCGAGATGGCCATTCTGAACGACAAACCCCGCTCTGCTTCGGCCGAGACCGTCGAAGAATGCGAGATGCTGATGATCGATCGGAAGACCTTCGATGCATTGATCCGTGGCAACGCCGAGATCGCGGTCCGGTTCATCAAACGACTTGCCGACCGGCTGCGCGAGACCAACGACCAGATGGAATCTTTGATGATCAAGGACAATACGAGCCGGCTCGTGAGCATCCTGGCGAAGCATGTGCGCGACAACAAAAAGGGCGGCGAGTTCACCATGACCGTCGATGATCTGGCAGGCGTAGCAGGCATCGAGGCCGCCCAGGTCAGGTCGATCCTGGAGAAACTGGCAAGCGTGCGCATCGTGAACCTCAGCGAGGATAAGGTCCGCATCATGAACCAGGAGCAGGTCGACAAGCTCGTCCGGTACCTCGAAATGCGCGAGATCTTCGGGGAAATGGCCTAGCGCCGCGGCTTGGCCGGCAGGACCGTGCTCAGGGAGAGACCATGAAGCAGTCTGCAGGGAAAAAGGCAGGGCTTACCATAGCGCTCATCGTGGCGCTCGTGCTTTCGCTCATGCACGTCATGAACATAGGGTTCATGGACATGCTTGAAGAGAAGACGCTCGATTTCCGGTTCAATCTCCGTGGCGCCATCGCACCGGGCCCGGAAACGGTCATTGCCGCCATCGATGAAAAGAGCATCAATAAGCTGGGCCGGTTCCCCTGGTCGCGCTCGGTCTGGGCCCGGGTCGTCGACCGCCTGACCGAGCTCGGCGCCCGGGTCATCGTGTTCGATGTGTTCTTCGCTGAATCGGAGAATGTAGCCTCCGACGATATGTTCCAGCAGGCGATCATGCAGAGCGGCCGTGTGGTCCTGCCGGTCGTGTTCGATTTTACCGAAGCGGGCTACAAGGAGTCGGGATTCACGGACAAGAAGCTTGATTTCATGCTGCCCTCGGCCTTCGCCGTGCTCAGGAACACGGGCGCGCCGCTCAGCCCGTTCCATGCCAGGATGGTCCTTCCGCCGCTGCTGCGGTTCTCGGCGTTCGCAAAGAGCCTCGCGCATATCAATATGGTCCCCGATCGCGACGGCACACTCCGCTGGGAGCCGCTGGCCATTGAGTATCAGGGGGACTATTATCCGCCCATCGGATTGCAGGCTGCGCGGTTGTACCGGCAGCTGAGCCCCGAGCAGGCGGCGCTTGACTTCAACGGCTCGGTCCAGCTGGACAACACGCGCATTCCCATTGACGAATTCGGCCGCATGCTCATCAACTACCGGGGTCCGAACAACACGTTCCCCCAGTATCCGGTCGCGGACATCCTTGACGGCCTGGTGCCGGCAGAAAAGCTCAAGGACAAGGTCGTTCTGATCGGCGCAACGGCCATCGGCATCTACGATCTCCGCGTCACTCCCTTCTCACCCAATATGGCGGGGATCGAAAAGCACGCCAGCGTGGTGGACAATATCCTGCACGAGGACTTCCTCCGCCGCACGGCGGCGATGGACATACCGCTGGTCTTTCTGTTCGCTATCATCCTCGGCATTGCGATCCCACGGCTTGGCGCCAAGGCCGGCGCAGGCCTGTTCCTCCTGCTTTTCGCGTCCTATGCGGGAGCGGTGTACTATCTCTTCGTGGGAAAAGGGATCTGGTTCAATCTCGTCTACCCCGCTTCGGCGCTGCTCTTCGGTTACACCAGCCAGACCGCCTACCGCTTCTTCACGGAAGAGCGGCGTGCCCGGGACATCCGCAAGATGTTCTCCAGTTACGTTTCGAAACGCATCGTTGACGAGCTTATCAGGGACCCGAGCAAGGCCAAGCTGGGAGGCGACCGCAAGGAGATCACGGTGCTCTTTTCCGACATCCGCGGTTTTACGTCCTTTTCCGAAAAGCACGAGCCCGAGGAAGTGGTCTCCCTCTTGAACGAGTATCTGGGCGCCATGACCGACATCGTTTTCGAACACGAAGGGACCCTCGATAAGTTCGTCGGAGACGCCGTCATGGTCCTCTGGGGGGCTCCCATCGGCCAGCCCGACCATGCCGAGCGAGCATGTCGATGTGCCCTTGCCATGATCGAAAAACTGAAAAAGCTGCAGGCGAAATGGGCGGCCGAGGGCAGGTATGTCATCGATATCGGCATCGGGATCAACACCGGGGGCATGGTGGTCGGGAACATGGGAGCACTGGGCAAGAAAATGGATTACACGGTCATCGGGGATAACGTGAACCTCGGCGCGCGGCTGGAAGGCTTGACAAGACAGTATAATAATCATATCATCATCTCGGAATATACCTATGAAAAGGTGAAGGATGTCGTGGTCGCGAACGAACTGGGGTCGGTGACCGTCAAGGGGAAGCAGTTCCCGGTGGTCGTGTACGACCTGATCGGCCTCAAGTAAGAGAAGACGGCCGCGCTTATGCGCGGAATACCTCACCATACGCCATACACCAACGAGGGAGGGTGAATGAAGATAAAAATACTGGGCTGCTCCGGTTCAGAAGCGATCGGGCACAATCCGCCGGGGTTTCTGGTGAACGACACCGTCATGCTGGATGCCGGCACCATAACCGCGGCCTTGACCATCCAGGCGCAGAGCAGGATCACCGATATCTTTATCAGCCATACCCATCTTGATCATATCAAGTCGCTTTTGTTCCTTGCGGACAACATCATCGGGCGCATCAAACAGCCGGTCAATATCCGCGCCATCCCCAAGGTGATCGACGCCATCAAAAAGCACTTGATGAACGACCTGATCTGGCCGGACTTCACGAAGATCCCGACGGCGAAAAATCCCGTGCTGGCGTATAAACCTTTTGCAGCAGGTGCGCCGATAGCCGTTGCAGGGCTCAAGGTGCAGGCCATTCCCATGAACCATCCGGTTCCTGCGGTGGGATTCATGGTAAGCGACGCCAGATCGACGATCATTTACAGCGCCGATACGGGCCCCAACGAGGACCTCTGGAAGGTCGCGTCGAAAGCAAAGAACCTCAAAGCGATCATCGTGGATACGTCATTCCCGAACAGCCTGGACATGATCGCGGGATTAAGCGGCCACTTCACTCCGGCGCAGCTCCACGCCGACCTCACCAGGGCCAAGGTCAGGAATACCGTGCCGATCTACATCTACCATATCAAACCGGTACACAAGAAAAAGGTGACCAGCGAACTCCGGGCGTTGGGCAGGACGAACGTAAAGGTGTTGCAGGAAGGCAAGACATACCAGTTCTAAACAAATACAAAATAGCAAACACGAAACACTAAACAAACGAATCGATCTTGTTTAGGATTTAGGAATTAAGATCCAGTGTTTGCAGGAGAGTTATGGCTTGGTTTAAAAAAGAACGACCCGAGAGCGCAGCAGCGGAAGCACCGGCAAAAAAAGTAAAGATCCCTGAGGGGCTCTGGGTCAAATGCGATAATTGCAAAGAGATCATCTATCGCAAGGAAGTGGACAAAAACTTCAAGGTCTGCCCGAAGTGCGACTATCACTTCCGGATCTCAGCCTCGGAACGGCTGCCCTACCTCGTTGATGAAGGCAGCTTCCTCGAGGTCGAGGACGGTTTGTCTCCCCGGGATTTTCTCGGGTTCAAGGACTACAAGGACAAACTGAAGGGAAGCCGCAAGAAGACAGGCCTGAAGGACGCGATCATTTCCGGCGAGGCCAAGATCGGCGGAAGGCCCGTGTCCCTCGTGATCATGGACTTCAATTTCATGGGCGGCAGCATGGGGTCGGTCGTGGGGGAGAAGATCGCCCGGACCGTGGAGCGGGCCATCGAGAACAAGACCCCCTTTGTTTCGGTCGCCTCTTCAGGTGGCGCGCGCATGCAGGAGGGGATACTCTCGCTCATGCAGATGGCAAAGACTTCAGCCGCCGTTGCGCGTTTGGGGCAGGCCGGCCTTCCGTTCATCTCGATCCTGACGGACCCGACCTTCGGCGGCGTCACCGCGAGCTTTGCCATGCTGGGTGACATCATCCTGGCAGAGCCCAAGAGCCTTATCGGTTTTGCCGGACCTCGCGTGATCG
>JBGQDI010000111.1:0-8219 GCA_041495765.1 Nitrospirota bacterium
AAGGAAGGCGAGCGATACTTCGCCCTGCTCAAGGTCGACGCGATCAACTATGAGGACCCGGAAATATCACGGTCCAAGATCCTCTTCGACAACCTGACCCCCTATTATCCTGAAAAAAAGATCAAGCTCGAACATTCACCGACCGATTATACGACCCGCGCCATGGACCTGGTCACCCCCATCGGCATGGGCCAGCGCGGTATGATCGTGGCTCCGCCCAGGACCGGCAAGACCATGCTGCTCCAAGCCATTGCCAAGGCCATCCTGAAGAACCATAACGACATTAAACTGATCGTGCTCCTGATCGACGAACGGCCGGAAGAGGTCACGGACTGGGCGCGGCAGGTCAAAGCCGAGATCATCAGCTCCACCTTCGATGAGCCGCCCCAGCGGCATGTGCAGGTCGCCGACATGGTGAGCGAGCGAGCGAAACGTCTTGTCGAGCACAAAAAAGATGTCGTTATCCTGCTCGACAGCATCACCCGCCTGGCCCGGGCGCATAATGCCATCATCCCTGCCTCAGGCAAGGTCCTCTCCGGCGGTCTGGATGCGAACGCGCTCCAGCGGCCGAAGCGGTTCTTCGGCGCGGCCCGCAGCATCGAGAACGGCGGCAGCCTCACCATCCTCGCCACGGCGCTGGTGGACACCGGCAGCCGCATGGACGATGTGATCTTTGAAGAGTTCAAGGGCACAGGCAACATGGAGCTCCACCTTGACCGGAAGCTCGTGGACAAGCGCGTGTTCCCGGCCATCGACATCAATGCCTCGGGTACCCGCAAGGAAGAGCTCCTTGTGGACAAGGACGACCTGAACCGTATGTGGGTGCTCCGGAAGGTGCTGAACCCGCTGTCCACCGTGGAAAGCATGGAGTTCCTGCTGGAGAAGCTGAAACAGAACAAAACGAACCGGGATTTCCTGGACTCCATGAACAAGTAGATTTTACTTGAAATTCCGGCGTAGTTGGTATATTATTCCCGCTCTCAATCAACGAGGGCCGTAGTTTTCGGCTTTCGCAGTCATTCTTTAGGAGGTTCAGGTCATGAAAGAAGGCATTCATCCCGATTACAAGCTGGCAACAGTAAGCTGTGCCTGCGGGGAAAAGTTCACCACCCGGTCAACAAAAGAGACGCTTCGGCTCGACATCTGTTCGGTCTGCCATCCGTTCTTCACCGGCAAGCAGAAACTGATCGACACCGAAGGCCGCGTCGACAAGTTCCGGAAAAAATACGCCAAATAGCATCGCCAACGGCGGCCTTTTCGGCCGCCTTTCTTCTGGAAGAACAAGCCCCGTGAGGTTTCTGTTTTGTCCGAAAAAATACAAATAGGCGGCCAGGCGGTTCTCGAAGGCGTTATGATGCGCTCTCCCCATGCCTACACCGTTGCGGTGCGCAAGGGGGGGAAGCCTGACGCCGAGATCGCGATCTACCGACAAACCATCCTGCCCATAGGGGAGCGTTTTCCGTTCCTCAAGACCAGGATCGTCCGGGGATCGGCGGCGCTCTTTGAGGCCCTGTGGCTCGGCATCCGGGCACTGAACTTTTCGGCCAACGAAGCACTCGAAAGCGAGGACGGGAAGAAAGAGGAGATCGGGACCTTTGCCATGGCCGGCACCATGATCGTAGCGCTCGCCTTTTCGCTCGGGCTCTTCCTGGGGCTCCCGCTCCTGCTTACCAGCCTGCTCGGCACCCAGTACGCTGCGGTCAACCGGAACAGCATCCTGTTCAATCTCACCGATGGCGCATTCCGCGTGGTCCTGTTCCTTGGCTACGTATCGGGCATCTCCTATATGAAGGACATCCGCCGGGTCTTTGAGTATCACGGCGCCGAACACAAGGCCATCGCGACCTACGAGGCAGGGGTCGAGCTAACGGTGGAGAATGCCAGACCCTACTCCCGCATCCACCCGCGCTGCGGCACCAGCTTTTTGCTGACCGTGGTCGTCATCTCCATTGCCTTGTTCTCGCTCGTCCCCGGGTCCTGGCCCTTCTGGGCAAAAGCAGCTTCCCGGATCGTGCTGCTCCCTGTTATCGCCGGGTTGGGCTACGAGTTCATCAAATACAGCGCCAAACACTGCGCCAACCCGCTGATCCGGAAACTGATGCAGCCGGGCCTCTGGCTGCAGCGCCTCACGACGCGGGAACCGTCGGATGACCAGATCGAAGTGGCCATCACGGCGATGCGTGAAGCCCTCGCCATGGAACCCCGCTAAGGCGGGGTTTTTTGTTGACATCTTAAGACACCATTCTGCCGCGAAGTCACTAAGGCACGAAGAAAGACAAGTTTGTTTCTAAGATTCAGCACCTCTACCCCGATAAGGATAGTACAAAAACAAAATAATCTTTTATCCGCAGCTTTCTCTGATGGACTCAGATTTTAAAAACATAATTCAGGTATTTTAATCGGTGAAATCTCGTCGCTTAGAAGCTCCTGATTTTGAAGCTGTATACGATGTATTGATCTGACCGGTTACCTTATTTTTACTTTGTGTCTTCGTGCCTTCGTGGCAAAAAAACTATCTATGCTTAGAAAACTTGAAGCTGTTGCAGAAAAATTCGATGAACTGACCAGGCTGTTGTCCGATCCGGGCGTCGCTGCCAACCATCAGCAGTACCAGAAGTACTCCCGGGAGCGATCGGATATTGAAGACGTGGTGACCCACTACCGCGCCTACAAAGACCTGGAAAAGCAGATCAGCGAAGCCAACGAGATCACCAACGACAAGCAGTCCGACCCAGAACTGCGCGCAATGGCCGAAGCCGAGCTCAAGGAGCTTTCGCCGAAGATCACGCAGATGGAACAGGAGCTGCGGCTCATGCTGGTGCCCAAGGACCCGCGCGACGACCGGAACGTTTTCCTCGAGATACGTGCAGGCGCCGGCGGCGACGAGGCCGGCCTTTTTGCAGCGGAACTCTTCCGCATGTACTCCCGATATACTGAAAAGAAACGCTGGAAACTGACCCTGCTCGACATGAGCACCACCGGCGTGGGCGGTGCCAAGGAAGTGATCGCCCAGATCCAGGGCAAGGGCGTGTTCAGCAGGCTCAAATACGAAAGCGGCGTACACCGGGTGCAGCGCGTACCGGCGACGGAAGCTGCCGGCAGGATCCACACCTCGACGGTGACCGTGGCTGTGCTTCCCGAGGTCGACGATGTGGAAGTGAACATCGAGCAGAAGGATCTGCGCATCGACACCTACTGCTCCTCGGGCCCCGGCGGCCAGTGCGTGAACACCACGTACTCCGCGGTCCGCATCACGCACATCCCCACCGGCGAGGTGGTCGCGGTCCAGGATGAGCGCTCGCAGCTCAAGAACCGTGAAAAGGCCATGAAGATCCTTAAATCCCGTCTCCTCGAAAAAGAACGGGCCCGTCAGGATGCCGAGACCGCCCAGGACCGTAAATCGCAGGTCGGATCAGGCGAACGCAGCGAAAAGATCAGGACCTACAATTTTCCGCAGAGCCGCGTGACCGATCACCGCATCGGGTTGTCGCTCTACCGGCTCGATGCAGTCATGGACGGCGATCTCGATGAGTTCATCGACGGTTTGACCTCGGCAACGAATGCCGAACGGCTGAAGAACCTCTAAAAGTCATTGCGGATTTCGGATTGCGGATTTCTGAATTATGGCTTGAACCTAAAATCCGCAATCCGAAATCCGCAATCCGAAATTTATCACTTTGACCATCATTGAAACGATAAACAAGGCGACCGCGCGGCTGGCGGCACACAAGGTCGACAATGCGCGGCTCGACGCAGAGGTGCTTCTCTGCCATGTTCTGGGACAAGACCGCGCCTGGCTCCTGGCACACAATCAGGACACCCTGGACGACCGATCGCTCCGGCAGTATGAACTGATCATTGACCGTCGATCAGTGCGCGAGCCGCTGCAGTACATCACGGGCAGACAGGAATTCTGGGGTCTGCCATTCAAGGTCACGCCCGACGTGCTGATCCCGCGACCCGAGACCGAATTCGTGGTCGAGGCCGCCCTGAAGGCGGTCAACATGGTCATGTCGCCCGTGATCATCGACCTTTGCACCGGCTCCGGCTGCATTGCGGTCAGTTTGGCAAAAGAGCTTTTAAACGCGCAGGTCTTTGCTGCCGATCGATCGGAGCCGGCACTGGACATTGCTCAGGAGAACGCTCGCAAGAACGAGGTCGCCGCGCGGATCCGCTTTCTTGCCGGTGACCTGTTCGCGCCGTTCCAGGAGCTCGATCTTCAGGGCAGGGTCGATGTGATCGCGACAAACCCGCCTTATATCCCCGCAAACGAACTGTCGGGGCTTCAGCCCGAGGTCAGGGATTTCGAACCGGTGATGGCGCTCATTGCGGGGCCCAAAGGCATCGAGATCGGAGCAGCGATCATACATCAGGCATCGCCGTTCCTGAAAAAAGGCGGCTCACTGATCATGGAAATGGGCATGGGCCAGGCTGCTGAATTCAGCACGATTGTTAAAAATACCGGGAGCTACCGGGCGCCGGAGATCATCAAGGACCTGGCAGGAATTGAAAGAGTTCTGGTAGCAAGAAAGGCGTAGCAGTAAGCATACAGGATTCTGTCTCCTGACTCCTGGCTACTGTCTTCATCATGAAATCCATCTACATCATTGGCGGGAAGAAACTCAGCGGCGAAGTAATGATCAGCGGCGCAAAGAACGCGGCGCTCCCGATCCTTGCGGCCGGACTGTTGTGCGGCGGCAAACATCGCATCGCGAACGTGCCTCAGCTGGCCGACGTCACCACTTTCGGCAGGATCCTCCAGAACATGGGGATATCCTTCGAACGGCAGGGCCATGAGATCATGATCGATTCCACGGGCCTTGCGAACCCCGAGGCGCCCTACGATCTCGTGCGCACCATGCGGGCGTCGGTGCTCGTCCTCGGGCCGCTGGTCGCGCGCATGGGCAGGGCGCGGGTCTCGCTGCCGGGCGGATGCGCCATCGGCGCCCGGCCCATCAACCTCCACCTTATGGGATTGGAAAAGCTCGGCGCGAGCGTCGAGATCGAACACGGTTACGTCGTTGCCAGTGCAAAGAAACTCAAGGGCGCCCATATCTGCTTCGACACCGTGACAGTGACCGGCACCGAGAACCTCATGATGGCTGCCGCCCTTGCCGAAGGAGAGACCACGCTCGAGAACGCGGCGCGCGAACCCGAGATCGTCGACCTGGCCCAGGCGCTCATCCAGATGGGCGCGAAGATCGAGGGCGCCGGCACGGACATCATCAGGATCCAGGGCGTTGAGAACCTCCGGCCCATGGACTATACGGTCATGCCCGACCGCATCGAGACCGGCACCTTCGTGATCGCTGCGGCCATAACGGGCGGCGATATCCTGATCAGGAACTGCTTTGCCGGCCACCTGGACGCGGTCATCTCGAAAGTGACCGAAGCAGGCGCTATCGTGACCACGACGGACCATACGATCCATGTGCAGGGCCAGCGCTGCATCAAGCCCGTGAACGTCAAGACGCTGGAGTACCCGGGGTTCCCCACGGACATGCAGGCCCAGATCATGAGCCTCGTGTCGCTGGCGGACGGCGCCAGCATGATCAACGAGACCATTTTCGAGAACCGCTTCACCCATGTTGCCGAGCTCCGCAGGATGGGCGCCGATATCCAGACCGACGGGCGCACGGCCATCATCAAGGGCGTGCCGAAGCTCTCGGCTGCGCCGGTCATGGCAACAGACCTCCGGGCGAGCGCGTCGCTCATCTTGGCGGGCCTCGCAGCCGAAGGCCAGACCGTTATTTCGCGCATCTACCATCTCGACCGGGGATATGACAACATCGAGCAGAAGCTGTCGGCGCTTGGGGCGGATATCAAAAGAGCGTGAGTCTATTGCGGATCGCGGATTTCGGATTGCGGATTTACTGCTAAAACAACAGTAATGAAACCACTCTGATCGTCATTCACGAACACGTTGTAAATGATTTACGAGGCCTTGCTCCTTACGCCTCTGCAAATCCAAAATCCGCAATCCGAAATCCGCAATTAGAAGGGTTTTCCTCATGAAGATCTTCGATTCACAGCACCAGGACATCGCAGCCGAACTTAAACGCATCATCAACCGCGGCGAGACCGCGACCGACGAGGTTGCCGTCGTGGTGAAAGAGGTCGTGGAGCGCGTGCGCAAGGAAGGCGATCCGGCCCTCCTCGAATACACGGAAAAGTTCGACCGAGTGGCGCTCGCGCTCAAGGACATTAAAGTAACGCCGCAAGAGATCAAGGACGCCTACGCTCACGTTGACCAGAAAAAGGTGGATGCCCTGAAGCTCGCTGCCGCGAATATCCGCTCATTCCATGAGAAACAGAAGATCAGTTCCTGGGTCAACCAGGAAGCCGACGGCGTCATCCTGGGACAGCTTGCACGCCCGATCGGTCGCGCCGGGGTCTACGTGCCCGGCGGCAAGGCCTGCTACCCGTCGTCGGTGCTCATGAACGTGATCCCGGCCAAGGTCGCGGGCGTAGAGCATCTCATCATGTGCTCTCCCGTTCCCGGAGGAACGCTCAATCCCTACATCCTGGTTGCGGCCGACATCGCCGGCGTCAGCGATATCTACAAGGTAGGGGGCGCCCAGGCCATCGCAGCCATGGCCTACGGCACCGCGACCATCCCGAAGGTGGACAAGATCGTAGGCCCGGGCAACATTTATGTAGCAACGGCAAAACGCTACGTCTTCGGCCAGGTGGACATCGACATGATCGCCGGACCGAGCGAGATCCTGGTCATTGCCGACGACAGCGCCGATCCTTCCTTTGTTGCAGCGGACCTGCTCTCGCAGGCCGAGCACGATGAGCTTGCTTCGTCGATCCTGATCACCACCTCGCGCGCTTTGGCGGACCGGGTGAATGCCGAGGTCGAGCGCCAGCTCGCCAACCTCTCGCGGAAAGAGATCGCCCGCAAGGCCCTTGACCACTTCGGCGCCATCGTGCTGGTCAAGACCCTGCAGGAAGCGGCCGACGCATCGAACTCCATTGCCCCTGAACATCTGGAGCTTGCCGTGGAAAAACCCTTCGACCTTCTGGCGCTGATCAAGAACGCAGGCGCCATCTTCCTCGGCCATTACACGCCAGAGTCCGTGGGAGATTATATTGCCGGACCGAACCATGTGCTGCCCACGGGCGGTACTGCCCGTTTCTTCTCGCCTTTGTCCGCGGACAGCTTCATGAAGAAGTCGAGCCTGATCTTCTATACCAAGGAAGGCCTGGATAAGGTGGCCGAGGCCGTGATGCAGATAGCCGACGTGGAAGGTTTGGAAGCGCACGGCAATACGATCCGGATCAGGATGGCGAAAAAGTGATGAACTGTTTTTTCGACAGGATTACAGGATTGACAAGATACGGCAAGTGCTGATAGATTCTATCGGACTTTATCCTGTTATCCTGTCAAATTATTGAAGGAGATATCATGCCTGCAAAAAAGAAAAAAACCACGCCGAAAGCATCAGCACCTGCAACGCAGAAACTGAAACTCGGCCTGCCGAAAGGCAGCCTCCAGGAGTCGACGTTCAAACTCTTTGGCAAGGCAGGGTACCGGGTACAAGTCAGCTCACGAAGCTACTACCCGACCATCGACGACAAGAACATCGACTGCACGCTCGTCCGCGCCCAGGAGATGGCGCGCTACGTGGACATCGGGATCTTCGATGTAGGTCTCACGGGCAAGGACTGGATCCTCGAACAGAATGCCGACGTCATCGAGGTGGCCGAACTTCGCTACGCAAAGGGCGGCCTGAACCCCGTACGCTGGGTCGTCGCCGTGCCGGAAGACTCGAAGATCAGGTCCGTCAAGGACCTGAAGGGCAAACGCATCGCAACAGAGCTTGTTGGCTACACCAAGCGCTACCTTAAATCCAAAGGCGTCACTGCTGACATCGAATTCTCCTGGGGCGCAACCGAGGTAAAGCCTCCCCGCCTGGCCGACGCCATCGTGGAGCTCACTGAAACCGGCAGTTCGCTCCGCGCGAACAACCTCCGCATCGTCGAGGTCATGCTTGAGTCCACGACCCGGCTCATCGCGAACAAGAAGGCCTGGAACGATCCCTGGAAACGGAAAAAGATCGAGAGCATGGCCATGCTGCTCCAGGGCGCGCTGGCTGCCGAAGAAAAAGTCGGCCTGAAGATGAATGCGCCCAAGGCGAACCTGAAGGAGATCTGCGGCCTCCTTCCCTCCATGCACGCGCCCACGATCTCGCACCAGACCGATCCCGAATGGG
>JBGQDI010000112.1:0-8168 GCA_041495765.1 Nitrospirota bacterium
AGGATCTACAGGTTGAAATGGACTTGTCAGATCTTATCCTGTTACCCTGTCGAAGGTCATTATTCCAGCTTGTCGTTAGGCGTCCGGAGTACGAACTCGTTTCTCCGGCGATCTCCACTCCAAAGCGCCCAGTCTCCAGAGATATACCAGCGCAGCGGCAAGGACGCCGATGAAGATCAGCATCTCGGCATATCCTGCCCAGCCGGTCTCGCGCAGCGAAACGGCCCAGGCATAGACGAAGACGGATTCCAGGTCGAAGATGACGAAGAACGTCGCGATGAGGTAGAATTTGACGTCGAAGCGCACCCGTGCAGAGCCGGTGGACAAGATCCCCGATTCGTAGGGTTCATCGGTCTGCTTCTCACGGTGCCGTTCGCCGAGGAGGTAGGAGAGCGACAACATGGCTGCTACCAGCAACAGGACCGCGGCGAAGTACAGCGCCAGCGGCCACAGGGGCGATGATGGTGATCCGGGAATGGGCGGCAACGGGCGTTTCCTCCTGGCGGAAGTTCTTTGAAAAAAGAATAGCACAGCGACAGGGAATGTCAAGAACAGGGTTCTGCAACGGATTGAAAGGTTGACAAAAAATAAGAACGCTGATAATCTATCGGTCATCATAAAGGAAGGTGTAATGCCTTCCATTTTCAGCCTACGTATACCCTACGTACAAAGGAGGATGTATGAAGCTACGTTATGCAGTTGCATTGAGTCTGGTGCTGGTGGCAGGACAGGCGCTGGCGGCAGATACTACGGAGATAAAAACCGAGAAGCAGAAGCTGAGCTACAGTATCGGCGTAAATACCGGTCGTTCCATGAAGGACAGCCTCAAGGCCCAGTCCATCGAAATTGACCAGGCAATTCTCCTGAAAGGGTTGAACGACGGCATCATGGATGCGAAGCCGCAGATGAGCGAAGAGGAAGTGAAGACGGTCCTCGATGCGCTGCAAAAGACGATGATGGCAAAGCAGCAGGAACAGGCGTCAAAGCAGCAGGAGCAGGCAAAGGGCGTGGCTGAAAAGAACAAGAAGGACGGGGAGGCATTCCTGGCCGCCAACAAGAAAAAAGATGGTGTCGTCACCATGCCGAGCGGACTGCAGTACAAGGTCCTGGTTGTCGGCAAGGGCAAATCCCCCAAGGCAACTGACACCGTGACCGTGAACTACAAAGGCACGCTGATCGACGGCACCGAGTTCGACAGTTCTTACAAACGCGGGAAACCGGCGACCTTCCCGCTGAACCAGGTGATCCCGGGATGGACCGAGGCGGTCCAGCTTATGAAGGAAGGGTCCAAGTGGGAGCTTTATATCCCCGCGAACCTGGCCTATGGCGAGCGCGGTGCTGGCGCGACCATCGGCGGCAATGCAACGCTGATCTTCGAGGTCGAACTGATCTCGGTGGGGAAGTAAACAGTACGGAATGACACCTGCTATGGCCGGCCTTCGGGCCGGCCTTCTGTTTATGGGGAGGGGGGGCCATGCGATACGCGATTGTCCTTGCACTGCTGTTCCTGAGCTTGCCCGGTGACGGACTTGCCTGGAGAGAACAGAAGATCTCCATCCCCCCGGCACAGCGGCAACAGGCGAACAGCTGGTTCGAGAAAGGCGCCCGGCTTGAGAGGAGCAAGGAGTACGATGCGGCCATTGCGGCCTATACCCGGGCACTGGAGCTGGACCGTTCACACGTTCAGGCCTATATCTCCCGAGGGTTCGTGCAGAGTTTGAAGGGGAATAATGACCAGGCTATTCAGGATTATACGAAGGCCATAACGCTGGACCGGACTTCCCTGACGGCGTACAACTACCGGGGAATGGCCTATGTGGGGAACAAGGCCTATGATCCGGCGATCAGGGATTTCAGCAAGGCCATCGGTTTTAACACCAACAATCCCGTTTACTATTACAACCGCGGCGCCGCCTATGCAGCGCTGGGAAAGTATGAACCGGCCATTCTGGATTATAATATCGCCCTGGCTTATGAACCGAAGAACGCCCTGTTCTATGCCAATCGCGGGGCGGCTTATTATAAAGCGGGAAAGATGCAGCTGGCCGGTGACGATCTCAAAAAGGCCTGTGACATGGGTGTCAGCATAGCTTGTAAGAACCTGCGGACCGTCGAGGGAAAGCAGCAGGAGCGATCAAGTCGAACAAATTAGCTCTAACCACAGAGGAATGCCTCTTTCACAAACAAGCAGCGTGACCTTGCCCATCTTCACTTCCCTTCGCGTACCAACCCTTCCCATTCCTTCAGTTTTGCCGTGATGAACGCAATGATCTCTTCCTGCTCTTCCGTGCCGCGATCCTTGATCCTGAGCGGTTTGCCGAACGCGAAGTGGACCGGGCGTGCCGGGTCTATCTTGCCATAATCCTTCAGGAGCGAACCATTGCCCCAGGCATCCGTTCTGAGCGCGAAGGGGACGATGGGCACGCCTGCCTTTTTCGCCAGCTTGATCCCGATGGAATTGAATGCGGAAGGATCGAACACCATGGAGCGGGTGGTCTGGGGAAAGATGATGACCGAGAGGCCGGCCTGCAGCCGTGCGGCCCCGCCCTCCAGAACTGCCTTGAGGTCGTCGCGGGCGTTCTGCCTGCCGACGGTTATGGGGTCTCGTGCGCGCATGATGTGTTTGAATACAGGGTAATCGACCAGGCTTTGCTTTACGACGAAGGTCGTGTCCTTGATCGGCGCGATGAGCGTGGGGAGCACAAAGGTCTCGAGGGTGCTCATGTGGTTCCCGATGAAAACGCAGGGGCCGTCGAAGGAGGAAAGGTTGTCGAGGCCCGTCACTTCAACGGACAGGCCGACGCGCTCGAGGGCGCGGAGCGTCAGCAAACTGTCCCGGCACCAGTCTGCGGTATCGTAGCTCCCGTGCTTTGCCTGTTTGCTGCCGGCTGCAACGATCCTGAGCAGGTCCGTGTAGAAGGTGAGCGACGGCAAGGTCTTTGCCAGGAACGAAATGCGTGAAGCGGCTGTGCGGTAACTGCCGTTCGAAAAAGTAAAGGTATCCACAGAGGTTCTCCTGCGCGGGGATGGGCATGCTTTGGAATGCTGCGTAGTATAGCATGAGCGCGGCCGGTGCGGAAGGGAAAATGCGGAACTGCCCGGGGAAGGGGTTACTGCAGGTCCGGAGAGGGCCTTCGGATGTAGTACCCCTGTGCATAGCCGATGCCCGTGGACTCGACCTGGCCCAGGATCGCCTGCGTTTCCACATACTCGGCGATCGTCTTGATGCCGAGGTTGTCTGCCAGCGATGCAATGCTCTTGACGATCGCCTTCTCGGTGGAGCCGTTCTCTCCCATATTGCGGATGAACTCCCCGTCGACCTTCAGGTAGTCGACGCTGAACGTTTTGAGGTACTGGTACGAGGAATATCCTGCGCCGAAATCGTCGATGGCAAAACGGAACCCTTCGCTCTTTAGATCATGGACGAACTCCTCGACGAGGCTCAGGTTCTTCACCGTATCGCGCTCCGTGATCTCGAACACCATCTTGGACGGGTCGATATGGTAATCCGTGAGGAACCGGCGGACGGTCGGCATGAACTCGTTCAGGACCAGCGCTTTGGGCGAGAGGTTCAGGAAAAGATGGCCGGTGTAGTTCCGTTCGCGCACGCGGGAGAAGGCCATGTCGATGAGCTGGTAATCGATCTTGCCGATGGCGCCCATGCCTTCCGCGGTCTCGATGAATTCCGCAGCGGCGACCACCCGGTCCCCGACCACGATGCGCGTCAGGACCTCGTAGGCCTCGATCTGCATGGTCTTGATGTTCATGATCGGCTGGAAATAGGGCACGAACTGCTTTCGCGACAGCGCCTCGAGGATCATGATGTTCTTCTCGCTGATGCTCTTCAGGGTCGCGATGCTGTCCTGGTCGTTCGGCATGCTCAGGCGGTCCTTGCCAAAGGACTTGGCCTGCGACAGCTTGCTGTCGGCGAGAAGGTAGAGGTCCCGTGCCTCCTGCGCATGGTCCGGGTACACGGCAACGCCGACGGAGGCGGTGCCTCTGAGCGTCCCTCCGTCCGGCAGCGGGAGCGACAGTTGCCGAACGCTCTCGATGAACCGCTGGGCCACGATGTAGGCCTGGCCCTCGTCGCAGACCGGCAGGATGGCCGTGAACTGGTCGCCGTCATAGCGCGCGGCGATATCTCCGCCCCTGACCGCGGTCCGCAGGACGGTCGAGAAGCTCTTGAGATAGCTGTCGCCGATCTCGTGTCCATAGGTGTCGTTGACGGTCTTGAAGTTGTCGATGTCGATGGCAAGGAGCGAGAACTTGTACCGCTGCCGTTTCGAGCGTTCGGTCTCGTACTTGAGCAGGTCCCAGAAGGATATCTGGTTGTAGAGGTTCGTGAGCGGGTCCCGCGTGGCAAAGCGCTCCACCTCCCGGGTATAGATGGCGATGGTCCTGACGGACACGGCGATGTCCATCAGGGCGGTAAGCATGCTGTCGCTGGCGATCCTCTCCAGGCCGCTCCACTTTTGCCCGGACCTGATGCCGACGCCTACCATGCCCCGGGCCGACGGGTCATCGCCAACAACCTCCCGGGCTTCGATGCTCACGCGCAGCGTCGAGAAATCGGGCTGCATACGGTCGGGAAGCGCGGTGGACTGGACCAGGGAATAGGGGGGGACGGTTGCAAAGGCGGGGCTGGCGGCGATCTGCTTCAGCACCATTTCTTCAACGATCTGGCGGGTGCCGGGCGGCGGCGTGACCTGCCAGAAAAGGTCGAGCGTGTACTGCTCATCAGGGCCGGGTTGGAAGGTAAAGGCAAAGCAGACATCGAGGACGTCGCCTGCTTCGATGAGCAGCGAGCTGGTGCGTTTTCTCCAGTGCTTCAGGGAATCGGACGAGAGGGCAAGGGTCTTCAGGAGCTCCGCCTGGAATTTCATGAGGCGTTCTGCTTTGCCCTTATTGCCAAGGAGATTTCTGATGCCCATAGAGTACCGTTCTACGTTTTGATGACGAGCCTTCCAAAAGTATAGCGGAGGTGAGGTTTTTGTCAATACAGAAGTGAGCAAATAATTGCATCCTGAAAAAGCAGACCCTCAAAGGACCGCGCGTTAATAAAACTTGCAATCATAGGAGAAAAAAGAGAAAATGCCGTCCATGAAATCGCTGGCACAAATGGTCGCACAGATGGTTATGCCGAGGATCAACGGCATGCAGCTTGAGGACCCGGCCTATCGGCAGGATATCGAAGGGCTGGTCCGCGAGGGCATGGGAGGGTTCATCCTCTTTGGCGGCACCGTGGAGCGCACACCGGCCCGGTTGGCCGCGCTCCAGGCCCTGGCGACCACGCCGCTTTTGATCTCGTCCGACGTGGAGCGGGGATTGGGCCAGCAGCTGCAAGGAGGGACCCGCTTCCCGGGCCAGCGGGCGATCGCCGCTGCGATCAACCGCGGGGCAAAGGCCGATGTGCAATTGCTGCAGAACATGCTTGAGGCCGTCCGGACCGAGACCCGGGCGGCGGGGATCCAGGTCGTCTTCTCGCCGGTCATGGACGTGAACAACAACCCCGATAATCCGATCATCTGCACCCGGGCCTTTGGCGACGAACCCCGGGTCGTGGAGTGGTTCGGCTCGCAGTATATCAAAGGTCTGCAACACCCAAACAAGCAAGGCAAGCTCGATCTTCTGGCCTGCGCCAAGCACTTCCCCGGCCACGGGGACACGGACCAGGATTCCCATTCCGTGCTGCCCGTGATCAAGGCCGACCGGGCGCGGCTGAACAGCGTTGAGCTGCCGCCGTTCCGGGAGGCCGTGAAGGACGGTGTCGGCACCATCATGGTGGCACATCTGCTCGTCCCGGCGCTGGATGCGGAAAAGCCCACGACCTTCTCGAAGAAAACGATCACCGCACTGCTCCGCGAGGGCATGGCCTTCGACGGTTTGATCGTGTCCGATGCGCTTGACATGGGAGCGCTGGCCACGGCCTATTCCCAGGAGGAGATCGCTGTCCGGGCCGTGATCGCAGGCATGGACATTCTTCTCCACCCGGTCGACGCGCGGGTGACCATCAATGCCGTGGTCGCGGCAGTGGAGCAGGGCAGATTGACCAAGACCCGGATCGAGGAGTCCCTTGCCAGGATCCACGCCGCTAAAGCACGGCTCGGGCTTTTCGAGCCCGCACCAGAGGCACGGTCGATCGATTACGAACAGCATCGCAGCCTGGCGCAGGAATTGAGCCGGAGGGCGCCGCAGGCAGTCTCGGGCGGCAAAAAGGTGCTCCCGCTCGGCACGGGAAGCGCTGCCTGCTTCATGCTCGATGACGATGCCGAAGGCAGGGGGAATGCGTTCCTCCGCTCGCTGCAGGCAAAAGCAGATACGTTCAGCGGGACCGTGCTCACACCTGATACGGAACTGCAGCAGTCGCACCTGACCGAACAGGTCGCCGCTGCGGACTGGGTGGTGCTTCCGATCTTTTCGAAGATATCCGCTTCCAAGGGACGCTCGGGAATTTCGCCGAAGCTTCGGGGCATGGCATTACAGGTCATCGCCGCGGCCCAGGCTGCAAAAAAACGGTCCGTGGTCATTTCCTTCGACAGTCCCTATATCCTCGAACAGTTCAAGGACGCCGATCTCTGCATCGCCGCCTATGACCGCATGGACGAGATCCAGCAGGCGGCGGCGGAGATGCTTCTGGGTTAGGGGAGTTTCGGGTTGCGAGTTTCAAGTCTCAGGTCTCAAGTCTCAAGTCTCAAGTCTCAGGTCTCAAGTCTCGTTTACCCTGGCCCCCGGCCCCTGGCCCCTGTACCCTGCCTTTATGATATTACTTATCTTCCTTTCATTCGCCTTCATCCACAGCATCACCGTCTCGCAGAGGTTCAAACAGCTTAGTGAACGTTTGTTTGGCGCTGTTTTTATGCGGGTGTGGTATCGCTTACTGTACAATGTCGTGAGCGGCATAACGGCAGCGGTCACCTTCTTCCTGATCTATCAGGTCCCGGACAGGACGCTCTGGACCGGGCCGCTCTGGTTCCGGTTGTGCATGCATGCTGCTCAACTGGGCGGACTGGTCTTCGGCGCGCGGGCATTCGAGCACCTGGACACAGCGGAGTTCATGGGATTCAGGCAGATCTGGAGGTATTTCGCGAAGCAGGAAACAACAGGGAACATCGAGGGGCTTACGCAGCGGGAGCTGGTCACGACCGGGGTCTACGGCATCGTGCGCCATCCCATGTATCTTGCAGGGATCATCATCTTCACGTTCGAGCCGAACATCACGGTCAACGGCCTGACCGTCACGGTCCTTGCGGACCTCTACTTTTTATTCGGCTCGCTCATCGAAGAACGCCGGTTCATCAGGACCTACGGGGAGCAGTATCGGGAATATCGGGAGCGCGTGCCGCGGCTGCTGCCGTTCTGTTAAAAAAGCAAAGTTGAAAAGTCGTAAAAGTCTTTTTTACCGCTGAGACGCGGAGGCGCAGAGATAAGCCTATTAGTTACGATTTGCTCCTCTCAGCGCCTCGGCGGTAAAAATGCATTTTGTGCTATCTCCCGATGATAAACTGGACAACACTCTTGATTTGGCATAATGTTTCCTCTATAGTAAACCATGATCTCCGCATCGAAATCCCCCTCATCGTTCCAGGTCACGCCCATCATCATCGTGCTCGCGGTCATCGTCATGTTATGCACGGCCTATGGGCTCAGCCTGAACAACGGCTTTGTCTGGGATGACGAGACGTTCATCGTCAATAACCCCTATGTTCACGATCTCCCGCAATGGCCGCAGTATTTCACCCGGCCGGACACGGTGTCGAGCGATCCTGTTATGTCGCGCGTATACCGGCCCCTTCAGACGCTTTCCTTCGCACTCGATGCCGCGCTCTGGGGGACCTGGGCAGGCGGTTTCCACCTTATGTCCATCCTGCTTCACCTGGCGACCTGCTTTGCGCTCTTCTTCTCCTTTGCCCCGCTCGTCGGCCGGCGCTCGGCGGTCATTGCAGCAGCCCTTTTTTCCATCCACCCTGCGCTTTCCGAAAGTGTGTTGAGCCTGGCATCGCGAGGCAACGAGCTATACACGCTCTTTGCGCTCTTCTCGCTCGGTTTCTTCGTAAGAACGATCAGACCTCTGGACAAATATCACCTTGCGTCACTTGCCCTTGCTGTGATGGCTTTATTCTCAAAGGAACCGGCCATTGCGTACCTTGCACTCCTGCCGCTGGTCCAGA
>JBGQDI010000113.1:0-8134 GCA_041495765.1 Nitrospirota bacterium
CGCTGCCGGCTCCGGACACGCTGAAACAGGGGTCGGTTGCGCTGTACGTGAGGAGACCGAGCAGCAGCAAAAGCCCCGGCGCAAAGAGCAGGAGGCCGGCCATCTCGTTCCAGTGTTTATGCTTTTCCGGTGTTGCTGCCATAGGCCCCTGAATGTTTTCGCTCTTCTTACTTCCGGCTTCTTACATCTTACTTCTCGACTCTTCTTTACCTCACCGCCCACAGCAGCACCACTGCCGCAGCCAGGGCAAGACGGTACCAGACGAAGATATTCATGGAATGACGCTCAAGGTACCGGATCAGGAACCGTATGGAAAGGTACCCCACAACGGCCGAGCAGAGCGTGCCCAGAACAAAACCAATAGCCGCTTCATTGCTGTGAACGGAAATATGCTTGAGCTTCAGCACCGCGGCGCCGGCAATGACCGGCGTGGAAAGCAGGAACGAGAACCGGGCTGCATCCTCCCGCTTGTACCCTCCGGCAAGCCCGGCAGAGATCGTGATGCCCGAACGGGAGATGCCGGGTACCAGGGCAAGCGCCTGGGCAATGCCGATAAAGAAAGCATGGTGAAAGGTCATTGACGCAAGCCGGTGTTCCTGCTTCGAGTACCGGTCCGAAAGCCACATGACGGCCGAGCCCGCGACGAGCGCCGCAGCGACCAGGAGCGGGTTGCGGAACAGCGTTTCTACAACATGCTCGTACCGCATGCCGATGACGCCTGCCGGGACCGTCGCGAGCACGATGTACCAGACAAGGCGGGCCTCGTAGTCCGGCGCGCTGCCGCGCAGCACGTTGAGGCAGGCCTTGCCGAACCGCAGCCAGTCGCGCCAGAAGTACCAGAGCACAGCGACCAGGGTCCCCACATGGAGCGCCACATCGAAGGTGAGATTGTTCATAAGCTCGCCGGTCCAGCCCGTGGCCCACTCCATAAGAATGAGATGTCCCGAACTGCTGATCGGCAGGAACTCCGTGAGCCCCTGGAGAATGCCGAGTATGATCGCTTCGAATATCATGGTCCCTCTTGGTTACGATGGCGCGTGAGGCCCGGAATGTGAAGCATGCGGAAGCAGCACAGGGCATTATTTCACAAAGCCTGCTGGATTTCAAGCTCTTTGAGGAGTAAACAACTGCAGCGATAGCGATCGCCTCGGGCTGAGCAGACATGATCTGCTTTATTTTGAGGACTCGGCGCGGGCTCGTGAAGAATGGCGTATGCTATACTATGTCTTTACGTACCAGGCCCCGACGGACTACGTGATGATCGTTCTTTCACGAATGTACGCGGAGAAGCCCTGGACCTCCCTTTCCGATGCATAACGAACGGTCAGCCAAGGGTTCGTTGACCTTTCTTTTTCAGGAGCGCTATGTCTACAACAGGGTTAAGAAGATCTTCCAGAAATGACCAGCGTGTTCGGCTCGGTGCTTCGCCCTTCGGATCGGTTACGCCACAGCCCGCTAACCTGTCTGGGGACCAATGGGCGCAGTTCTTCGAACTTGCTCCGGACGGGTTCTACTTGAGCGATCTTTCCGGTACCTTCATGCAAGGGAACCGGAAGACGGAGGAACTGACCGGCTACGAACGGAGCGAGCTGATCGGAAAGAACTATCTTCAGCTGGGACTGCTGCCTCTTTTTCAGGTCCCGAAGGCCATAAAACTGCTGGCGCTCAGTGCTCTGGGAAGAGCGACGGGGCCCGACGAATTTACGATCCAGAAGAAGGACGGTGCATCGGTCACTGTGGAGATATCCACCGCTCCGGCCCTTATCAACGGGAGCAGGATGGTACTGGGCGTCGCCCGTGAGGTACTTGAACGAAAGCGCCGGAAGACCGCTTTGCTCCGGAACGAAGAACGCCTGAGGACGATCGCTGAGGCAATGGGCGATGTCATTTTCCGGCTGAGCCTCGAAGGCCGCGTGACCTATGTGTCGCCATCGGTGCAGCAGGTTCTCGGCTTTACCGCAGCGGAGACCGTGGGCAGGCACTTTAAGCAGTTCATCCATCCCGACGATCGGGTGAAAGCCGGCATCGCCTATGAAGGGCTTATGCACGGACAGCCGATCCATGATCTCCAGATCCATCTGCTGCAAAAGTCCCGCGGCTCGCTCTGGGCCGAGCTCACGGTGATCCCCTTTGCCCTCAACGACCGCCTGTCGGAGATACAAGGTGTCATCCGGGACGTCACCGCGCGGCGGGAAGCAGAAGAAGCACTCCGCCATAGCGAGACCCGGTTCCGCGAGATCGCCGACCTGCTTCCTCAACCGCTCTACGAGACCGACCTGAAGTGCACGATCACCTTCACGAACCGGGCGGGATTTGAATATTTCGGGTACACGCCCAAAGACCTTCTGCGCGGCCTGTCGATCATGGACATGATAACCCCGGGAGAGCAGCAACTGGCGCTCGGAAATATGACAGCTATTCTTCAAGGGGGGCCGGTCCGAAGCAACGAATACACTGCACTGCGGAAGGACGGGACGACATTCCCCATCATTATCACGTCCGCGCCGATCGTCAGGGACGGCAGGCCCGTGGGCCTCCGTGGCGCCATTCTTGACATTACCGATCGCGTGCGGGCAGAGGAACATTTGCGCCGAAGCGAACTCATGTTCCGTCAGCTCGCCGAAACGATACACGAGGTCTTCTGGATCAGCGACATCGCAACACGAAATATCCTTTATGTCAGCCCCGCATACCGCGAGATCTTTGGCAGGACCTGTCAGAGCTTTTATGAACAATCAGGGTCATTTCTCGAAAGCGTGCATCCCGGGGATGCTGCTCGCGTGCTTGCGGCCATGGAACAGCAGGAAAAAGGCGTCCCCTTCGATGAAGCGTTCCGCATTGTCAGGCCTGATCGATCCGTGCGCTGGATACGGGCACAGACCTTCTTTGTGCTGAACGAAAAGAACGAGAATGCGCGGATCGTCGGTGTGGCCGAGGACATAACCGATAGAAAGAACGCGGAGGACATGCTCCGGACCCACGCCAGTCAGCTTCAGGCCCTTTCGTCCCGGTTGACCGAAGCACGGGAGACAGAGCGGCGCTTCATCGCCCGGGAGCTGCATGATGAGATCGGCCAGCAGTTGACCGGCTTAAAGCTTTCCCTCGACATGATGCAGAGCTCGCTGTCCGAGATCACAGGCAAACAGATCCATGGTCTTCAGGTGCTTGCCGGCGACCTGATGGAGCGGGTCCGGAACCTGTCTCTCGATCTGCGACCCTCTATGCTTGACGATCTGGGACTGCTGCCGGCGCTTGCCTGGCATTTCAACCGCTATCATGAACAGACCGGTATCCGCGTCGCATTCAGCCACGCCTGCATGGAGGAACGGTTCGAGGGCGGTATCGAGACCGCAGTCTACCGCGTTGTCCAGGAAGCACTGACCAATGCGGCCAGGCATGCAGGAGTGGCCGGTGTCGCTGTGTCGCTCAGCGCAAATGACAACGCCGTTCATCTCGTTGTTTCCGATGAAGGAAAGGGATTTGACCCCGCCGAGGTTCTCGTCCGCCGACAATCGGTAGGGTTGTTCGGCATGCGAGAACGGGTAGAAGCAGCAGGGGGCGATCTGGCCGTACGATCAGCGCCCGGAGCAGGGACCACCCTTACGGCATCGATCCCGCTGTCCCCTGCGAACTGCAAAAGGAGACACCCATGACGACGACCATCGTATTGGCTGACGATCATGCCATCGTAAGGATCGGGCTCAGAACCCTCCTCTCCGCGGAACCGGGCTTCAAGGTCGTGGGCGAGGCAATAGACGGCGGCGTTGCCATAGAAATGGTCCGGAAGTTGCGGCCCGATATGCTGGTCCTTGATCTTATGATGCCCGTCATGAACGGTATCCTGGTGATCGGAGAAATAAAGCGGGAGGTCCCCAAAACGCGGATCATCGTCCTTTCCATGCATGCCGACCAGTCATATGTAAGCGAATCATTCCAGAAAGGCGCTGATGGTTATGTGGTCAAGGACTCCCTTGCACACGAGATCGTCGGCGCCATCCATGCCGTTATGTCGGGGAACGTCTATCTCAGCGGCCAGCTCAGGGTCTGCGAACAGGACAACGCCCTCGCCTACCGCGCGGCGGACACAAAGGCGTCCGATGCGGCATTGACGGTCCGCGAGAAGGAGATCCTCACCATGGTCGCTCGCGGCCTGGCGAACAAGGAGATAGCGACCTCCCTTTCCATCAGCATCAGGACCGTTGAAGCCCACCGCTCCAGGATCATGCGCAAACTGAACATCCACAGCCACGCCGGCCTGATCCACTTTGCCATGCGCCAGAACGTCCTGAACCTGCCATAACCCCTCCAACAAGAACCCCAGTCCCAAGACAAGCGCACTACAATCTTTCACCTTCCCTCCCGGACAGAACGCTGTTTTAGCCATCCAAACACGCGACGAAAAAAGGGCGCCAATGCAAACAGAAGACATCGTGAAGTAACGGAAAAATGCAGTCTGTTGCACGACAGCAGTTCGAGACGAGAAGATTTAAAGTTCCGACTATACTCTGTCGATAAATGTTTAAGGGGTAGAATCAGCCCGCGATTACCGATGAATACAGGATTACGTGTTTGTACCTATAGACAATATCGGATTCGGCAGTAATAGTTACTTAATGCAAGGAAAGAAAGAAGATCGCAGACTCCGGTCGCGAGAAAATTGCGCCGATGTACTAGGAGGCAACCCTATGAAACTGTCAATGTTCAAAACTAACTCGGTGGCAACAAAATTCCTGACCAGCAGCCTGGTTTTCATCATTGCGCTGGTACTGGCCATGGCGGTGATCAGCATGCGGACGAACAATGTCTCGATGCTCGAGCAGATGGACGCACGAGGCAATGCCATGGTCCGCTATATCGCAAAAACAAGCGTTTTTTACTATCACAACTTTGATCTGGGGGCTCTCGAAGGCTTTGTGAAGGAGATCACGGCAACTCCGGATGTAAAATTTGCCGTGTTCTTTGACGAGAAGAAGATCTCTATGACCACCGCCTCACAGGTCCCGTCGGATACATCCGACCTCCTTATCTACACGGGCGAGATCAGGGACGAAATGGACCGGGTGCTGGGGTCCTTTTCTCTGGGGTATACAAAAGACGCATTGTCCAGGGGAGCCCGGAAAACCGCATTGATCATGGGACTCGCCGCACTGGCGGCCATTGCCCTGATGGTCTTCGGCGTGCTGTATTTTGTCCGGCGGATCATCGCACGACCCATCAACAAGGCTATTGCAGTGGCGAACCAACTGGCAGCCGGTGACCTGAACCAGCATATCGCGGACGCCGGAAACGATGAGATCGGCCAGCTCCTTTCAGCCATGAAGACCATGGTCCATAAGCTCCGTGCGATCGCGGAGGACATCACGGCCCTTACCCAGGCGGCGCAAGAAGGGAACCTGGACAACCGGGCCGATGTTTCCCGGCACGAAGGTGACTACGGCAAGATCGTTGACGGCATCAACAAGACCGTGGAGGCGCTTACCCGCCCCTTGAAAGTGTCCGCCGGACACATGGACCAGATCAGCAAAGGGGTCCTTCCGGATAAGATCACGGACGACTACAAGGGCGACTTCAATGACATGAAGAACAGTCTGAACACGATGATCGACAATCTGACGAATTTCATTACCGACGTCAAAAATGCATCGGACAACGTTGCCTCCGGCAGCCTGCAGTTATCAGCCAGCTCCGAGCAGATGTCGCAGGGAGCAGCGGAGCAGGCGGCATCCGCAGAAGAGGCTTCCTCGTCGATCGAAGAGATGAACTCCACTATCCGGCAGAACGCGGACAACGCCCTACAGACCGAGAAACTCGCCCTGCGGTCTGCAACAGACGCGCAGGAGAGTGGAAAAGCCGTGAACGAGGCGGTCGTGGCCATGAAGGAGATCGCGGGCAAGATATCTATCATCGAGGAGATCGCTCGCCAGACGAACCTGCTCGCACTGAATGCAGCGATCGAGGCTGCCCGCGCGGGAGATCACGGCAAGGGTTTTGCCGTCGTGGCGTCGGAAGTGCGTAAACTGGCGGAGCGAAGCCAGAAGGCAGCCGGTGAGATCGGCGACCTCTCCGCCTCAAGTGTCGAGATAGCGGAGCGGGCCGGAAGCATGCTCGCAAAGCTGGTACCCGATATCCAGAAGACATCGGAGCTCGTGCAGGAGATCAGCGCTGCATCGAAGGAGCAGGCGACCGGCACGGACCAGATCAGCGGGGCGATCCAGCAGCTGAACCAGGTGGTCCAGCAGAATGCCGGTGCTGCGGAGGAGATGGCGACGACAGCCGAGCAGCTTTCGTCTCAGGCCGAACAACTGCAGAATGCGATAGCCTTCTTTTCACTGGAGGACGTGAGCCCCGAGACGACGGTGACGCGTGCGCAAAAAGCAAAAATAAAAAGCGCTGCAAAGACCGTTGAGGTCCCGATGACTCCTGTGGCGCGTCCTCTTGCAAGAAAACCCTTTCCCGTTGCTATCGGTCTTGCCCGCGCAGGACGCAGCGGCGTTGCGCTGAACTTGAAACACAATGGCAATGGACATGGGGATAAGGACGAGGCTGATGTGGAATTTGAAAAATACTAGTTTTCGCTCCGGGACTCCGGCAGTGTCGACAGAACAATGCTCGGAATGATACCGGAGCGGGAGTGGTGCTTCTGATCGATAAGCATGTCCTGTGCACTTTGCCATCGATATCGGCAAGGTGCAGGCGATGTCGGATCTTGCAGTGAACAGGGTGCCGCTGCCCGGGTTTCGTTCGCGGTGTCAACAACTTCCGATGAGAAAGCAGACCGGCCGGAAAAAGAGGGCCCTGCCTGGCAAACTATGAGATAGTACCCCCGCGCCCTATCGGCAGCAGTACCCGGAGCTGGCGCTCGCGGATCATGAGAAAACGAAACCGCAGCGGTAACGCCATCTCCATACACTTCGTTATGCTCCAAAACATCCTTTACCTGTTCTTGTTCCGTATTTCACGTCCTGTTCGACGACAGAGACCCTACTGCATTCTGCGCAGTATCCTGAGCAAGGACACCTGCCCGTCAAGCTCATCTTTAATCATGCAGACCCTGCGCGAATAAAAACATAACCTCACAAAAAGCTGCAATTAACGGCATTAAAACAATGGGTGAACGAGTGGTTACGTGTTTCTACCAATAGACAAGGGTGGTTTCTGCGGTGATACTTGCCTATACAGGGAATCGCTATGAAAAAAGGAATGCGCCTGATGGAGAGAACAACAGTCCTGTCTTTAAGGAGGAGATGAGCAAATGCTAAAGAACATGAAGATCGGGATGAGACTGGGCCTGGGATTCACGGTCGTGCTGGTCCTTATGGTGGCATTGATCGTCGTCGCCGTGAACAGGCTGGGAGATATTTACGGGGATCTTGAACACATTGTAAAGGTCAACAACGTCCGTGAGGGCCTGGCCAATGACATGGCCGCCATCGTTCGGGAAGATGCGATAGCCATCCGCAACGCCTTTCTTCAGAAAGAGCGGGGCCTGGAAATGAAGAAAAGGCTTGAAGATAACCGGGTAAAGTTCGACGAACTGTTCAGGAAGGTCGAGAGCATGACCGCTAAAGACGATAGCAAGGGTCATGAGCAACTCGCCTTGGTGAAGAAAAAGGACTATGAACAAAGCGCTTTGAACGCGAGAACCATGGACCTGATCCAGCAAAATAAATACGCAGAAGCCTTCGATCTCTACGAAAAAGAAGGTCGGCAGACCGTTCGACAGAGCATCCAGGCAACCGAAGAATTGACACAACGCCAGGAAGAACGCAGTGCGCTCCGCTATGACGAGTCGGTTCGGGCCTATAAGGTCGCCCTGCTCAGCATGTTCACCCTGGGCGGCAGCGCAGCGCTCTTGGCCGCATTGATAGCAACTCTGTTGACCAGAAGTATAACGCGGGCCTTCCGGGACACGCAGACGTCAGCAGACAATGTGGCTGCCGCAAGTCAGCAATTGTCCGCAGGCGCAGAACAGTTGTCGCAGGGAACAACGGAGCAGGCCGCATCGGCGGAGGAAGCGTCATCGGCGATCGAAGAAATGAACGCAACCATCAAGCAGAACGCCGACAATTCGCAGCTGACGGAAAAGATCGCGCTCAAGTCCGCGGCGGATGCCACGGAAAGCGGCAAGGCTGTA
>JBGQDI010000114.1:0-8093 GCA_041495765.1 Nitrospirota bacterium
GGCAGGAAAGAGAAGATGATGGAGATGACGGTCAGCCGGAAAGCGGCCGAGGTTCGGAAAGCGGCGTGAAAAGTCTCAAGTTGTTAAAACAGTCTCAAGTCTCATTAAAGGCATTAAGGTCGGTCCCAGGTCAAACTTGAAACTTTGAGCCTTGAGACTTGAAACCTGAGACTTGAAATTGACCCCCGAGACCTGAAAGATGAAGAACCGTTGGTGGGCGATCATACGAGAGTGGTCCCGCGCGCTGGCGCCAATGGGAGTGCTTGCCTTCTGGGCGGGGATGGTGCTCGCTGCGAGGAGCTATCCTTCGGAGTTCGACTGGCGCTATATGCCGGTGTCCAACCTGCTGTTTCCCGACCGCAACCCCGCAGGCTACCAATGGGCGTCGTTGGGTCTCGTGCTCTGCAGTCTCTGCGGACTTTACTGGACCGTGCTGCTGGCCCGGGGCCGTGCGGGAAAAGAGCGGCCTCAGGCGCTTGCCACGTTGCAGTTCGGATATTGTTGCATGATCTTTGCTGTTGTCCTCCACCCGTGGCTGATCCGGCTTGAGCGGGGGCACGAATTCGTGTCGCTCCTGGCGTTCGCCGGCCTCTGCATCGGATTGGTTCGTCTGATGTTCCAGGTCGTTGAACAGTCCTTCCAGATTCGACCGGGCAGGTTCACCGGGAATGCCCGGTTGCTGGCTTCCATCATGGCGAACGCGGCAGTGTTCCCCATCGCGCTGGCTGCCCTCGCCCAGGCCTATGTCCATTTTGGCCGTCCGGAACTCCATTGGGTAAACCTCTCGTGGCGCGACAAGGGCGTGCCGCTCTATCTCAGTTTCGATTTTTGGGAATGGCTCACGTGCTTCATGATCTCCGCATACATGGTGGTCCTTTCTCAGGTAACCCGCGCGGTGTACCCTGCGGGCAGCACGAGAGAAGGAAGGTGACCACCTTCCCTGCTCGTGCAGGTTCCCACGAGTGCCCCGCTGAGTTCGTTGACTTTTTTTAAGACCGCGAGTGCGATTTCTCGCCACGTCAGTTACACGACTGCGCGTCCCTTCGGGCGGAGAGATAGCTGGCAGCGCTAGTTAGTGTCGTCTTTTGTTCTGAGGCTTTTGAGGTAATTGACGAGATTCCAGCGGTTTTTTTCCGGTAGTTCTTTCTTAAACCCCTGCATCGCTGTTCCGGCTACGCCGTCCGTAAGAACATGGAACATCTCGCCATCAGTGTTCCCGTGGATCCGCAGGGAGCCGGTGAAAGCAGGACCGATGCCGCCTTTTCCGCCTGCGCCATGACAAGCGATGCAATGTTTCTCATACATTTTTTTTCCCTCAGCGACCGACGCTTCGGTCATGGCGACGGGATTCTTCAATTTTGCGTATTTCGGGTGTTCATGATGCCCATGCTCGTGGTGCTCCTCCTGAGCAACAGCGCTCTGAGGTGCGAGGCTGAGAACGCCCAGCAATAAGACAGTTTGTGTAACCTTGACCATCGTTACCATTTTAAACACTCCTCCGTTCTGCGACCGGATGATCTTATCCTTTTGATCTCGGTCTCTTTGTTCAGCTATTCTGATTATACCAGCCTCTGCCGGACAGACCATGACAAGTATCGTAACGAGAATTCTCCTTTGACCGACCGAAAAACTGCTGCTTGAGTGCAGGTCAAAAGGCGTGTACAATCCCCGGACAAACTTCCTGAGGATGGTCCCATGGCCGACGAACTGGACAGATCAGTTCCTGATACAGGACCTGCGAGCACGGGGTATGATAAAGCACGGAGGGAGCCGCGGCACCCGGTCCCCGCGGTGTATCAGCGGTATATCGACCTGAAGGTAATGATGGACGATACCCTGGTTCCCGTCATCCTGCATAACGTCAGCAGCTGCGGCGTTCTCTTCGAAAGCCAGGTGCCCTTCGAGATCGGGGCGCATGCGCACTGCATCATTTCCCTGCCCCGGTCGCTTTCCCAGGAGATCACCTTCTATGCCCGCGTGAAGCACTGCCGGAAAGAACTGGACGCATTCTTCGTCGGAGCGGCGATCAGGACCGCCGACGACCCGACGTGGTTCAACGTTTTCCTGGAAGTGCATGATTACATCATGAAGCGGCAGGGCGAGGTTTATTGAACGAACGTCGAAGTGCTATACTTCAGGTAAGTCCGAAGTTTCCTCTGTTCGGTCCATTCTTAACGCCGCACCAGGGAGGTCCTTCATGAAGATCGGGTTTATCGGGATGGGCATCATGGGCAGCCGCATGGCCGCCAACCTGCTGAAGAAAGGGCATGAACTGGTGCTCTATAATCGCACGCGGGAAAAGGCACAGCCGCTCCTGGACCAGGGAGCATCGTGGGCGGACACGCCTGCCGACCTTGGCCGCAAGGTCCCCATCGTCATCACGATGCTCTCGAAGCCCGATGCCGTTGCCGAGATCGCGTTGCTCGGCAAGCATTCCCTCCTCGATGCCCTGCTGCCCGATTCGCTCTGGATCGACTGCACCACCGTGAACCCGTCCTTTTCCCGCCTCATGGCAATGGAAGCTAAAGCGCGCAAGGTCCGCTTCCTCGACGCGCCCGTGGCCGGTTCCAAGGGGCCTGCCGAGGCAGGACAGCTCCTGTTCTTTACCGGCGGCGACAGCCGGGACGCGGATGCGGCGCGGCCGCTTTTCGAGGCAATGGGCAAGGCGGTCCACCCCATGGGCGGCCACGGCATGGGCTCTGCCATGAAGATGGTGAACAATATCATGCTGGGCCAGGCGATGACCGCTTTCTGCGAGGCGCTGGCCTTCGGCGAAGCGCTGGGCATGACCAAACAGACCATGTTCGATACGCTTGCCGCGTCGCCGGTGACCGCGCCCTTCATCAATTTCAAACGCAGGAAGTTCGAAGAGGACGATTATTCCGTGGAGTTCCCGCTCCAGTGGATGCACAAGGACCTGAACCTTGCATCGGAGACCGCCTTTGAGATCGGAGCGGCGCTGCCGGGCATGAATGCGGCAAAGGAACTCTATGCGCTTGCCATGCGGGACGGTCTGGCGGAGGAGGATTTCATCGCGGTGTACAAGATGCTTGCAAAGAAGCGGTGATCGCAGAACCAGGGACCAGTTAAACCGCGAATTAACGCGAATGAGCGCGAATGAAAGACTAGAGAAGAACCTCGCAGGAGAAATGGAGAAATAGTGGGGGGAAAGGGGGGAAATCCTTATTAAAAAAATTGTTACCCCTTTTCTCCCAACTTCCCCCTTTCTCCCGCAAAAAGGTTCTCGCTCCCCCTGCGCCGTTCATCCGTTGCTGTCGAGCACCAGACGGACCTTTATCGTAAGTTCTTTGGCGCTGAAGGACTTCCGCAGGAAGTTGATGCCGCTTTCTAAAACTCCCTGCTTGCTGAGCACGTCTGCCGGATAACCGGACATGTACAGGACGCGGATTCCCTGCCGGACCTGTCTGAGCTGTTCGAAAAGTACCTTCCCGTTCATATCGGGCATGATGACATCCGTAACGACGAGGTGGATATCTCCGGCATGGGCCGCGGCCTTTAGCAGCGCTTCCCGGCCCGAGCTGGCGGTCAGGACCGCATACCCCCTGGTGGTCAGCATGAGAGACACGAGCTGCAGGACCTGCCCCTGGTCCTCGACCACCAGGACCGTTTCGGACCCCTTCTGCAGTTGGTCCTGTGCTGCTTCCGCGCTCTCTTCGGGAGAGGTCTCGTTCACCGGGAGCGAGATGATGAATTTCGTGCCGGCGCCCGGTTCACTCCTGACCTCGATGTAGCCGTTATGCTGCTTGACGATGCCATACACGGTGGCCAAACCGAGACCGGTACCCTGCCCTGTGTTCTTGGTCGTAAAAAAAGGTTCGAAGATCTTGGACCGCGTATCTTCATCCATTCCGATCCCCGAGTCGGTCGCCAGAAGCTCCACATATGCTCCCGGGACCATGCCGGGCCGGATCGCTGCAAACGCCTCATCGACGACGTGGTCCTGTGTGGCGAGAACGAAGGCGCCTCCGTTCGGCATGGCGTCCCGGGCGTTCACGGCAAGGTTCATGATCACCTGCTCCAGCTGACTTTTGTCTCCCAGAACGGACCGGACCGACGGCGCAAGGCTCACCGTGAAGGAGATGTTCTCCCGGAGCGTCATTTGCAGCATCGGTGAAAAGCCGGAGATCACCTCGTTCAGGTCCAGCCGGACCATCTCCATTGTTTGCTTGCGCGCAAAAGCAAGCAGCTGCAGCGTCATGGTCCGGACCCGCTTCGCCGCACTCGTGATCTCGGCCAGGTCCTCCCTGCCTCCGTCGCTGTCTGCGAGCTTTTCCTTCAGCAACTCGGCATAACCGAGGATCGGCATAAGCATATTGTTGATGTCATGAGCAATGCCCCCTGCAAGCCTGCCGACGGAGTCCATCTTATGGGACTGCAGCAGCTGCTGCTCCAGCCGCTTGCGTTCAGTGATATCGATGCTGAAGTGCAGATAGGTCGTCCGGTCCACCGGGACCCAGTAGACGGTCCACCAGCGTTCCTTAATAAGGATTTCCTGGGTGACGACGGTCTTCATGTGCGCGTACATCTCTTCGGCCCGGCAGGCTGAACAGGGAGCTGTTCCCTGCATGAGGCCGACACCGCTATTGAACCCCCGGTAGCAATGAGCGCCGATCTCGGAGCCGCCCTCTCTCGCCAGGCGGTTCGCCGCGAGGATCGTGCGCTCGGGATAGAGGATCAGGGCAGAAGGGTAGGGCAGGGAATCGATGAGCGTCTGGTTCAGGGTGAGCGCATTGAAAAGCTCGAGCTCGGCTCGTTTTCGTTCGGTCACATCGCGGGTAATGCCGAGCAGCGTTTCCACCGTACCGTCAGCGCCCCGAAGCGGGACCGCGTGCGTTTCCATCCAGCGGCGGGTACCTTTGAGTCCGATTGTCTCGAACTCGAGCCTGCCGCCTTCGCCCGCGAACACCCGTTTGCGCAGCCGGACAAAAGCCTCCCGGTACTCCGGGGCCACGAGCTCATCCACCTGCCGGCCGATTACGGCATCGATGTTTTCTGCGTCGATCATTGCAAGCCCGGCGGGATTCATGAGCAACACGTTGCCGCCGGCGTCCAGGATCTTCACGCACTCCGGCTCGTTCTCGATGATCGACTGCGTGAAGTACAGATTGCGCTGCAGCGCTTCCTCCGCCTGTTCCTGTTCGCGGATACGGCGCCGCACGAAGGGGGCCGCCGCAAGTATGCAGCCAAGTCCCAGCATCCACACGCCGGCGAATTGCCGGACCATCGACAAGTGATGATCGTGCGACACCGAGGCGAACATCTCCATGGGGATGGAGGCATCGATGCCGCCCCGCAGGTCGCCGAGCTGGTACCCTTGGGCCCCGTGGCACGAGAGACAGGGCTTCACCATGACGAGCGGATACATCAGGCGGTAGTGCGGTTTTCCCTGGTAATCGGTGAACTCGCCGAACTCCTTGACGCCGCTCTCAAGGACCCTGAGCGCCTTCGCCTCCCATGCATCGGGGGCATTTTCCGGATGGAGCGGTTTCAAGCTGGTCAGGTGTCCCTGGATCCCCGTAAAGTCGCGTCCCAGCGTATGTATCTGGCGCATCATGGCGGCAGGATGCAGAAGCGTCAGCCGCCGGCCGGAAGGTGTAGTGATGTCCCGCTCTCTGATTCCCGAAAGGTAGGGATTCGCGGGCGTTCGTGCGGTGATGGGTACGTAAATGCCGCCCTGTTCAGCCGCCCAGTACCGGTAGAGCAGGTCCTTTTCGATGGAAGTTCGGGCTACGTCGTGGGCGATGCGCTCCATCACCTGGTCAGAATCAATATGGAGGTGCAGCATCGATCCTCCACAGACCATCGTCCACAGGGTGACCATCAGGATGAGCATCGTGGTGAAAATCCGGCGCATGCTGCGGGGATCTTTTTTCGCGTTGACCATTTTCAGGACCTCATCCGCACGTTCCGGCGTTGCGCACACCGCAAACGGGATGTTGCATTATATCACAATTAATTTGCCGGGCGCATACTCGAGTACATTCGGGAAGGGGAGTTGATGCGAAGGGACCAGCAGGATGGTGTGCCTCATCGGTGCTCACGGCGGGACATGCCCTGGGGCGCTGCTACTTCCTGGTAGAGCGTATCGCGGATAGCCCTTATGCCGTTCTGGAGCGCAACGAACCATTCGGCCATCTCAGCGCTGCTCCCGTGTTCCTGCAGTTCGACGCGCTGCAGCTCGTTCAACGCCAGCTGCAGCCGGGTGAGCATGTTCGCCACCTCCTGCGCATGCCGCACCCTCAGATGCCCGTGGTCGCACACCCGCTCGACCGCAGCCGCAATACCGTCAAGGACGGCTGCAACGTCATGCATGCTCAAGATGCTGCCGATCGCCGCCGAAACACGCTCCATTTGTGCTTGCGACGTCTCGTCATTTCCGCTGGCAATTCTTTCGTCGGGGTTCACCTCCGATTGTTGTTTCGCCTGATCGAGAAACATTAGCTGCCTCCATAAAAGATAGGTCCTGGGCCCGGGGCCCGTTGTCAGCCGTTGCAATGCCGCTCCTGCTTCTGGTTGATTCATGCCTCCTGTGAATATCCAGGCTGTGTTATCGTCGCGTGAAAAACATTCGTCTGTTCCGCAGGCCTTACTGCAAAATCCTTCGGCGTGCCCGGGACCGGACAGTCCCAGTCCTTCCCCGCGCCATCGCCATCGCGGTGCGTTTCATAGATATCGTCGAAAAGCGGCGCGATATCGGCGAAGGCCTCGAGCACAGCCGGATCGAAATGCTCCAGGCGAGTCCTGTCTCCGCCGGTCGTGATGACACGATAGGCCTCCCGGTGGCTCATCCCCTGTTTGTATGCCCGTTCGCTCCGAAGCGCGTCATACTGGTCGGCGATCATGACGATCCGCCCCTCATAGGGGATGTCCTCTCCCCGGAGACCGCGGGGATAGCCGCCCCCGTTGTACCGTTCGTGATGGTTCCGGGCGACCGATGCGGCGAGCTGGATCACGGGGTACTCGGATCCCTGGAGCAGCCGCCAGCCGATCTCGGTGTGGGTCTTCATGATATCGTATTCTTCCGCGGTCAGCGTGCCGCGCTTGAGAAGGATCTGGTCGGAAATGGCCACTTTACCGATGTCGTGCATCGCGCTCGCGAACGTGATCGCCTCTACGAACTCCGGCTCCTGCCCCAGTTCCTCCGCCAACTTGTTGCAGTACAGGCCCATGCGACTGATATGGCGGCCTGTTTCGGTGTCCCGGAACTCGGCGATGGCCGTAAGCCGTCTGATCAACTCGCCGCTCATGTTCTTCATGAGCCGAAGCGCAGCGAAAAGCTCCCGGGTCCGGACCTGCACCGTCTCCTCAAGCTGGAGACGGTACTGTTCTTCAGAGGCCTCCTTGCAACTGATGCGCAGCGCCCGTTCTAAGATCGCGACCAGGCCGTCCGAGTCCACCGGTTTGGTCACGATCTCGAAGACGCCTCGTCTGACCGCTTCGATCGCCATATCCACATCGGGCTGCCCGGTCATGAGGACCAGGGGCGCCCGGTGGCCCATCGCCCTGAGCTCTCCCAGCAGATCGATCCCGGACATCCCGGGCATGCTAAAATCGCAAAGGACAACATTTGTCCGTTCGACCTTGATCCTCTCAAGTGCGCTGAACCCGTTATCACACGCGATGGTCCGGTACCCCTTGGCCTGCAGCAAACGGGTCGTCACGTCGCGCACCAGCCGTTCGTCATCGACGACCATGATGGTCGCTTTTGCATCCGTCATGCCTGATCACCTTTGCTTATCATTGACAGAGACCCGCCCTCCTGCCTACGGTGCGGTTTCCCCGGCTGCTCCTGCCTGACCTTCCTGCACCAGCGTCAGTTCCTCGGTCGAGAAGATCTTGTCGATGTCGAGGATGATGATGAACTTGTCGTTCTGTTTGCCCATCCCCGTTATGAACTCGGTCTTGAGCTTCGTCCCGATCCGCGGGGCCGGTTCGATGTGCTCTGACTCGAGATCGATCACTTCCTGCACCGAGTCGGCCAGCGCCCCCAGGATCGTGGTCTCGCTGTCCACCCGCACTTCCATGATGATGATGCAGGTGTTCACGGTCTTTTCCGTCCGGCTCATGCCGAA
>JBGQDI010000115.1:0-8067 GCA_041495765.1 Nitrospirota bacterium
AGATCGTTCTTGATATCATGGAGCCGTTCCTTGAAACGCACCAGTTCTTTTTTCTCAGGAAGCATGGTAAATCCGCCCACGACGGTCCGCGTGGGGTGCATGCGCCGTCCGCCAACGCAATCGCAGAGATCATTGGCCAGCTGTTTCATTTTCGCAGCACGCTGCACAACCTCGGGGTGGGAACTGATCAGCGGAAAGACACTTCCTACATTCAAAAAATCAGGTGCAGCCAGAAAATAGAGATGCAGAACATGACTTTGCAGCGTCTCCATATGCTTCAGCAGAAGACGGAGCTTTGCGGTCTGTTCGTCAGGGATTATTCCGAAGGCATTCTCCACGGCACGGATACTGGCCAGCGTATGCCCGATGGAGCAGATGCCGCAGATCCTTCCGCTGATGAGGGGGGCATTTTCCCATTTTTTCCCGACCATCATTGCTTCAAAGAACCGCGGGGTTTCGACAACTTCCCAGCGAGCCTCGGTAAGCTGGCCGTCCTTTACGCTGATCGAGATATTTCCGTGGCCTTCAACGCGGGTGATGTGATGGATATCGATGGTGCGGGTTGATTTCATGAAAACCTCAGACTTTTTGCCACGAAGGCACTAAGACACGAAGAGAGACGTAAATGCAATTACTGATTTACTTCGTGCCTTCGCGACTTCGTGGCGATGGTTTTATGTTCGCTCGGATCTGTTTTGCATGCTTCTCGAACCCGCCAAAGCATTCGAGCCGGTCGAGCAGGGTCTCTTCAGTGAATCCGTACTGCTTCATGATGGCCTGCAGCTGAGCTACATTTGCATCTTCTGCAGGACCGCGGCATCCCCAGCACCCGAAACGGCTGTTGGGGCACCAGGAGTCGCAGCCTCCGCGGGTGACCGGCCCCAGGCATGGTTCGCCGAGATCATAGAGGCAGATATTCTCGTTCTCTTTGCATTCCATGCAGACCGGATATTTCGGCTGTACGACCGATCTTCCCAGCACGACGTTCGTGACGATCTTTTCGACCTCTTCTTTTTTTACGGGACAGCCGTAGATCCTGAGGTCGACGGATACAAAATCCTCGAGCGGCCGCGCCGCGTCGTTCGTCTGGATGGGATGGTCGCCATAGACCTGTTTTTTCACCCATGCAGGATCTTGAAAGCGGTTCTTCAGCTGGGTCACACCGCCGAAGCAGGCGCAGGACCCGAAGGCAACGAGCACTTTTGCGTTCTTCCTGATCACCGTAAGACGTTCGATCTCATCAGCCCGCGTGACGCTTCCTTCGACGAAGGCAATGTCATAATCATCGCTCTTTTCGGTCATGGCCTCGCGAAAATTCACCACGGTGACCAGCGACAGAAAATCCAGGAGCCTGGACTCGTTATTGACGATCTGGAGCTGGCAGCCTTCGCAGGAGGACAGTTCAAAGAATGCCACGCGGGGCCGGGCCACGGGCATGCCGAGGTAGGTTCTGCTTTGTGTTTGCAGCTTGTCCATCAGATGGCCTCTTTCAGGTTCATAACGCTCCAAAAGTCGAATACGGGACCGGAAAGGCAGGTATAAGTAGATCCCACGTTGCAGCGGCAGCATTTCCCCATGCCGCAGTGCATGCGGCGTTCCAGGGACACGTACATCTTTTGCATGGGGATGCCGGCCTCGTTCAGCATGGTGCAAACCGATTTGAACATGACCGGCGGGCCGCAGACGATGGCCGAGGTATTCTGCATGAAGGCCTCGTCCTTCCCCTTGATGACCGGATCCAGTATCTTCGTTACGAAACCCACCGGACCTTTCCAGGCCGTATCGGGTTTCTCCACAATAATGTTCAGGCCGATCTCGTCACGCCGCCACAGGTCGTATTGGAAGGTGAACAGGAGCTGCGATGGGTCCTTGGTGCCGTACAGTATCTCGACCTGGTTAAAACGGTTCCGGTGCTCCTGTACATAGGCGATGGGAGAGCGGAGCGGCGCCAGACCCAGGCCGCCGGCGATGAGCAGGATGTTCTGGCCATGCATGGTCTCCATGGGGAAGTTCGTGCCAAAGGGTCCGCGGATGCCGACCCGCATGCCGCGGGTGGCGCGGGCCAGCCAGGCGGTGAGATTGCCGGCCGTTCTGATGCAGAGCTCGATATCGTCGCGGCTGCTGGGCGACGAAGAGATTCCGAAAGGAGCCTCGCCGATGCCCGGCACTTCGAGCATGACGAACTGTCCTGGTTTGAAGGAAAAGCGCCTGCGCTCCTCGGGATCGATGATCTGGATCCGGTAGAGGCGTTCCAGGGCTGTCAGCTGCGATACGCTGGCGATCTCGGCCTTATAGGTATGCTCGAATTTGGCAAGATCGTTCTTGCGCAGCTGTTTGCCGTGGTGGGGCGCCGTAACGTCCTCGAATTTCAGTCGCGTATCCAGATCAGCTCTCCTCTCCGCGTACACTGGCAATGACCTCGGGCACGGTGATGCCGGCAAGACAGGTCTCGCCGCATCGGCCGCAGCCGACGCAGAGCGATTCTTCATAAGCCTCGACAAAACCGCGGTGCTTGTGGTAATAGCGGTATTTGAGCCTTGTTTCCCGCTGGGACCGGAAATTGTGGCCGCCCGCCACCTCGGCAAAGTCCACGACATTGCAGGAATAGAGTGTTTTTACCTTCTGAGCACTGCGCAGGCTGACGTCCACGGTCTCTTCGACGCCGTAGCAGTAGCACGTGGGGCAGGCATTGGCGCAGGAGCCGCACCCGAGGCATTTATCTCCCCACTGTTTCCAGACCGGGGACTGGAATTCCATGTCCAGGATCTTGGTCAGATCGGTAGTGTCGACGCGTGACGTGAACTGCTTGTTCTTTTGTGCAACGACCGCCATATACTGGAGATGGTCAGCTTCTTCGGGGGCGCGCGTTTTGATGTGGGCAAGCATATTAAAGGCGGTAGCCGACTGGATCTCGATGAAATACCGGTTGCCGATGTCGGTAATGAAGAGGTCGAAGCCGTGGAGCACGGTATCGGCTCCCATGGAGCGGCAGAAGCAGAACGGCTGGGGGCGGCAATCGATGCCGATAATGAACATGTTCTTCCGCTTGGCCGCATAGTAGGGCATGGGGTAGGTACTTCCCATCAGGACCTTATCGAGCTTGTTGAGCGCATTGATGTCGCAGGCATGGAGGCCGAAGAAGACGGTGGGCCGGTCGCAGTTGTAATCAACGGTCTTCTGCCAGTCGTTCCCGTCGATGCGGAAGGACGCCAGCGGTTCGCGAAAGGGAAGAAAATAGGGTTTTGCCGACAGTTTGGTGGTGGTATAGCCGAGATTCAGGATCTTAAAGTCGGTGACCGGTTCAAAAGCATACAACGCATTGCCGTTCCGGTCCGTGCCTGTTCTTACGGGCCCGACAACGGTATTGTTCGCCGCAAGGATGTCAAACAACCGTCGAAGCTCTTCCTGTTCACAGACTTTGAATATCATGGTTTGGCTTTCAAAAAAGGCCCCTGGACGTCAGAAGGATGGGATTTTCTTCTGCTGATTTCAGGTTTATTATAGCACATGGATTTTATTTTGTCGGACGACGGGTAAAGATTTAAAACCGGATGCAACTAAGTGAAAAAACGGATATAATGAGCCATGCAGGAAGCGGCAGACAAAAAACCGGACAATACCGCGGCACCAGCTGCCAAGGACGCTCCCCTTGAGTTACCCATCGATACACGGTTGCTTTCGGAAACCGTTATCGAGCTCAATATCTCCCGCAAGAACGTCAGTATCTATCCTCCCGGACACGTCCAGATCACCAGAAGTATCGACCGGGCCTTTGAGATCCTGCAGAAACTTTTCGAGATCCGGTCCGAGATGACGCTGGGGGTGGCCAAGGATACCCTGCTGGTGGGACAGGATTACCTCGACCAGCGGAACCCGGTCTACCGGGACTTCGCTCTTTCCATGAACCAGCAGGGGATCGCGGCGGTGACCTTCATCCGCGGCCTGGACAAAGAGCAGCTCATACGGTTTCACCGGATCATTTCGACCAAACCCGAAGACATTGTCACCATGGGCGGGATTGAAAAAGTGATGCACAATGCCGCTATTCCCAATATCCGGGTCCAGGCCATAGACTTCGGCAGCCTTCATCTTACGGAAGAGGCGGAGATATTCAAACCCCAGCCGAAGACCATAGAACGGGGGAGCAAAAGCAGGGAAAAGGCCTCCCTCGGTGCAGCTGGAGCGCGTGCCGGCGCGGGCATCTGGCAGGACTTCGTCTCGCATCTGGCTTCCGGCACCATCGCCGGACAGGGACAAAGCGGCGTTTCGCTGAAGGACGCGCAGCAGATCGATCCTTCCGAACTGGCCAGGCTGCTGAACGAACGAAAATTGGACCCCGGTGCCGCGATCCAGAGCTATGACCGGATCATCTCTTCGCATATGCGCGGCGCTGCAGAGAAGCAGCTCACCAGCGAACAGTCGGCCACGCTGGCAAACCTCAACAACCTGCTGAAGGAATTGAATCCCGAACTGAGAAAACAGTTCCTCTCCGTTGCGTTCAACCGGGTATCCGATAATGCTCAATCACCGGTGGCAGAAGAGGTTGTGGGCGGTTTTACCGATGATATGGTCATCGAAATGCTCGGACAGGCGAATGCAGAAGGCAAGCAGATCTCGCCTACGCTGGCCGGTCTGGTGCAACGGCTGTCCATGGCGAAGCCGCAAGCTGCGCCGCAGGACCCCGGCATCCGGGAAAAAGGGACGGGGGGGATCGTCCTGCCCACCATGCAGCCGGAGCATATGCAGAAACTGTTCGACCGTGAGGCCTATGAACAGTATGTTTCAAAGGATTATGAGGCGCTGCTGAAGAACCTGTCCGAGGATGTAGGGCCGCGGCCGGAGAACTTCCCCATTGACGAATATGCAAAGACGCTTGAGGACGCGCATCTGGATTTCCAGATCGGCCGCGCACTCCTGGCATTCATGGAGGAGAAGATCGATGAAGAGGATTATCGTGAGTTCGCGAACAAACTGATCACGATCGTGCCGCAATTCCTGGAGACCGGGAATTTCGAGCTGCTTTGGGACATCTCGGAAACGCTGCGCCGGCATGGTACTGATAAGCCGGTCAAGGGCATCCGCGAGAGCGCCGTAGAAGCAGGAAAGATCTTCCTCGATGCGGAATTCAGGACGAAGGCGTTGAACGCCTTCGAGCTCTGGATGCGGGAAAAAGGCCCTGAGGCGGCAGGACTGATCCTGACCCTGGGCCCCGAGACCATCCCGGGACTCGTGGATATTTTCAGCAAAGACGAAGCGGTTGGAGGAAGGCGGGTCGTATTCAACCTGCTTTGCCAGTTCGGCGACAAGGCCGTTCTCGAGGCTCAGAAGCGGTTGCGCGACCCCCGGCCTTATTTTGTAAAGAATCTGCTCATGCTTATCCGTCGGGTCGGCACGCCCGCATCCACCCCGCACGTAAAACAACTGCTCAGGCACAAGGACCAGACCGTACGAATGGAAGCGCTGAGCACGCTCCTGAAATTCAAGGACCCCGGAGCTGTCAAACTGCTGCGCGAAGCGCTCCATGCGGAAGATCCCGATGTGGCCTCCCAGGCCGTTGTCATGGCGGGCCAGTACCGGATACAGGAGGTCACTACGGACGTCCTTTCCCGGATCAAGCGGATCATCCTTTTTGAGGCCGACTACACGGTCAACGAGGAGATCATCCGGGCGCTTGGCGAGATCGGCGATGTTCGTGCCGTCCCTGACCTGACCAAACTGGCCCGTTCGGGGTGGACGCTCTATCCTCAGCGGCAGATGAAAATGAAGGAAGTCCTGTTCGAATCGCTCGGACGCTATCCACGGGAAGTCATCACCGACCTGATCACGTACGGGGAACAATTGAACAACGATGCGATCAAACGGGCCTGCAAGAAACTGACGGAGCGGAAGTGATTTCTCGAGAACGGCTGATGATGCGGTCGGCACGGACCATGGCAAGGACTTTCTATGGCGGAATTTGACCTACATGAAGGGCTGTCCCGCGTAATTGCCCAGCTGACGGCGGCAATTACGAATGCGAGCCTTTATTCACCGTCCCACCCCCAGGTCGTACAGCATCGGGAGAAGGCTTTTGCCCTGCTGACCGAGATGTTCCGCAACCAGCCTGAAGTGACGGTCATCCTGGTAGGCAATGATCTGGTGGCCGCGAACCGGACCTTCTCTTCGGCAAACTATATTGACAGTTTCGTGCGCGTCATGAAGAAAAAAGGCGTGGAGCGCCTCACCTTCACCGCGAACCTGACGCCCGAGGAGTTGCAGGGGCTCATCCGTGACCTCGCTTCTCTTGATGCGACCTCGATCCGTTCCAGTGCGGGCGTCAAGCTCGGCAAGGTCGAGGTCCGTATCCAGCAGCATGACGGCCAGGCCGCTGCGCCTGCCGGGGCAACATTGCCGCCTGGCACGGGACCTCTGCCGGGAATACCGGGAGGAAGTCTTCCCGTCGAGGCAGGGAGCGGGGCCCACCAGGTCTCGGCAGCGGCATACGAGGAACTTCTGGCCCTGAGTGCCGCAGAACTGGAGAACCTGAAAGAACTGTACGTTAACGTCAAGAAGCACAAACGGATCAATGTGCAGGGCGTCGATGATATGGTCAAGGGCTTTATCCGCGGGTTCCGCGAAGAACTGAACCCGTTGAGCCTTCTGGCATCGCTCAAGTCCGTTCACGAATACACCTTTACCCATGTTACCAATGTCTGCATCCTGACCATGAGCCTGGCCGAATCGCTCGGTTTCAGGGGGGAAAACCTTCACCAGATGGGCGTCGCTTCGCTGCTGCACGACGTGGGCAAGATCTTCATCCCCGAAGAGATCCTGAACAAGCCGGGGAAACTTTCGCAGGACGAGCGGGCGATCATCGAGACCCATACGGTAAAAGGCGCACGCTATCTGCTGGGCCTCGAAGGCATCCCGAAGCTTGCGGTCATCTCTGCACTTGAACACCACCTGAAATATGACGGCACCGGCTATCCTTCCATCAAGGGCGGGTGGACGCCGAACATAGCGAGCCAGATCATCTGCGTTGCCGATGTCTTCGATGCCATGCGCAGCAAACGATCCTATCAGGAGGCAATGCCGCTCGAAAAGATCGAGTCGATCCTGAGGAACGGCGGCGGCAAGGCATTCAACCCGCAGTTGGTCGATCATTTTATGAGGTTGGTGAAACGGTAAGGGCAGGGTCCAGGGGCCAGGGTTTAGGGTCAGAGGGTCAGGGTGCAGGGTTATGTAGGGGCGCATTGCATGCGCCTTGATGCATGGGAACAGCCCTCGTGCAATGGGAACAGGAACCGGGCGCAAGCATTGCGCCCCTACGAAACATAGATTCTTACCAGGAATAGACCAGGTCCATTTCCACCTGATCGTTCCGTGCGTACCTTCCAAAGAGAGACTGGTCCGGACCGTTGAACGCTATGACGGTGGTACCGACCTTCCATGCATCGCTCAGAATATACCATGCATTCGCTTTTGTCATATGGTCGCGGTGCTCGGGGTTATAGGCGATGTTGATATTGGTCTCTACCTTCTGATTGAACCAGCCAACCTTGAGATTCGCCCACAGGATCGTTTCCCATCGTTTTTCATAGAGCAATGCCCGGTTCCCGAGGATGACCGTCTGTTGGGCCTGCATGGTCAGAAGGCCGTCCTCGAACACCCGGTAGTCGGCGCCGATACCGTAATCAATAACGTTGTGTTCCTGTCCGATCGTATTCAACGGGAAGAGCCCTGGTGCAAGGGTCGTCGGATACCCCCAGAGCTCGCGTCGGATATTGAGCATGCGGTGAAAGGAGCAGGACACCTCCGCCCGCAGGCTCAAGTCGCCCTTGACCGCGGCAGCGTCAAGGCCGACCACGGAGATGCGGTGAAAATCCGGCACATATCCCGGGTCGATGACAAGTGCCGGAGTGATGACGAGTGACGTTGTTCTGAAGACAGGCCGGGGGTCATAGCCGTGGTACAGGTTCAGCGCCCAATCGACGGCCCCGGCGTTCTTGATGCGGATGCCGGCATTGCTGTTCCTGATCGTCCGGTCCGGGAGGTCCGGTTCCCGGACCACGATCGTAGCATTCGGCA
>JBGQDI010000116.1:0-8016 GCA_041495765.1 Nitrospirota bacterium
GGGTTGCAGCCCCCCGGCTTTCCGAGTGATGCGAACAGGATAGGCGTTTTGCAATAGAGACAGACAACATGTTCAGGAGCCTGGCCATATCCGTCAGGCTGACAGATCTCACAGGCATCGAGACAGACTGCAAGTGTCCCATCCGGCTTTTTCATGACAATAAGCCGGACCTCTTCCCCTGCTACCGTTACCGAGAATTTGTGCAGAGACCCGTCGCGCAGATCATCAAGGGTGGACTGGAGCGGAATGATCACTTTTCCATTTTCCCCTATGAGCGGTCTCACCTGCGGCAGGTACAATGGATCACTGCTCTCCCCCTTCTGCGCGAACCACGTGCTCAGGATGAACACCATGAATATGAAAACAGGGACAGATCTCATAACTCGCTGATCGCGGACCGCTCTGATGAAAATTCTTTTTCGCGCCGGGACGCTGATCTCCCCAGGGAGAGAAACTGCTTCACTGAACTGTATTTTGATGAAAAGGATGAGCGGCAGGAGCATGATGCCCAATGAAAGCCACATTCCTGCGCTCGGCCCGAACAGTACACCGATGAAGTTCCAGGTTGTTGTGGAGAGAAGCGGGTGGTCGGGGACCAGGAGGAACAAGAAGGTCTGATGCACCATGTCGTGAATGAGTTTCATCAGCCCCGCCTGTACCGAAGGGATCAGGGACAATTCGGCGAACCCTCGCACTCCGCCCGCGACAAGCTTCAGGAGCGCAAGGAAAAGTAATATCTGGGGCAGCTCGAAAAAGCGCATCACGTCGAACGTGACCCGCGTTACTACGATATGTGCCAGCAGAAGTGCAAGGCTGAAACCCGCGGCAGCAGAGAAAAACACGATTTTGTTCCGTTCTGCCGTGAAATACAGGTCCGCGACGTACAGGGACGATCCAGCCATATCTGGTGCAAAATACAGCATGGTAAGCAGAAGGACCACGGGGACCATGACGGGTCCTTTATGAGCAAGTGCCTTCAGTGGACCGAGCACATCAGATCCTGTCGTGTGGTAAAGAGTGCCAAGGGAAAACAGGTAGAACAACCCAAAAACATAGCCGATCATCTTGACAATGACCGATTTGAACTCGGGGGTAACCGTGATATTCAATATGATGAAGGAGGACAGCAGAACAGCAATAACGCCCGCGAACAGGGGCATCTTCAGATAGTTCAGGTGCTCTCTCTTGCCGTAGGCAAGTACGAGGATGATACTGAGATAGAGCAGTATGCCCTCTTTTACACCTATGACGAAGGCATCACCGATGAACGGGTTCATCCCTGATTATCCTTCCATCCTCCATAGAGAGTATCCTCCCAGCCCATTGCGAGACAAAGGGGTCATGGGTCACGACGACGATCGTAAACCCTTCCTGCGCATGCAGGTCCTTCATCAGCTCGAGAATATTCTTCGTATTCGAGCGGTCAAGGTTGCCTGTGGGCTCATCGGCCAGCAGCAACGAGGGGTTATTGATAAGGGCGCGGGCGATACAGACCCGCTGCTGTTCTCCGCCGGAGAGCTGTGACGGTCGATGACCGAGGCGGTGTCCCAGTCCTACGCGCCTGAGCGCATCTTCGGCCTCGGAACGATCGGGGATACTATGAAAATACTGGGCCAGCATCACATTTTCCGCTGCATCGAGATAGGGGATAAGGTGCGACTGTTGGAACACGAACCCGATGGTCTCCCGCCGGAAGCGGGCAAGATCATCGTCGCGCAAGGCATTGATATCGGTGCCATTGATACTGATGCCCCCTTCTGAAGGCTGGTCCAGCCCTCCCACAATATTAAGCAGCGTGCTTTTGCCGGAACCCGATGGACCGACGAGGCTTACCCATTCGCCCTGCTCGATCTCGCAGTTCACGTTCTTCAGTGCTGATGTTGTATCATAATGTTTTGACAGTTCGTTTATAGAAATGATCGCCATAGACAAGACCTCTTTCTTACTCAGACCGTTACCCGCCATACCGCCGCATCAGAAAGCAGCTGTCCGAACGGACCCGCCTCACTCCCCGCGAAGGATCTGCGCAGGAACGACCTTCATGGCGTCGCGAACCGGCAGGTATGTTGCAAGGATCGAGATAGAAACTCCGAGCAGGACAGCAAGCGGGGCCACCACGATGTTCACCGGGATAAAGGAGCCGAAAGCGGTCCTCGACACGACCTCAGCCGATACAATACCGGCAAGATATCCAGCAAGCGCGCCCACCAGGCCGGCACTTGCCGCTTCTGACATGAAAAAATCCCGGATATGTTTCCGTGTTGCCCCCAGCGACTTCATGACGCCGATCTCCTCCATCCGTTCGATCACATTGGCCCCCATCGTACTCCCCAGGGCAATGATCGAGGAAAAGAGCACGACGCCAGTGACCAGGAGCATAAGCAGCTGGATCCTGCTGAGGATCCGCTCTTCTGCAACAGCGACCTGCCTGAGCGTTTTGACCAGGAGGAAGGGATAGCTCCGGACGAACGCCGCTTCTGCCTCAGGCAGCAACTTCGTATCCGCGTTCAAAAGGATGGCGCTCACCCCGGCAACGCCCAGCAGTTTCCGGGCACCTTCGATCGGCATGACCAGCGTTGCATCCTCATCGGACCCTTTTTCGAACAGCGCGGTCACCCGGAAGTCACCAGGCCTGCCATCAAACCGCAGAACGTCGCCCTGCTTTACTTTCAGGACATCCTTGAGATTGACCCCGACCATCACCTCGTCCGAAGCCTGCGGAAGCGTTCCATACAGCCGATAGCCCGTCATCTTCGCAGGCTCGGCTCCGACGACCTCGAGAGCCGCATTCTTCACCTGAGCGCTTCCATAGATTTGGAAGGACGCACCTTTGACATATTCCTTCATGGCGACGATCCCGTTCGCAACCGAGAGATCAAGCTCCTTGCCCGCCCTGTCGGTAATGATCATGTTCGCACCATACTGCTTGAGCTCAATGCCGATCTTGTCCCTGACCCCGAGCGAGAGCGTAGCCAGTGCCGTTACGACGGAAACCGTCAGCATCACTGCCGTGGCCGAGATAATGAACCGGCCTTTGCGCTCGGATACCGATCTTTTTAAAAAATAGAGAAACCACTGGTTCATGAGACGCTCCTGTTCCCTATTGCCCCTGTTTGTCCATGCTTCATCCCTCAGGTACCAGCCACGGCCGCCGCGATGCATGGCTGATGTTCCCTGGTAAGATATGCGGCATGGACCAGCAGGTCGGAACTATTGGCCCCCTTTCAGGACGATCGCAGGTTCGATCGAGAGTGCTCTGCGGACCGGGAGGTAGACCCCCATCATCGAGATAAGCACGGACACACAGACACTGATCGGAAAAAGGATCCCTTTCTGCTCCAGCGCGGTGCCGAACACTTCGTAACCGAGATATTGCGAAATACCGAGCGATAAAAAGTAGCCGATGACGCCGCCGGCAAGTCCGATCAGCAAAGCTTCGGTCATAAAAATGGTCACGGTCGATATGCGGTCGGCCCCAATGGCCTTCATAAGCGCCACTTCGTCGACCCTCCGCAGCAGGCTCATGATCATGGTCGTTGATACTCCCAGCGCCGCGGCAAGGAGCGATACGGCCGTCAGGAGCCCGATCAGCATCTCAAGCCGGTTCAGCACGCGGCCTTCGGTCTCGGCGACCGGCCAGATCGGCCTCGCGATCGAACCGGAGAACACGTTCTCCTCCTCGAGCTGTTTTGCAATGGAGGTGACATATCCGGTGCAATACCACTTCTCATATTCCTTTTTGGTCATCGTGCCGGGATCTTTATAGGCAAAGGCGTCCATGGGTGTCGTAAGCGCGCTCACAAATACCTGCGAGATCTTTCCCAGAAGACCGGACATCTGCTGAACCGTCGCCAGTTCCCCGATCAGCATATCGTCCTCCTTTCCGCCGGTGGTCAGGATGCCGGACAGTTTAAACCGGCGGCCCAGGACCGTGACCGTATCATGTATCGCGAGCCCTCGCTTTTGAGCAAGGCTGACGCCGATAAGGAACTCGCCATCCTCCTGGGGCCAGGCGCCGTCGATCGACCACCAGGGCATAACACTTGCCATCCCGGTGTCGAATCCTTTCTTCTCACCCGGTACCGGAAGGGTCTTGTGATACCAGGTGCCGAGTACCGTAGCAGCAAACGTCTCATCACGGACGGTCAGGACCGGCACGACTCCCAGGATATTGTGTTTCCAGAAAATGGTCTTTGCCTTGATGATATCCTGTTCCCGGAGATAGCGCTTCTGGCCGCTGAGATTGGCGAGACCGGAGACCTTAGGCTGTACCACGATGTTCGCTCCATAGGACCGGAGCTCATTCGACACCTTTGAGGTGATGTCGAACGAGAGCGAAAGCAGTGAAGCTGCGATCGCCGTTCCCACCGCCACCGATACGATCATGACGGCCATTGCCTTTTTCTGATTGATGAACGATCTTTTGATGATATTGAAGAGCACGCCTTCGTGACCTCACCTTGTCATACCAGCCCATTGCCGCCCGCAGCGCGCGGCGACCCGGGAATTATCCCACTTTCGATCAGGGAAAGAAAGAGGATAAACCGCTGCCCTTTCGGTCACAGGACGGACCGCAGGGGAAGTACCGACATTTTTATTATTTGAGCACCAGCTTGAAGAACCGGTTCATGATCACTCCGGCCACAACGCCCAGAACAGCGCCAAAAGCGGCCAGAAACGTCATGACAAGCGCCAGGACAAGCGAGACCGCCCAGTAGTTCTGCCCGCAGGACGTGCCAAAGAGCTTGGTCACATCCTTTGCCGCAGCATCCCGCCAGGTCCCCTGGAGCGAGTCCGACAGCACATAATCCATGGCGAGCGCAGTGCCCAGGCTCACCACGGCGCCGAGCACCGCTCCGATGATGACCGCTTTTTTCAGACCGCTATCGCTCATTGGCCCCTCGCAATCGCATGCGATCTATTTCAGTATCTCTCCGGTCTTTCGCGACCACAGGAGCAGATCCAAGTGGTCCATATCGATCCCGATCTCGCGGGAGAACCGGGCCAGTTTTTTTTCGATCGCAAGATATCGGGCGCGCGTCGTCGATGGTCCCACCCGTTTTCCGATGACCCCCATCTCGCGAAGGCTGTTCAGGATGTGTTTGTCCAGGATCGCATAGCCGCTGAATCCGATGTTCCGGAGGAAGTGGCTCGCTTCTTTATATCCCAGGCCCTTGATCCCCTTGTCCGATGCAAAAAAATCCCGCAGCGCTTCGGGGTTCCCGAAAGATTCGATAAAGGACCGCAGATTGAGGCCACAATGCTCCCGGAGGCATTCCCGCGTCTGGATGATGTACGACGGCCTGACGCGCCAGAACCGGACCCGGCTTGCCCGGGCACGCTGCTGCAATTCTCGCAAGGTCCCCTGTTGCAGCAGGTCGCGAAGCGCCTCGACCGTACGCATCCCCATCTTGGCGCTGCTCCCTGCAGTCAGAATGCAGTAGCACAGTTCCTCAAAGATAACGGTGTCGCCCTTGCTGTAGGCCCGCTTGAACTCGGCGAGCCGTTTGACGATCTGCGGCCGCTTCCCGCGATAGTCGCGCTTCAGTTCATCAATGATGTCTCTTCCAGGCACTATAGCCGCCCTTCAGGTTGTAGAGATGAGTATAGCCCATTCCCATTAAGCGTTTTATCGCCCAGATGCTCTGGTTGCCGCTCCGGCAGTACACCACGAGCTCCTTGTCCTTCTTCACTTTCTTGACCCGGGTGCCGACCTCTGCAAGCGGCACGTGGATCGCTCCGGGGATATGCCCCTGATCATACTCCCGGTCCGTGCGGACATCGATCAGCATAATGCCCCTTTTCTGATCAAGCTCGCGGGGGGTTATCTGTTTGATGCCCATGCGCCCCAAGTACCCGATCACCTTCACCAACGCGAAAACGACGATGATCCCGACCAGTATTGTTGATGGTGTGTCCAAAATTCAAATCCTCCATTTCCTGATACTGCAATATTGCCGGTCTTATTATCCGTTCCTGACGTCCAGTTCTATGATAAAGCGTGCGCCCCTCGGTGCGTTCTGCTCAAAACGGATCGAGCCCCCGTGGTCGGCGATGATCTTGTGAACGATGGCCAGTCCCAGACCTCCGTTCCTCTTCTTCCGGGAGAAATCCGGTTCGAACACCCGCGGAACGTCATCGGGTGCAATGCCGGGTCCGTTGTCCGCCACTTCCACCTGCGCCCTCCCAGAAGCGTTCAGTGCCGTCGAGACCCAGATCGTACCCTTCCCGCCCATGGCCTCAACAGCGTTCTCAAAAAGGTTGATGAATACCCGCTTGACCTGTTCCCGGTCCAGGAGAACGTCGGGCAGGTCGGACTGGAAATGGCGCACAAAGGAGACATCCTTATGTGCTCCGGCATAGAGCGGTATGACGCTCTCCAGTACCAGGTGCAGCGGCTGTGATACAGGGTTCGAGCTTGGCATCCGTGCAAAGTTCGCGAACTCATCTACCAGTTTTCGCAGGCCGTCGGCCTCCTGCACGATCGTACGGCTGCAATCGTCGAAGACCGCATCGAAATCTGCGGCTCCCTCGGCATGCTTTTTTCTCAGGCGTTCGGCCGACAGCTTGATGGGCGTAAGGGGATTTTTAAATTCGTGAGCGATCCGGCGGGCCACATCCTGCCAGGTCTCCGCCTTTTTCGCCCTGAGCAGTTCCGTCAAGTCGTCAAAGGTGATAACCGACCCGACCACCCCGCCGCTGTCACGAAGCGTAGTGACCCTCATCCGAAGCGTCAGGATCCTGCCGCGCACGGTCAATGACAGTTCCTCCTCTGCCTGACCAGGACCTTCTTCAAGCTTGCGGAACAGATTGCGCACGGGACCCAGTTCGATAAAAGTAAACGCCTTGTCATATCGCTTGTGGAGCACGTCCTGGTCGCGGACGCTCAAAATGTCCGAGGCCGCCCGATTGATGGTGGTGATCCTGCCGGCGCGGTCCATGGACACAACACCCGTATCGATGTTCGAAAGGATCGTTTCTTTGTATGCAACCTCCTGCTCCAGACGCTCCCGGGAATGCTTCAAATCGCCCGTCATTTTGTTGAATGAATCGATCAGTACCCCGATCTCGTCTCCCGATGTTTCATCGATGCGATAATCGAACCGGCCGGCGGCTACGGCAGCCGTCCCTTCGGCAAGCTTCTGGATCGGCACGGTGATGCCCGCTGCCACACGAAGCGCTACCCATATGGCAGCGAGAAGCAGGGACAGCGTTACGGCGAGAAAGCCGAGGCGGTAAGCCAGCTTGATCGGTTCTTTTTCGGCCTGCGACGCCCGGTATTGTGCATATCCCGTATTGATGTCAGCGGCTTTTGATGCAAGATTCTGCGGAACATAGTAGCTGATGCTGATCAGCGCGGTGACCCGATGGTCCTCGGCAGAGGCATGGACCGGTACCACGGCTCGCACGATCTGCCCCCCCTTCCCCAGTTCGATGATGTCGGACGCGAATCCGCCGGCAATTGCCCGCGCACCAAGATCGAGGGATGTTGTGCTGAACGTTTTCGCTGGAAAGCGTCCCGTTAGGATCGTAACGGCCCTTTCACGGGGAGTAGTAATGAGCTCAACTCCGTCCAGGTCATACTCGGCGGCCTTTCGGGCAAGATACTCCTTGAGCACTGGCTGTTCAAAACGTTTCAGCAGCTGTTCGTCGGTCATCTGTCGGCTGATCTCCTTGGCGAAAACAAGCGCTTTTTTATCGAGTAGGTCGTAATACGCCTGGGCCACGGAACGAGACGCCTTCAGCGAGTTCTCGACCCTGAGATTAAAAAGCCGTTCGATGCTGCTGGTGAACATGCCGCTTCCGATGATGAACAGCAGGACCGGCGGAATGAACGACAGACTGACGAAGGCAGTGACCAGTTTGGTCCTGAAACGGGCGCCCAGCACCCGCTGCTTCCTCTCGATGGACAGTTTCCAGAGACTGCGGGCGATCATGACGATGACCGCCGCTAGGAGCAGGAAATTGGCATTGATCAGAACGATGATGAGAAGGCTGTCCGAGAGGGGCCCTTCA
>JBGQDI010000117.1:0-7992 GCA_041495765.1 Nitrospirota bacterium
GCGCGTGACATAGAGCGCTTTCCGAACCACGATGAGATGCCGCCCGGGATCTGCGCCCCGCAGGAAAAAAATGAAATTCGCGGGCAGAGCGCCGTCAAAGAGAATGATGCCTGAGCCGGCCGTCTGCGCCAGACTCTGTGCCGCCGACGCGTAGCCGGAAATGTAAGACCGCTGGAATCCCCAGGCAAACCACGCAGACTTCGCCAGCAGGATCAAGACGATCGCCGGCCTGGTAAAGACGATGATCGTCGTCTTCCCCTTTGAGGTCCCGCTGTACGAAAAAGCCGGGGTTGATGTCCGTTTCGTCGGCCACCCGCTTACTGACGTCGTGAGCTCGGTATATTCCCGCGACGAAGCGCGCCTCAGCCTGGGGCTTGCGAAGAACAAGCGGACCATCGCCCTCATGCCCGGCAGCCGGCGGAGCGAAGTTGCCAATCTTCTTCCCGACATGCTTCAGGCGGCCCGACTTCTCGGGTCCCGCTATGCTGATCTGCAGTTCGTCCTCCCGCTGGCACACACACTGGATCCGGCCCTCGTACGCTCGTACGTAGAACCAAGCGGTGTTCCGGTCCATATCGCCGACGGAAGGGTCTACGATGTTTTACAAGCCTCGGATGCGGCTATCGTTGCATCGGGAACAGCCACGCTTGAGACCGGTCTTATGGCCGTACCCATGGTGATCGTCTACCGGATCTCGGCGCTTACGTATTACATTCTCACGAAGCTCGTTCGAGGCCTCGCCCATGTGGGGCTGGTCAACATCGTTGCCGGCCAACGGATCGTACCCGAACTTATCCAGCATGACGTAACGCCGCAAAAGGTCGCTGATGCCATCGCAGACATGCTGGATGATCCTGCCCGCTTCGGCCGGATAAAGAACGATCTGCTGAAACTGCGTGCACAATTGGGGGCAGCAGGCGCTTCTGCACGGGCCGCCGCGGTCGTCATGGAGAACATAAAGGGCGGCACATAAAAACTATGGAAATTTACCGAAGATTACTGCACTACCTTATCCCGTACAAAATGCGGCTGATCTGGGCCGTCGTTTTCATGGGCTTGACCAGCGCCATGATCTCCGCCCAGACCTACCTGGTAAAGCCCATGCTGGACAAGGTGGTGCTTGCCAATGATATGAAGCTCGGACTGCTGCTTGCCCTGGGACTGATACCCGTCAGTGCGCTCAAGGGGATAACAGCATACGTCCGCGATTATTTTCTGGGCTACGTGGGTCAGAAGGTTGTTAATAATATCCGCGACCAACTTTATTCGCATATCCAGAGCCTTTCCTTCTCCTACTTCACGAAGACCCCCACGGGGGTCATCATGTCGCGGATCACGAATGATGTGAACCTTGTGCAGGGAGCACTTACGCGCGCACCGTCCGCCCTTGCCCAAGGCATCCTTACGATGGCTGCGCTCACGGGATATATCATTTATTTGAACTGGCGGCTCGCTGCATTGTCCATTATCGTGCTGCCGCTTGCGGGTTTTGCTCTTTCTCGATTCAGCAGGCGTTTTCGCGGTACCAGCACCCAGATGCAGGAACAGCTTGCGGTGCTGAACACGCACCTGCATGAGACGGTCGCCGGCGTGCGGATCGTCAAGGCCTTTGGTATGGAGGAATACGAAAGCAAACGTTTTGCGGAAAGGAACAAATCCCTGTTCAATTCCTTCATGCGCGCGATCAAGACCAGCGCCCTTTCCCACCCGGTCATGGAGTTCATCTCCATAATCGGTACATCCATGGTCATTGTGTACGGCATTTACTCCATAGGACGGGGGACCATGACCGTCGGCGAGTTCTTCTCATTTTTGATGGCCCTGGTATTTTTTTATAAACCGCTCAAGGATTTAAATGGGATCAACAGCACGGTCCAGGACGGCATGGCGGCAGCCAAACGCATCTTCGAGGTGCTTGACACCAAACCGGAGATACAGGACCGGCCGGACGCCGTTGCCTTGCCCTCCGATTTCAAAACGATCGAATTCCGCAAGGTTTCATTCCAGTACGAAGATGACCTTGTACTGACGGACATCAACCTTACCGTAAAGACCGGGGAGACCATCGCCATCGTAGGAAAGAGCGGGGGAGGGAAGACCACGCTTGTCAATCTTATCCCCCGGTTCTACGATGTGACCGGAGGTACGATCACGGTCGGCGGCGTTGATCTGCGGGATACGACCACGGCTTCGCTCCGCGCGCATATTGCGATCGTTACGCAGCAGACCATTCTGTTCAACGATACCGTAAAGAACAATATTGCCTACGGGAGCCTCTCATGCACAATGGAGGAGATCACCCTTGCCGCCAGGGCCGCACAAGCCGAGGAATTTATCCAGGCACTTCCCCTGGGCTATGATACGATGATCGGCGAGGCCGGTGTCAAGTTGTCGGGCGGCCAGCGCCAGCGTCTGTCGATCGCGCGGGCCCTGCTCAAGAACGCACCGATCCTGGTGCTTGACGAGGCCACGTCCTCGCTCGATTCGGAGTCCGAGCGGGAGGTCCAGAAAGCGCTGGATACGCTCATGCAGGGCCGCACCAGTTTTGTGATCGCCCATCGCCTCTCGACGATCATCAATGCGGACCGGATCATTGTTCTGAAGAACGGAAAGATCGTTGAACAAGGCAAACACGAAGAGCTCCTGACGCTCGGCGGTGAATACAAACACCTGCACGATCAGCAGTTCAGGGACGAACCGCCATCAAGGATGCTGTAAAGATGAGGGCACGGATCCTTTCATTTATCGCCTGGACGCTGCTGTCACTTTGGTGCAGGACCCTGCGGATCACCTTTGTGAATAAGGAAGTTCCCGACCGGCTCAGGGCAGAAGGCAGAAATATCATTTTTGCGTTCTGGCACGGCAGGCAATTCATGCTGTTCCACACCCACCGGAAACTCGGGGTGGTCATCCCGGCCAGTGAAAGCAGGGACGGGGAGATCCAGGCCGGTGTTCTGACACGGTTCGGTTTTGAGGTCGTACGCGGTTCCAGCAAGCGGAAGGGGGCTCAAGCGCTTTTGGGCCTCGTCGATGGCCTGCGCCGCGGCAGACATATCGCCCTGGCTGTGGACGGCCCCCGGGGCCCGCTGTATGAAGTGAAGCAGGGGGTCACCTATCTGGCAGGCAAACTGGACAAGCCCATCGTGCCGGTGATCACCAGCGCGAAGCGGTTCTGGATCCTCGAAAAGATCTGGGACAAGTACCTGCTGCCCGTACCGTTCACCCGAGCAGTCGTGATGTACGGGGAGCCGATCACTGTCAGCGGTCTATCCGAAGAGCTCCTGGAAGCAAAACGAAGAGAGCTGCAAAAGGCGTTGAACCTTCTTATGACCGAAGCGGACGGCTATTTTACGAAACGTTCAGCATGATCCCATCGCGAGGGAGCGTCATGTACTACACCGCATACAATGTGATATTGTTCCTGGGCACCGTTCTTTTCCTGCCGGTCATCCTTTTCAAGCTGGCAACCGTGGCAAAGTACCGCGGCGGCATTTCCCAAAAACTCGGCTCGGTCCGCAGGGACGTCATGCAGGTGCTCGCCGGCGGACGTCCGATCTGGGTGCACGCTGTTTCGGTGGGCGAGGTCATGGCGGTGCACCCGCTCGTCCGCGAGCTCAAGAAGAGATACCCTCGCCGAAAATTGATCATCTCTACGGTAACGATCACAGGAAATTATACGGCCCGCCAGCGTGTTCCTGAAGCTGATGCCGTTTTTTATTTTCCTTTTGATTATCCTTTTGCAGTCCGCAGGGTCCTGCAGAAGATCAATCCTGTCATGGTGCTTGTTGCCGAAACTGAGCTCTGGCCAAATTTTTTTAAAGAGCTCAAAAGGGCGGGTATCCCTTGTGCGGTCATCAATGGAAGGATTTCTCCTCATTCGTTCAAAAACTATATAAAGTTCAAAGGTTTTTTCAAGGAGGTCTTTGAACAGGTAGGCCTGTTCTGTATGCAATCCGAGGCCGACGCAGAGCGCATCAGAACCATCGGGGCCGCGGCAGACCGGGTCCTGGTCACCGGCAACCTGAAATTCGACCAGAAGCTGTCGGAACCCCAGGCAAACCCGGTTGCCATACCCAAGGCACGCAAGGTCATTACGGCAGGGAGCACGCACCGCGGCGAGGAGGAAGCGCTCCTCTGGGTGTTCTCTCGGCTGCGTGAAAAATTTCCCGAGCTGCTGCTCATTCTCGCACCACGCCATCCTGAACGCTTTGACGAGGTAGAAGGCCTGGTCAACAGCGCCGGGTTCGAATGTCAGCGGCGTACGCGGCTCAAAGGGCAGGTAAAGGACGTCCTGCTCCTGGATACGATCGGCGAGCTCCGGTCCTTCTATGCGGTCTGCGACATCGCCTTTGTCGGCGGCAGCCTGGTCAAGATCGGCGGCCATAATCTCCTGGAACCCGCTGCCGTACGGAAACCCGTGATCTTCAGCAAGTACATGTTCAATTTCAAGGAAATATCCGAGGCGCTCATCGCATCGGGCGGCGGCATCATGGTCAAGGATAAGCAGGAGCTCTATGTTCAGCTCGACAGCCTCCTTTCCGACAAGGCCCGTGCTCAGGAGATCGGCGAACGCGCGTTCAAGGTCATTGAATTGAATTCCGGCGCGGCCAGGAAGACCCTGGCCGCCGTTGATCATTTTATAACCGGTCCATGAAAGCCTATTTCGAAGACCTGATCTACGGGAGGCGGCGTTCACTGGTCATGGGCCCGCTCCTTGCTATCCTATCACTGCTCTATCGCTGCGCCTTGTATGCTAGAGGTGCGTGGTTCCGTCTCCCGTGGCCGGGAAAGCGAACTATCCCCTGCACGGTCATTTCCGTGGGCAATATCACTCTCGGAGGGACCGGCAAGACCCCGGCGGTCATCGATATTGCCGGCATTATACAGCAAAAGGGGAAGCAACCCGTTGTGGTCAGCCGCGGATACGGCAGGCAGGACGAGTCCCGTATCTCCGTCGTGTCTGACGGACGAGTCGTACAGTACGATCCGGTCATGAACGGCGATGAGCCCGTCCTGATCGCCGACCGGCTGGCAGGGGTGCCGGTAGTGGTCGGTGCTGACCGGTACGAAGCTGCATGCGCGGCGCTCAAGCAATTCCACCCCGATCTGGTCATCCTGGATGACGGCTTTCAGCATATTCGGCTGCACCGGACCATGGACATTGTCCTGATCGATGCAACGGAGCCCTTTGGCAACGGAAAACTGTTCCCCGCAGGCATACTCAGGGAGCCCCTGGGAGCCCTGAAGCGCGCTCGCGCCGTACTGATAACCAGGGCAGAGCCCGGGCACGATCTGACCTTGCTGAAAGAGACCATAGGCCGGTACAGCACTGCCCGGATCTTTACGTCTTCCCATGTGCCGCTGGACCTGGTCAATATCGCGACGAACGAGACCAGGGCACTGTCATCGCTCGATCGCACGCCGGTCCTCGCTTTTTCCGGGATCGCCCGGCCGGCATCGTTCCTGTCGCTCTTAGGGTCCCTTGGCGCCGTGGTCAAGAGCTCGTGCACCTATCCCGACCACTATCTGTATACGAAGAACGACCTGGCGAACATCTTCAGGCGGGCCGCCGACGACAAGGTGGGATTGGTCGTGACCACGGAAAAGGACGGGGTTCGCCTGCATGCCATGCGGCCTGATGGCATTTGGACGCTCCGGATCAGGCTTCAGGTCGTTGAATCCGGAGCATGGGAACAGATGCTTCTCGAGGTGCTATGAAACAAGCGGTATTTCTCGACCGGGACGGCACGGTCAATGAAGAGGTCGGCTATCTCAGGGATGTTGCCAAACTGAAACTGATCCCGGGAGCAGGTTCTGCGATCAGGAAACTGAACGAAGCTGGATTCCTGGTCGTCCTGGTGACGAACCAGGCCGGCGTGGCGCGCGGATACTTCCCTGAATCTCTGATCGCCGAGGTGCATGCGCGCCTCGACGAACTGCTGCATGCCGAAGACGCCCGCCTGGACGCGGTCTATTACTGCCCGCACCACCCGACCGCCGGAACGACGGCCTATACGCGGGTCTGCGATTGCAGAAAGCCCGGCACCGGGCTGATCAAACAAGCGACCCGCGATCTCCATATCGATGTAAAGCATTCATATATGGTGGGCGACAAATGGAGCGATGTGGAGCTGGGACAGCGGGCCGGGACAGCGGCGGTCCTGGTGAAGAGCGGGTACGCACCTGATGATCCAGGTAATGTGCGGCCGCCGCACGTCAGGGAACCTGAATTCATCGCCCACGATATTTCGGAAGCAGCGGACTGGATCATTGCACACAGCAAGGCGGACCGGTCATGAAACTTGCAGCAAAGAAGATCCTCGTGATGCGGTACCGGTTCATCGGCGACACCGTGTTGACGGTGCCGTTCCTCAGGAACCTGCGCAATGCCTTTCCCTCGGCGCAGATCGACCTGATGCTGGAGCCCTTCTCGGGACAGGTGATCGAGGGCTGTCCCTATGTGGACCGCGTGATCCCCTTCGAGTTCAAGACGATCCATACGTACAGTGCGGCGGCGGAACGCAGCAAAGCAGCCGGGTATCTCCATTATTGGAGATTGATCCGGGAGGAACGGTACGACGCGGCATTCGTTCTCAAACGGTCGCTTTCGAGCGCTCTTCTGGTATGGCTTGCCGGAGTGCCCCGCAGGATCGGTTTTGCCACCGAGGGCAGAGGCCTGCTCCTGACCGATCGGGTGGTCTATCGACAGGACCAGCACGAGGTGGAGAATTTTCTCGACTGTCTGCGCGTGCTCGATGTCCCCGTTGCCTCGAAAGCACTTGAGCTCTGGCCGACGTCGGAGAACGATAAAAAAGTCGCTGCGATCATGGCGCAGGCCGGATGGAAAGATGACGACCTTAAGGTCATTATTCATGCTGCGGCCAGCCTGCCGGCCAAACAGTGGCCACTGGACCGGTTCGCCCGGGTCATGACGGTACTCCGAGACCGTTATCACGCCCGGTTCGTGTATACGGGGTCGATTGCCGATGGGGAGCTCTATCGAAGCATAGAAAAGCTGGGCCCTTTTAACGGGCTTGACCTCTGCGGCGTCACCAACGTACGTGAGAACCTTTCCGTATATAAGAACGCGAGCCTGTTCTTCGGCGTCGACTCAGGTCCCATGCATATGGCCGCTGCCGTGAGTGTACCGGTTATAGCATTGTTCGGACCCACCGATGAGCAAAAATGGGGCCCCTGGGGAGACGGTCATACGATCATCACGAAGCGGCTTTCGTGCTACCCCTGCAAACCGCACAAGTGCGCTGATAATGAATGCATGAAGCAGATCACCGTGGAAGATGCACTTGACGCACTGGAAAAACTACTTGCTCAAGGGACTTCGAAGGTATTGCAATGACCGCTCAAAGACCAAAGTTCTCGGTTGCCATCATTACGCGGAATGAAGAAGCGAATATCAGGCGCACCCTTGCGAGCGTTGCCTGGGCCGACGAGATCATCATTGTCGACTCGGGAAGCACCGACCGGACCGTTGCCATCTGCCGCGAGTTTACGGACAAGGTCTTCCATCAGGAATGGCTCGGCTTCGCCGGCCAGAAGAACCTTGCCATTGACAAAACCACGGGTGATTGGGTCCTGAGCCTTGATGCCGATGAACCGGTTGAGCCTGCCCTTTCAGAGGAGATTCGCACTATCCTTGCCGCACCTGGGGCTTTCGACGGTTACCGCATTCCGCGGAAAACGTTCTTTCTGGGCAAGCAGGTACGATACGGAGGCTGGTATCCTGACCGCAATCTCCGTTTGTTCCGAAAGGGTACCGGCCGTTTCGAGGAACGCGCGGTCCATGAGGCGATCAAGGTCAAGGGGACCGTCGGCAATACCCGGTATGCCATACTGCATTATGCTTATCCCGACCTTGGCTCGTACATGTCGTCGATCAACAAGTATTCATCGTTGGCCGTGACCGTCATGGCGGAAAAGGGGATCCGCAGGTTCCAGGCCGGCTGGATGAACATCCTGTTCCGGCCGCTGGGA
>JBGQDI010000118.1:0-7901 GCA_041495765.1 Nitrospirota bacterium
AAGGCGCGACGGACAACAGGACTGTTTTTCCCTTGACCGCGGACTCCATGGACGATGTTACCTTCATGGATGCGGGCAGGGTAAATCCCGGAAGATACGTGCGGTTCTCGCGAGTACGTGCCATTTCTTCGGCAAGCTCTTTCTCGTACACCCAGAGGGTTACGTCGTGCCCTTTGTCAGCTAAAAGCATGGCCAGGGCCGTGCCCCATGCGCCTGCGCCGATCACTGCGATTTTAGTGTTCATAGGCTCGAATTATAAAGGGAATGTGGGGAAGAGTCAAAAGAATTGTAGGGCAACAGCAAGGCTTTTTCACCACGGAGGCACGGAGACACGGAGGAGAGCTTGATTCTCGCATACCGAACACGCATGTGTCCAAGCAGTAATGCAACACCGATCGTCATTCCTGCGAAAGCAGGAATCCAGTGTCCTTTATAAAAGTCCCTGGCTTCCGGATCAAGTCCGGAATGGTGGCATGAGGAAATGCCTACAGGTTCGGCTCAATAATGACCTTCATGCAGCCATCGGGCTTGGAGCCGGTCATGAAGGCTTCGCCGATCTTGTCGATGCCGAAGCGGTGGGTCACCATGTCGGTGACGGTGACGGTGTTGTGTCTGATGAGTTCGAGGGCCTGCAGATTGTCGAGGGGGGCTGCGCCGTAGCAGGTCTTAATCGTGATATCGTCGCGCCAGAAAGGGTTGAAGTCAACGTCCACGGTCTCGCCCGGCTTGGGGACCGCGAAGAAAAGGATGGTGCCGCCTTTTTCCGCGGACATGAGCGCGGTCTTTGCAGCAGGCAGCGCGCCGGCGCAGAGGATCACTACGTCGGCAAGGCGGCCGTCGTTGACCTCTCTGACAAAGGCGGGCACACCTCCGTTCGCGGTCATCGTGTGGGCTGCTCCGAGCTGGCGGGCTTTCTCAAGGCGGTAGGCGCTGAGATCGGTTGCGATGATCTTGCCGGCGCCCATGGCGCGCGCCAGTTTGATCAGGAGCAGGCCGGCTACGCCACTGCCGCAGACGAGCACGCTCTGGGCCGGTTTGAGCGCCACGGTCCTTAGCGCCCGAACGGCGGTTGCCAGGGGTTCGATAAAGGTCGCCTGTTCAAAGGTCATGGAGTCGGGAAGCACGAAGGTGCCGGTCTCGACGCTTTTGCCGGTGACGCGCAGGAACTGCGAAAATCCGCCGGGATCGAAGTTGTTGACGGTCTGGAAGGTGGTGCAGGCTGTTTCATGGCCGGTGCGGCAATGGTAGCAGGCATTACAGGGCACGTGATGGGTAACGAAGACGCGGTCCCCGACCTTGATGTTGGTCACGAGCTTTCCGGTTTCGACAACGACCCCGGCCGGTTCGTGGCCCAGCACGAGCGGGGCGCGCTTGATGCGGTACCACTCCAGAAGGTCCGACCCGCAGAGGCCGCAGGCCATGATCTTGACCACGATGTCGCGGTCGCCGGCTTTGGGCTCGGGACGCTCTTCGACCCGGACATCGCTGTTCTTGTAGTAGACTCCGACTTTCATTCACCCCACCTAACCTCCCCTTGGTAAGGGGAGGGATTATTTAGTCACCCCTCCTTGACAAGGAGGGGTTGGGGGAGGTTGGTTCTTATCCCCCATTGACAGTCAATCTACTTCTTCTTCATATCCAGATAATACTCGTACGCTTCCTTGACGCTGACGTTGTCATGCACCACCTTGCGCACGGCGCCGATCATGGCGACAGGGGACTCGGACTGGAAGATGTTCCTGCCCATGTCCACGCCCGAGGCGCCCTGGTTGATCGCGTCGCGCGCCATCTGCAGGGCGTCCTTTTCTGGAAGTTTTTTCCCTCCGGCGATGACGATGGGAACCGGGCAGGCCGCAGCGACCTGTTCGAATCCCGGTACGAAATAGGTCTTTACGATGGAGACGCCGAGCTCTGCCAGGATGCGCGTTGCCAGGCCGATATAGCGTGCGTCGCGCACAAGCTCGGTGCCGACTGCGGTGACGCCGAGGACCGGCATGCCGTAGCGCATTCCCTTGTCGACGAGGCGGGTCATGTTGTTGACCGTCTGGGTCTCGTTGGCGCCGCCGATGAAGACCTGGACCGCCACGGCGCTCACGTTCATGCGGATGGCGTCTTCCATGTCCACGGCGATGTGCTCGTCGGAGAGCTCTTTCAGGATGCTGGGGCCGCCGCTTGCGCGCATGACCACAGCGTTGGTATGCGATGGATCGATGACGGAGCGCAGTATCCCGCGCGTCAGCATCAACGCATCGGCAGAGGGGATGAGCGGTTTGATCGTGATGTCGACCCGCTCGAGACCCGTCGTGGGGCCCTGGAAATAGCCGTGGTCGAAGGCAAGCATCACGGTTTTGCCGGAGCGGGGATTGAAGATGCGCGCAAGCCGGTTCTTCATGCCCCAGTCATAGGAGTTCGATCCCTTCAGAAAGAATGCGTCGCACGTCTGGGGGATGTCGGTATAATAATTTTTTTCTTTTTTCGAAAAATCCTGCTCTGCCATGAGAAACCTCCTTGCGGCCAGTGAGTTGATAGGGGTATAATCTAATGCAAGCTTCGCGATAAATCAAGCGGAAAGTGGCGGGAACTGCGGCAGTTGAAGGCTAAACGTCAATGCCGAAAGTTCGGCACAACAGCGAATGAAATCCCCTCACTCTACCCTTTCCCCTCGGGGGAGAGGATGAAGGTGAGGGGGAGTTTAGGATAAAAGGGAGAACTCCTAACAGTGTTATTCAGAAAACATCGTGATGAAGATCATCAAGAATGCCGGGTCGACCAGTGCGTGGCTTGCTTTAAGAAGGGGATAAACTGCACCCAGGCGGTCGCGTCCACCTATGGCGGTCAGTTCGGCCTGGACAAGGAAACGGCGCTCAGGCTCGCAGCCGCCTTCGGCTCGGGCATGGGCATGGGAGAGACCTGCGGCGCCGTGACCGGAGCGCTGATGGTCATCGGGCTGAAGCACGCAAAGGTTTCCGGGAACAGGCTGCTCTCGAAGGACAGGACCGAGGAGGTGGCCCAGGAATTCACGGAGCGGTTCAAGGCCCGCCATGGAACGGTGGTCTGCAGGGAGTTGCTGGGCTGCGACGTTACCACCTCGGAAGGACTGAAGACCGCAAAGCAGGAAAAGCATTTCAAGAAGCGCTGCCCTGAATACGTGAAGGATGCGGCCGAGATACTTGAAGAGATGTTGAAGGGATAGAGGGCTGGGAGCAGCGTAGAGGCTGAAGGTGGAAGGTTTTCAGGTGCAACAGCCTTCAGACTTCAGCCTAAACACCTGACCCATTTCCCTTCTTCAGCCTGAATACCTGCCTTAGCAGTGACTATTTTTCCGTCAGCGATACAATTCCTTTCGCGATCAGCAGCACCCAGGGAGTTCCGTGCAGCACGAGGTCGAACCAGTCCAGCGGTTTCACGAGCTGGCCCTTTGACAACATCTGGAGCTTTTCCCAGATATGGGGCTGCGGGAAAAAAGGGGCCAATCCCAGCGTCAGGCAGGCAATGGCGATCATTCCCCACGACATCTTCGAAATAAATTCCATAGGTGATCCTCTCGTTCTTTTTGCAGGACTATACCACAGAGTTGCCATCATTTGCAACTAAACCCGGCCCCTGGACCCCGGCCCCTGGACCCCGGCCCCTGGACCCTGAACCCTGTTCACTTAAGAAAGCTCTTTTTAAATCCAGACATTTTCAGTATACTTCCAAAGCTGACGCCTATCATTTATCCAAGGGGATAGACCTTTATGGGTTTTATCATCACCAAGATCCTGCTGCTTCTGCTGCTGCCGCCGACGAGCATCCTGGCGCTCATGCTCCTGGGGTTCCTCCTCATGTGGTCTCATAAGGTCCTCGGCCGCTTGCTGGTGGCGAGTGCTTTTCTTTTGCTCTACGGTCTCAGCATCAGCCCCGTGTCCGATGCCCTGATCGCACCGCTGGAGGCCGACTACCGGCCTCTTGATGTGAAGAGCGTCAAGGCCGATCTTATCGTGGTGCTGGGAAGCGGCGCCGTCGACCTCTCTGCTCTGGGCATGGAACCCGTGCCGACGGCCGGCTCTCTTGAGCGGGTGGTGGCAGCAGTGAAGCTCTATCGCTCGATGCATCTCCCTGTGGTGATAACCGGCGGCGCAGGCGACCCTGCCAGGCCGGAGCTATCCGATGCCGAGCCTATGGCACGCATGGCGCAGGACCTGGGGGTGCCGAAAAAGGACCTCCTTGTCGACAATACCTCGTTCAACACGCTTGCCAGCGCCAGGAACATGGGGTCCGCCTTTGCCGGGAAACGCCTGGTCCTGGTCACCTCGGCCTATCACCTGAAACGGTCCGTGGCAATGTTCAAAAAGCAGGGCCTCGACGTGGTCCCCCAGCCCGCAGTGTTCCTGAGCGGCCGGCGGGACCGCTCGTTCTACGCCGCCATCCCCCGTCTGGAATACCTCAACATCTCCTCTACGGCTTTGTCCGAACGCCTCAGCCTCACCTGGTACGGTCTCAGGAAAGAGTTGTAAGTAACCACAGAGACACAGAGGCGCAGAGAGAAACACTCTGATGGCCTCATGAGAAGTCGATCCGCCTTCTTTTGACGGCATTCCGGCATGTCCGGAACCCATTATCCCAGTACGTTATGAAAACCCTCCGATCCCCGACAAAGGAGAATGAACAACGATATCAGTTCACGGCTGGCTTTTCTCTGTGCCTCTGTGCCTCTGTGCCTCTGTGCCTCTGTGCCTCTGTGTCTCTGTGGTGAAAAGATGAAAATTTCTCCTCTCTTGACATCCCGCCTGTCGGCGCTATAATTAGTTCAACATTAAATTATTAACCGGTGAATTAATATGGGGACGCATTTCAAAGGTCCAGAGGATATCCGCCAGGCGCTGGATGCCTATATCAAGCTCGTCAGGGCCTCCGAATCCGTCACGTCGCGGGTGATCAGGCACCTGGACGACGACGGGTTGACGGTCAGCCAGTTCGGCGTGCTCGAGGCGTTGTTCCACCTCGGTCCCTTAAGCCAGCGGGAACTGGCGCAAAAGATCCTCAAAAGCGGCGGCAACGTGACCATGGTGATCGACAACCTCGAAAAGCGGGGGCTGGCGACGCGGGAGCGGGACGAGGAGGACCGGCGGCTCTACCGGATCACCCTGACCCCGTCTGGCCGAAAACTGATCAAGAGCATCTTTCCGCGCCATGCGGGCAAGATCGCTTTGCAGATGAACGTACTGACGAAAAAGGAGCTGCAGGAGCTCGGCGATCTTTGCCGCAAGCTGGGGCTGCAGCAGGCGGAAGGGTGATGTTCAGTTCCTAGAGGAGGCGGACATGGGAAAAGGATTACCGGTCATGGTGGAGCTGGAGGCGGGAACGCATTACTGGTGCAGTTGCGGGAAGAGCAAGACGGAGCCGTTCTGCGACGGGTCCCATACGGGAACGGCCTTTGTACCGGTGGAATTCGTGGTGGAAACAAGGAAAAAAGCGGGGCTCTGCACCTGCGGTCGGACCGAGAAAGCGCCCTATTGCGACGGAACGCATGCAAAAGTGTAACGATCAGGAGTTAACCATCTTACAAGGAGGCATCCATGTTAAAGAAACTATTTCAAACGAACGATGACACGGCGATCATGATCATCAGGGTGCTGCTGGGTGTGGTCTTCTTTCCTCACGGCATGCAGAAACTGCTGGGCTGGTTCGGCGGGTACGGTTTTGAAGGTACCATGGGGTTCTTCACCGGCAAGCTCGGCATTCCGGCGGTCTTCGCGTTCCTGGCGATCATTGCCGAAGGGCTGGGTTCGCTCGGCCTGATTACCGGGTTCCTGACCAGGCTTTCTGCCCTCGGGATCGCCATAGAAATGGCGGTTGCCGTGAACATGATGCATTACCAGAATGGCTTCTTTATGAACTGGTTCGGAAACCAGAAGGGTGAGGGCTTTGAATACCACATCCTGGTGATCGCCATTGCCATCGCTTTGATCATCAAGGGCGGCGGAAAGTGGTCGGTGGACAAGGTTGTTGCGGAAAAACTGTAGCAGCAGTCACAGACGAGTAACCAGGGTGAAGTACAGTTGGGGCCATCAAAAGGTGGCCCCTTTTTTTATGAAGACAAGATGATCAAACAGGGGATCACCTTGTCTTTTTTTCGCCCAAGCAGGTATGATCTAGGACGAGCCGTCCTGCATTGCCTGCGTTCCTATGAAAACGTCTACGAGCTCCGGATCGAACTGAATCCCCGAATAATGGACGAGCTGTTCCCGTGCTTTGCTCCGGGAAAGGGCTTTGCGATAGGGGCGATCGGACGTCATGGCGTCCCAGGCATCGCTTATCTTGACGATCCTGGCCTTTAAGGGGATGGCAGTGCCTTGCAATCCTGACGGATACCCCGATCCGTCATAGTTCTCATGATGGTGCCTGATCGCTGCGATGATCGGTTTCAAAAAATGGACCGGTTCGAGGATCCGCGCACCGATGAGCGTGTGGGCCATCATGTCCTCCTGCTCGGCGGCGAGGAGCTTGCCCTTTTTCGTCAGGATCTCGATATTCGTGCCGATCTTCCCGATATCGTGGAGGATCGCGGCAAAGCTCAGGTGCTCCTTTTCCTGTTTGGTGAGGTCCAGGGCCATGGCGATCTGAATGCTATGGAATGCGACCCGTTCGCTGTGGCCCCGCGTATAGGGGTCCTTGGCCTCGACCGCATTGGCCAGGGCCATGACGATCTGCAGATAGGACGTTTCCAGGTACTCGAACAGGCTTGTGCCGAAGAGCCCGGTGGAGGTCACTTCGGAGAACAATCGTATATATTCGAGCGTGTCATCGGTGCAGACGATCTCGGACCCTGCCGTGAGCTGCAGCAGTCCCGACAGCCGGTCATGTATCCTGAGCGGGAAGATCAGGGTGTCGGAGCTCGCGAAGAACTGCTGTCGGTTCGGGCGCGGCAGGCCTTGCAGCAGAAGCTGCCCATCCCTCATTGCGGAAAGAATGGTCGATTCCCGTTCGTTCAGATTTCCGCCGCAGACAGGTATGGCCGCATGAGCGTCGGTGCCGGAAAAGTGTTTGCCGCGGGCCGCCACGGTCCGGGCAAAATACTCGCAGCGGGTACAGGTGTTCATCTTGTCATCATAGGTCCTTGCCGATAACTGAGCGGGGTTTGCAGGTGAGCAGTTAACCCCCGGTGCGTCCTTATTGCCCTCCCTTGAAAAGGCATCCTCCTTTGGACAGAGCGTCCCCAGGAGCTGCCAGCATGCAGATTCAGTGTGATAGGCGGGACACTTGCAGTTGCTGCAGGTGTAGTATTCGTAACACCGCAGTTTTTGCCGATCATCATCGGGAATGAGGATCTGCGCGACGAGGTCGGATTGGTCCAAAATGGCGCGGAAAGAACCGGAAAATACGTGCTCGAGCTCGGACAGCTCAGTGTAGGGCCGCGACGCAAGGACGAGCGACGAAAGTTTTTCATTCGTCCGCTTGAGCTCGTTGTTGCTCAGGTGAAGGCGCTTGTTCAGGTAGATGATAAAATATGCGGTAAGTACGAGCGTGCCGAAAAAAGAAGACGCATGGACAAAGAAAGCCGGAACATCGACGACGCGCGTTGCGCTCTGGTTAAAAATGTCATAGTGAGGCAGGATGTTATTATGGGACAGGAGGATCACGATGCCGGGTACGAAGGCCGCAGATCCTGCAACAACGGCCGTGTACTGATAAGGCAGGAGGATCCCGCTGATCACGACGTGAAATAAAAAGAAATAAAGGAAGGGACTGAGACATGCGCCGGACAGATACAGCAGCAATCCCAGGGTCAGCTGGTCGACGAAGAACTGCAAAAGAGCAAAGGTGATGAGCCGGGACCGAAACCGGTGCAGCGTCAGGGCAAAGAGGAGGTTCCCCAGTGCCGAAAAGCCCAGAACGCCAGAGAGCAGCGCAGGAGAAAA
>JBGQDI010000119.1:0-7888 GCA_041495765.1 Nitrospirota bacterium
CTAAAGATGCCCAAGCCCTGGTCCGGGCAGCTGCAGTCCACGATCCGCTGTCACTGGTCAATCCCTATCGTTTCCGCGCACCTGTCGCGCCCTCCGTAGCCGCAGCGCTGGAGCGTGGATCCATCGACCCGGAGCGCATCCTCCGGTCCTTCAGAATGCTGTCCCAACGGCATGCGTTCATGATCGTTGAAGGGGCAGGGGGGATCATGGTACCCCTTGCAAAGGGTTATCTCTTTCTCGACCTTGCCGAAGCAATGGGTCTTCCCGTGGTGATCGTTGCCCGGCCGGGATTGGGAACGATCAACCATACGCTCCTGACCATCGAAGCGCTCCGCAGCAGGGGCATCGCGATCGCGGGCGTGGTGATCAATGACAAGCAGGGCGGCAAAAAGGCCCTGGCAGAAGCCACCAGCCCTGCCGTCATACAAGAACTTTCCGGTGTCCCGATCATCGGGACCGTTCCCTACCGTCATAGATCCTTTAGCGAGCTGGCACAGGTCCTTGCCGTATCGTAGGGGCGCAATGCTTGCGCCCGTCCTGCTTCCGGTGTGAGGGGCGGGCGTATGCAATACGCCCCTACAACAAACGGGAACGACAAACAACCGCCGACCGCAATCCCACGTCTTCTGAATTCACCTTGACAAGATTTCCGGCCAAGGGTATGATGCGGCTTCAATTAATTAAGCAGTTAGTTAATAATGACCATGCCGACAAAAACCCCGCTCAAGAAAAGAACCGCCGGCCGCCGGCCCGCATCGAACCAGACCGACACGAATACTCGGTCATCGATCATCGCTGCAGCACGCAGCCTCTTTGCCCAACGCGGGCTGGAGGGCACCTCGGTCCGCGAAGTTGCCGAGGCCGCCAATGTGAACAATGCCATGATCTATTATCATTTTGCAGACAAGGTCGATATGTACCGGGCAGTGCTCGCTGCTTCATTTACGGAGTTCGACCGCATCTGGGAACATGAGATCTTCTCCACCAACGCATCGTGCCGCCTGAAGATAAAGAAATACGTTGAGGAGCTGATCAGGTTCCAGCATGACAACGAGGAGATCCGCAGGATACTTTCCATGGAATTCGCCTCCTGCGGAAAGAACCTCAAATGGCTTGCCGATAACTTTTTCAACCGCAGCTACGAGAGACTGTCCATGATCCTGAAGGACGGCATGAAGAAGGGCGAGCTCAAGAAAGTGAATCTCTCCATTGCGATCTCCGCGCTGGTCGGCATAGTGATCCACAGTTTCATCACCCGGCCGATCGCGGAATACGTCACGGGAAAGAAACTGGACCTCACGGCCGGCCATTTTGGCGCTTTTGTGACCGGCGTCTTCTTCGACGGCCTGGGACAGGACACCAGCGAGACCTAACAGCTGCTTTCAATAAAAGGATGCGGTATCATGAAAAAAGTACCTATCATTATTGTTGCACTCATGTCATTCATTGCCGGCGCCTCCGCTTATGCCGGGACTCCCTATACGATCGAAGACGCCTACCAGGCGGCCCTTGGCACGAGCGAGCTGGTGCAGATCGCCGGGGAAGAGATGCTGCAATCCGAGAGCCGCGTTGACCAGGCCTGGACGTACCTCTATCCGCGCCTGGTCGCACAATCGGCGTATACTGCCTACAATGACACCCTCCCCAAATCCCTTCCCACCGGTACCGGAGGGGGCGGCAGTTATTTTCAACCCAAAGAGCAGTTCAGTGCGGCGCTCATTCTGACCCAGCCGCTGTATACCGGCGGCAGGACCTTCGCTGCACTGCGCGCTGCGCAGAAAATGAAAGACGCCAGTAAAAACGTTTTTTCCGCCGCCAAACAGGACATCCTGCTCAAGGTTTCAGAAGCCTATTACGGCGTACTTAAGGCCCAGAAATCGGTCATCATACGCCAGCAGTCCCTTGAGCGCATGGAACGAAGCAAAAAGATCGCAGAACGGGTTGCAGCGACCCGCGGGACCAAGGCCAATAATTCGGCCCTCCTCCGGGTGAATATGCTGGTCAGCCAGGCAGGGATCGACCTTATTCGTGCCCAGGAAGTGGTCAGGGTGGCGAATGATAAGCTGAGTCTCTTTACAAAAATGCCCTCTGACGCCGTGCTCGCAGACCCCCTGCCTCTGGACCAGCCGACAGCAAGCCTGGAAGACCTTAAAACACGGGCTCTGAATAACCGTGATGACTATGCTGCATCCAGGCAGAACAAGAGCATTGCTGCAGAGTTCGTTACGATCGTGAAGGGCGCTCACTACCCGCAACTCTATGCAGAGGCCGGCGTCCAGTACGTGGGGTCCCAGCCAAACACGCTCATGGATGCAACAACCTATTACGGCGGCCTTCGGCTGCAGATACCGATCTTCGAAGGAGGCCTGATGAAGGCAGAGGTGTCCGAGGCCCGCTCGAAAGTGCGTCAGGCTGAGCTATCAACGGACTTTCTCCGAAAATCGATCGAATCGGACGTGCTGGAAGCGTACCTCGGGCTCCAGACGGTCACTTCGGTCCTCGATGCGGCTAAGCTCCAGAAGGAATATGCCAGGGACAATTTCACTGCTATTGAAGGGCTCTTTTCAGAAGGGTTGGTCCCAACCTTGGCGCTCATCGACGCTGACCAGGCTTTGAACATGGCCGAAATGGAGCTGATGAACGCCACATACGACCGGGAGCTCGCCATCCTGCGGCTCAAAAAAAGCACCGGCACGCTCGGCAAGCGGGAACTCATGAACGAGGGACCCCATGCGTCTTCCTGAAATAGCTATTAAACGTCCGGTCTTCATGACCATGATCGGCGTTGCGCTGATCGTGTTCGGCATTGTGTCCTTCCCGCGACTGGCGCTCGATCTCTTTCCCAAGATCGACTTCCCGGTGGTGAACATCACGACGAAGCTCGTGGGCGCAAGCCCGGAGATCATGGAGGTTGATGTCACCGACGTTCTGGAAGAAGCAGTGAACACGATCAGCGGCGTCAAAGCCATCACCTCGCGCAGCATGGAAGAGTATTCAATTGTTACGGTGGAGTTCTACCTCGAGCGCAATCTGGAACAGGCAGCCCAGGATGTCCGTGATAAGGTCGCTGCCGTCAGGAACCGGCTGCCCAAGGACACCGATGCGCCGATCATTGAAAAGATCAGCCCCGATGACCAGCCCATCGTCTGGATCGCTGTTTCCGGGGACCGCACGATCAAGGAAATGACCTATTATGCCGACAAGGTCCTGAAGCGCGACATCGAAAAGATCTCAGGGGTCGGTTCCGTAACGATTAGCGGCGGACGGAACCGCCAGGTGCGCATCTGGATCGACGCCGCGAAGATGAATGCGGCTTCCTTGACCGCCGAAGATATCAAACTGGCTTTGGGGCAGGAGCACCGCGAGATCCCGGGCGGAAGGATCGAGAATTCCCGGACCGAATACATTGTGAAGACCAAGGGAGAGTTCGAAACGCCTGAAGCATTCAACGACATGGTGATCTCCTATCGCCATGGCAGGCTGATCAAACTTCGCGATATCGGCAGGGCCGAGGATGGGCTTGAGGACGAACGGTCCATCACCCGGTACAATGGCAAGTTGGCCGTTGGCCTGTCGGTCAAGCGTCAATCAGGCGAAAACACCGTTGCCGTTGCCGAGCGGGTGAAGGCGGCCGTTGCCGCAATAAAACCGCCTCAGGGGATGCGGCTCGACATTACCTTCGACCAGTCCAAATTCATCCGCCGTTCCATCGAAGACGTACAGGTATCGCTGTGGCTGGGCGCCGCACTGGCGGTGCTGATCATCTTTGTTTTCCTCAGGAGCGTCCGAAGCACCCTGATCAGCGCCGTTGCCCTGCCCACGTCGGTCATCGCCACTTTTGCGTTCATTCAGGCCTTCGGGTTCACCCTGAACATCATGACCATGCTCGGCCTTTCGCTCTCGATCGGCATTCTGATCGACGACTCCATCGTGGTGCTTGAGAACATCTACCGGAGGATGGAAGAAGGGGAATCGCCGCTGGAAGCGTCCCGGGAGGGCGCCTCGGAGATCGGGCTGGCCGTCATGGCAACCACTTTGTCCATTGTTGCCGTCTTCATACCGGTTGCGTTCATGAAGGGCATCGTCGGGAAATTCTTCTTCGAGTTCGGGATCACCGTTACGATCGCCGTGCTCATTTCCCTCTTTGTATCGCTGACGCTCACTCCCATGCTGACGTCACGATTCCTCAGCTACCGCCCGAAGCACGGTAAACTCTATATGCTCCTCGAAAAAGGGTTCGATAAGATATTCGACCTGTACAATCCGCTCCTGGCGCTCGCCTTGCGGAACCGCTGGAAGGTCATCGCGCTTGCGGTCGCCAGTGTCGTCATCGGGCTGTTTTTCTTCGCCATTCTGGGCAAGGAATTCATGCCCGCCGAAGACCAGGGAAGATACATGGTGAGGCTGGAAACGCCAATCGACTACGCCTTGAACCGCTCCGATACGGTCATGAAGAAAGTCGATGAAGACCTTCGGCAACGGCCGGAAATAGCGAGCACCTTCTATGTCACCGGCTCGGACCTGACGCCTGATGTCAACAAGAGCAGGATCTATGTGAACATGAAGGAGCGGAAAGACCGGCAGATCATCCAGATCGATTCCATGAAACAGGTCCGCGACAGCGTGTCAACGCAGCCTGAGTTCAAGTCGTCAGTGGAGATGATCGCCATGGTGGGTGGCGGGATGCGTTCAACGCCTATCCAGCTGATGATCCAGGGCCGGGAACTTGAAGACCTGAACAAAAGGACCCAGTCGATCAGGGATGAATTTTCAAAACTTCCCGGCATTGTCGATGTCGACACCTCGATCGAGATCGGCAAACCGGAAGTACGCATCAGGATCGACCGCGAGAAGGCCGCGAACCTCGGCGTCAGCGCAGCGTCCATCGGCGGTACGGTCAACACCATGATCGGAGGCGAGATCGTGGGAAAGTACAAGGACGAAAAAGAAGGCGAACGATATGATATAACCGCCCGGTTGCTCGGTCCCGATCGCGACAAACCGTCTGATATCAACGCGCTGCTGGTCAGGTCCTCAACAGGAGAACTCGTACCTCTCGATAAGATCTCGTCGATACAGACCGGCAAGGGGCCCACGGTCATCATGCATTACAATCGCCAGCGGGCAACAACCCTGTTTGCGGGCACGGACAAAGCCAAACCCATGGGCGAAGCTATGGACGATCTGAACAAGATCGTCACCAAGAACGCTTCGCCGGACATCTCGACCCGCTATGTAGGAATGGCCGATGCCATGCTCGATTCGTTCAAGAACATATCGTTCGCGTTGATCATCGCAATTATCATGGTCTACATGATCCTGGCCTCACAGTTCGAGAGCTTTGTTCATCCCTTTACGATCATGTTCTCACTGCCCGTAAGCCTTATCGGGGCCATGGGGCTTTTGCTGCTGACAGGAGAACGGATACAGATCTTCAGTCTTATCGGCGTGATCATGCTCATGGGGCTGGTGACCAAGAACGCGATCCTGCTGGTCGACTACACCATAACCCTCCGGCATCGCGGGATGACCCGCGAAGAAGCGCTGCTCAAGGCGGGTCCGGTCAGACTGAGGCCGATCATCATGACCACGGCTGCCATGGTCTTCGGCATGCTTCCTACGGCACTAAAACTCGGCGAAGGAGCGGAAAGCCGTGCCCCCATGGCGATTGCCGTGATCGGCGGGCTCATAACATCAACGCTGCTCACCCTGGTCGTGATCCCGGTCGTCTACACGATCGTCGACGACCTGGAGAGCTTCTTTACCAGAAAGAAAACAGAATAGTCGGCGTATCGAAGAAAGCGATCTCAACCTGTGCTCAGACTAGGTCATATCATTTACTCGAACAACCTGCCGGTCCACGCCGGGATCATCTCCGGTGCGGTTAATTTTCCTTTTGCGCTCGTTGAAGGAATTCCCACAGAACTAAACCGCCTCCTTCGTGAAGGCAATGTGGATGTTTCTCCATCATCATCGATTGAATTCGCCGTCAATCCGGGTCGTTACCTGATCATGCCCGATCTTTCTATCACGTCCAGGAACGACGTCATGAGCATTATTCTCCAGAGCCGCCTGCCCATGGACCAGTTGAACGGTAAAACGGTCGCACTGACCACTGCATCAGCGACCTCGGTGGTGCTGCTCCGGATACTCCTTGAGCTGAAGAACGGAGTAAGCCCGAGCTATACGCTCTTCGAACAGGGAAAGGACCATCCCTATGACCGGGCCGATGCCGTGCTCCTGATCGGGGATCATGCGCTGAAGCGCCCAAAGATCGCGGGATTTGACCATGAATACGACCTGGGTGCGGTCTGGCACGAGTTCACGGGCCTTCCGTTCGTTTTCGCGCTCTGGCAGATCAATTACAAAAAAGGTCTTGATAAAGACCTGACATCGCTCTATCATATTCTCAAGGAGTCAAAGGCCTATGGCCTCTCGCACCTGGCGGAACTGGCAGAGGAGCATTCCAGCCGGTTCGGCATAGCAGCGCCGAAGCTGCTTGCATATTGGAATGCTTTCAGCTTTGACTTCGGGCCCGCTGAACAAAAAGGGCTCATGACCTATTACGGATATGCTGCTGAGATAGGGGCTGTGAAACCCGTGACAGAGCTCAGGTTCTGGGAGCAACTTTAGCGAAGTGGGGTTTGATGACATGACCATCCCGGTACGACAGAACGGACAGCACGACCATCACGATCATGGTGATGCACATGATCATGGGCACCATGACCATGATCACGAGGAAGGCAACGGCCATGCCCACCGCCTGAACTTGTCAGCTGCCGGAGGGAGACAGGGGCTGCTCATCGCGTTGGCGATCACGCTCCTGATGATGGTCGCCGAACTGGTGGGTGGGATCATTTCGAACAGTCTCGCGCTGCTGTCCGATGCCGGTCACATGCTCACCGATAATCTTGCCCTCCTCATGTCCTTCTTTGCCATGAAATTCGCCACCATGCCCGCCACCGACCGGAGGACCTTCGGGTTCCACCGGCTCGAGATCCTGGCGGCGTTGATCAACGGTGTCATCCTTGTCCTGATCTCCCTCTACATTGTCTACGAAGCTTATTTGCGTATCCTGCACCCGCAGCCGGTGCAGGGGACGCTCATGCTCGTGGTAGCGATCATCGGCCTCGTTGCCAACATCATCGGCGCCATGGTCCTGACAAAACACAGCCATGCGAACCTGAACATTCGCGGCGCCTATCTGCATATAATCGGCGATGCCCTGTCCTCAGTGGGCGTAGTGGTCGGCGGCGTTGTCATTCTTCTGACCGGCTGGTACCTGATCGACCCCATTCTCAGCATCTTGATCTCGTTCGTGATCATCTATGGCGCCTGGGCCCTGGTCAAGGAGTCGGTGAATATCCTGCTGGAATCAGTGCCTGCCCATGTCGATGTGGATGTCGTCGCCGCGGAGATCGGCAAATTGGCCGGGGTCCGCGAGGCATATCATATCCATGTCTGGACCATCACCTCCGGGGTCCATGCCATGAGCGCCCATGTCGTCATCGACGATCAACTTGTCAGCCGGAGCAGGGACCTGCTCGATGAGATCAGGACCATGCTCGCGGAGAAGTTCAAGATCCATCACAGCACCATTCAGCTTGAATGCGAACGATGTGACATGATCTCGAACACGGCATGCAGGCTCGAATGCAGGCTTCCAGCGCCTGAGCCCCATTCGCATTCCTAGGCACTCATAGCTTCGCAGGAACAAATCTCAAAAAACAGGAGCTACCTCTCTCCATGCGCCATATCGGCAGGAAATTCTATCATCTCGCGGGCGGGGTCGGGCTTCTGTCGCTTTATTTTCTCCTGGGCAGGCAGCTGGCCCTGCGTGCCTATGCGGTGCTGTTCCTCGCCGTCCTGGTCCTGGACGTTACGC
>JBGQDI010000120.1:0-7675 GCA_041495765.1 Nitrospirota bacterium
CCCACGACCATCGTCGGCCCCGGCGAAGCCATCGTCTACCCCCGTTCGAGTTCTCAGGTCGACTTCGAGGCTGAGCTCGGCGTGGTGATCAGGAGCCGGATCCGCGCCATTAAGCCCCATGAGGCATCTGGTCATATCCTCGGTTATACCTGCGCCAATGACGTTACGGCCAGGGACCTGCAAAAAAAAGACGGACAATGGACGCGCGCCAAATCCTTCGATACTTTCTGTCCCCTGGGGCCGTGGATCGAGACGGACCTGGACCCCGGCGACCTCCTGGTCGAATCCTATCTGAACGGCGAACGGAAACAGTCCTCGCGGACCTCGCAGCTCATCTTCGGGGTCGACCTGCTGGTGAGCTTCATCTCCGGCATCATGACGCTCGAGCCCGGTGACATCATCATCACGGGCACTCCCGCAGGCATCGGCCCCATGCTGCCGGGGGACGAGGTGGAGGTCAGGATCGAGGGAATCGGACGCTTGAGGAACAGCGTTATTGCGGATTTCGGATTGCGGATTTCGGATTAAACCCCTGGGCTAATTGCCGGGACTGCTTTTATTCCGCAATCTGAATTCCGCAATCCGAAATTGAAAAAGGAGTACTACCTATTTGAGCCAGCCAAAGGATACCTACATCCAGTCCCTCTTCGCCGACCGGCTCGGCGGCAGCATGTTCGGCAAGGACACGAAGATCTATAAGTTCGAGAAGATCAAGCGGGCGAAGCGCGCCGCTCTTGCCGCGAACCCGGGAGCAGAGCTCATCGACTTCGGCGTGGGTGAGCCCGACGAGATGGCTTTCCCTGGAGTGGTGAAAAAACTCCAAAAGGAAGCGGCTCTGCCGGCGAACCGCGGGTATGCTGATAACGGTATTACGGAGTTCAAGGAAGCCGCGGCGCAGTATATGGCGAAGGTGTACAAGGTCAGGGGTATCGATCCCCAGACCGAGGTGATGCATGGCATCGGCAGCAAGCCCGTGCTCGCCATGTTCCCCGCAGTCTTTATCAATCCCGGCGACATGACGCTCATGACCGCTCCCGGCTACCCGGTCATGGCAACGCATACGCGGTGGTACGGTGGCTCGGTCCATATCCTGCCGCTGGTAAAGGAAAAGGGATTCCTGCCGGACCTTGACACTGTCCCCGCGGACATCAGGAAAAAGGCAAAGCTCCTCTACCTCAACTACCCGAACAACCCGACCGGCGCGGGTGCGACCAAGGCCTTTTTCGAAAAGGTCGTCAAGTTCGCAAAAGCGAACAATGTGATCGTGGTGCACGACGCCGCTTATGCCGCGCTGATGTACAAGACGAAACCGCTGTCCTTTCTGTCCGTGCCCGGGGCCAAGGATGTGGGTGTGGAGATCCACTCGCTCTCCAAGGCCTATAACATGACAGGCTGGCGTCTTGCATTCGTGGTCGGGAACGAGCGGATCATCGCCGGCTACGGGAACGTGAAGGACAATTACGATTCCGGCCAGTTTAAGGCAATTCAGCAGGCCGGGGTCTATGCGCTCGAACATCCCGAGATAACCGACAAGATCAAGACCAAGTACGAACGCCGGCTTGCTTCGCTCGTAGCGACGCTCCGGGGGATGGGGTTCGATGCCAGGATGCCGGCAGGGACCTTTTACCTGTACGTGAAAATGCCGAAGGGCGTAAAGAACGGCAGGCGTTTCGCGAATGCCGATGAGTTCTCCGAGTTCCTCATCAAGGAAAAGCTGATCAGCACTGTGCCCTGGGACGATGCGGGGTCCTACATCCGTTTCTCCGCCACCTTCGAGTCCAAGGGGCGGGCCGATGAAAAACGCGTGCTGAACGAGTTTAAAAACCGGATGAGTGGGCTGCAGTTCGAATTTTAAAGGGCTGTTTGCCATAATAAACTGAAAAGACGATTAAACCGCGGGGGGATGCAGAGACGCAGATGAAGCCTTTTTATCCACTGTCTTTCTCCATGTCTCCGCGTCTCGGCGGGGGATAATGACTTTTTTGGCATTATTCTATTTCGCCTGAGCAGGATCAGGTGTACTCTGTGCCGACCACCGCATACATCGGTCTGGGTTCGAACCTGGGCGATAAGAAAGCCAACTGCCGCGGGGCCATCGCTCTCCTGGCGAAATGCGGCCGGGTGGTACGTTCCTCCTCACTTTATTGCACCGCGCCAATGGGATATACTGACCAGGACGATTTCGTCAACGCCGTCGTGGAGATCGAGACCAACCTGTCGCCTGACGACCTGCTCGATCAATGCCGGTCCATCGAAGAAGAACTGGGACGTGTGCGCACGGTCCACTGGGGACCGCGGACCATTGACGTCGATATCCTGTTGTACGGCAGCGTGACGCTCGAAACTGCGGAGCTTACCGTCCCGCATCCGCTGCTGCACAACCGGCGATTCGTGCTGGCCCCGCTCTGCGAGATCGCTCCGCTGGCCTTTCATCCGAAGCTCCGGAAGACCGTTTCGGAGCTGCTCTCTGAGCTGGGTGACCGGCAGCGCGTGCTCCCCTGCGATGAGAACGGAATCGCACCATGACCACGAGATCGCCCGATATGCGCGACGCTAAATATCTGGTGACCGACGGGCCCATCGGCGTCGGCAAGACCAGCCTCACGACGCTTCTTGCCGAAGAGCTCGGTGCACGGCTCATCCACGAGCGCGCCGAGGAGAATCCCTTTCTGACCGATTTCTACCGCGATCCCGGCCGCTACCGTTTCCAGACCCAGACTTTTTTCCTGCTGAACCGGTTCGCACAGCAGCAGGAGATGGCGCAGCCCGACCTGTTCACGCGGATAACGATCAGCGACTACCTATTTGCGAAGGACCGGATCTTTGCCCACCTGACCCTGAGCGACCACGAACTCGCCCTGTACGAACAGTTCTACAAGATGCTGGAGCCGCGGATCGTCAAACCCGATCTCGTCATCTTCCTCCAGGCCAGCACCGATACGCTTCTGAAGCGCATCAAGCAGCGGGGCCGTTCCTTTGAGAAAGAGATGAACGCCGACTACATCGCCGACGTGAACGAAGCCTACAACCAGTTCTTTTTCCATTACACCGAAACGCCGCTGCTCGTCATCAATACGTCGGAGATCGACTTTGTCCATCGCCGTGAGGACCTTGACGACCTTTTAAAGCAGATCCTGAACATGAAGCAGGGGACGCAGTACTATGTGCCGGTGTCACGCGGGAAGTAGCAGTTGAAACAAAAAATTTGCCACGAAGACTCGAAGGCACGAAGAACGACGAAACGGCCTAGGCCACAGGTGTAATAGTTAAAAGAGGGTTTTTGACTTCCTGTCTTAGTGCCTTCGTGGAAAAAATATTCTCGCCCTTCTAAAGATAGAAAAGGAAAACAATAATGCCCAATACCATCGACAACTACAACGACGACCAGGCAACGCGCGATGCGCTTGCGACGGTCGGTTCCGAGCGGACGCTGCATGAGTTCTACGGCTATTTCTTCGGCTGCATGGCAGCACCCAAGCCGGCCCTGCCTTCCTCGTGTCTGCCGCTTTTGTTCGACGCGGACAAAGCGGATTTTTCGAGCCTCGAAGATGCGGACAGCCTCATGGCCGACCTCATGTCGCTCTGGAACTTCATTGCCCGGTGGCGGCCGGAAGAGGAGCCCTGCCATTTCCCGGAGACCGAGTATGCACCGACCAACTCGGGCTTCAAACAGCGCGGGTCCGATGATCAGGCGCTGGTCCAGTTCTTTATCCGGGGTCTTGACACGGGAGGCACGAAGGAGAACGACTTTTCCGATGAGGCCATAGATGCCATGCACGATCTTGAGGACTCGGCAGCACAACTGCAAAAGCTCACCCAACAATACGCACAGAAGGATGCTGAGGCTCCAGTGGACGATCCCGAAAGAACAGCAGCGCTTTACGACGAGCTGGAAGAGCTTATTGCCGACAGCATAGCAAGCGTTACCATCGGGCTGAAGGACGCGAAGGCTAGGGCGGCAAGAAAGGCCGCAGCAGCTGATAAGGCAGAGCGGCCGTCACGGCCGGGAACACGGGGCGGGCGACGCTAAACTCGCTCGGTACGAGCACATCTGACAGAGGGCAGCATGAAGATCATCACCACCATAGCCGAGATGCGGGCTTTTTCAGCAGCCCAGCGGATGCAAGGCAAGAAGCTCGGGTTCGTGCCGACCATGGGGTTCCTGCACGACGGTCACCTATCGCTCATGGGACGCGCGCGCGAGGAGAACGACATCGTCGTCGCAAGCATTTTCTTGAATCCCACGCAGTTCGGGCCGACAGAGGACCTGGACCGCTATCCCCGGGATGCCGCAGGGGACCAGGCAAAGTGCGAACATGCCGGAGTAGATGCGCTCTTCATGCCGCAGGCATCGGAAATGTATCCGGGAAAGCCCATTGTCTTTGTAACGGTCGAAGGGATTTCGGAAGTCCTGGAGGGCGCGGTGCGTCCCGGTCATTTCCGCGGCGTGGCAACGATCGTGGCAAAACTGTTCAATATCGTAACGCCCCACTGCGCCTATTTCGGCCAGAAAGACTTTCAGCAATGCGTGGTGATCAGGCGCATGGCCACCGGTCTGGACCTCGACGTGGAGGTAGTCGTGCTTCCCACGGTGCGTGAGAAGGACGGATTGGCCATGAGCTCCCGGAACAGCTATCTGGGCAGGGACGAACGGCGCGTTGCGGCCACGATCTGGCGCGCTTTGAGCGAAGGTGGCCGGCTGTTCCGATCCGGGCAGCGCGACGCGGCCGTTCTCCAGGGAGCGGTGCGCGGTACATTGCTTGAAGAGCCGGGGCTTTCTATCGATTACGTCGAGATCGTCGACCCTGATGATCTCCGGCCGCGGACAGTCGTTGAGAACAGAACAGTGATATTAGTTGCAGTTCGCGTCGGCCGCACACGGCTCATTGACAATCTGCAGTTCCTGTGATAGTTATACAAGGTATTCGGTATCTGGGGCATTCGACCCCGCATATGTTGTACTAGTGGTCTTTTCCCGGGAGAGATGTCGATGGCAGTGCTCAAACTGAACGATCGGGCTCTTGATATCCTTTCGACAGCACGATCCGTCGTTTCCCAGCTCGACCTGGACAAGGCGCTCGCCATGGTGCTGAAAAAGGCCATGGAGGTAACGAACACCACCGCTGGAAGCATTGCGCTCTATACTCCCGCCAGGTCCACCATGCGTATCTCGGCCTGCAAAGGTTTTTCCCGGCAGTTCCTTTCGGACCGCGAATGGAAGGTTCGGCGCGGCGGCCTGACCGACAGGATCCTGAAAGCCCGGTGCGTCACGGTCGTCAACGAGACCACGAACACTTCCTTCTTTACCAATCCCATGGTCGCGCGCGAAGGCGTCAAGTCGCTGGTCTGCGTACCGCTCATCTTCTCGCAGGACATCGTCGGCATCCTCTATGTCGACGATTTTGCGCCCCGGACCTTCACCCCTGCCAGCATGCAGTCGCTCGAGATCCTTGCCTCCTTCGCATCGGTCGCGATCCATAACGCGCGGATGCATACCGAAGTGAAGCAGCAGGCGAATACGGACAGCCTGACCGGCCTGTTCAACCGGCGCTGTTTCGAGAACATCCTGAGCAGGGAACTGCAGCGGGCCGAGCGGCACGGGCGGGAATTCTCCGTGGCGCTCGTCGATGTTGACGACTTCAAGAAGTTCAACGATGTGCACGGACACCAGGCCGGGGACGCGGCGCTGTCCGCTCTCGGGGAATCGATCCGCCTGGCGGTCAGGAGCACCGACCTGGCGTCGAGGTACGGCGGCGACGAGATAGTGATCATCCTGCCGGAGACGAACCTGGCCAAGGCATACAACCTGTTCGCCAACAGGATCAGATACGAGATCGAAGAAGGCTTCAAGCGTTTGTCAGGAGGACGCCATTCGCTGGCGGTCACCATTGGCATCGCATCCTATCCACTTGACGGGACAACTGCCCGTGACCTCATACTGGCGGCGGACAAGGCGCTCCTGGCAACGAAGAAACAAAAGCACACCCGCAAGATCGGCTGCTCGCGCCGCATCCCCGAATCGCTCATCGTCGCACGCTGATAGCGATCACTCGTGCTGTTCCGCATCCGTAATCGAATTTTCACCTGAAGCAACGTGCCTTTTGCCCCGGTTTCGAGTAGTTTTCACCTGTCGGGTTTTTACCTTGACCTTGCCGCGATGCGGTATTTCCTGCCATGCAGAAACAGCCGTGGCTGGAATTATCGATGATTATTCTTGCATCATGGTTCTGTTGTTGGCAATTGCCCCGGATTTCCCTTCCCCTGAGGAGTTTCTGAGATAATGAACGGTCATGATCTTGAAGGAATGCTGGGAGTGATCAGATGTGAACGGTGCGGACACAGGATCGAAGGCGAGATCGAATGTCCTTTTTGTTTTCCCTTTGGCGAGGCTGTTACCCGGGATGCCTTGCCGAAATGGATCTATTTTACCGCCTGCTTTCTTACCTCTCCCTTCAGCATTTATTTTGTAGTCAGAAGCTCGCGCTTAGGTCCTGCAGAAAAGATCGTTGCGGTCTTAGGATGCTGCTTGTGGTTTGGCGTTTACGTGGTCACACTCTGAACGGGCGTTACCAGGCTTTCGGTATCATTACGTCGTCGACAACGCGCAAACGACCACCCGGGAGCACCGGGTGTTGTGCTAGAAATGGGCTTTTAAAAAAATAGGCTCAAAGTCCTGTCTTTCTGCTATAGTTATGATCATGTCGAGTAGCAGGCAATTCCGAAAAGGAGCAGTCATGAAAAAGATCGCGATCCTTGCCTTTGCTCTTCTCGCAGCGACCGGATGCGCTTCGGTCAGGCAGTTTACCTTGACCGTGGACCCGCCCGACGCAAAGATCGATGTCATCGCCTCGGGAAACCAGCCGGGAACGTCCTACCGTTCTCCTGCGAACATTCCCATTCCGGCGGACCCAGCCAAGGTTGCCCAAAGCCGGATCGTCATAAGCCGCGAGAATTACAAGACAATGGTGCTCCTGTTGAGCAGCGTGCAGGGTGACGGCCTGAGGATAGCACTGCAGAAGACACCGCAGACCCACTACCATCTGAAATACAGCCTGGCTACTCCGGTACGGTCTGATGACCTGACCCTTCGGGACAAAATACTTGGCATCACGATCGTGTTCGGGGACCAGCATATCGACCTCAAGATCGACAACCTGACGCGAAAACCTCTTACGATACTGTGGGACAAGTCTGATTATACCGATGTCATGAACCAATCACACCGGCTCGTTCCTTCCGGCATAAAAGGGGAGAACAGAGGCAATCACGTACCTCCTCAAACCATACCGGTCGGAGGGTCGTTGCAGGAGTCGGTAATGCCGGAGAGCTCCATCACCTATTCCGGCGGGGGGAAAGGTTACGTGGTAAAACCGTTGTTCGATCTCGACAGCGACAGCGCCCTGTCGCTGAAGGACAAGACCGTGAGTATTTTTCTGCCCGTTACCATAGATGGGGCGCTTATTCCCAACTATAATCTCAGCATCAAGATCGACGATGTCATAAAGGATAAGGCACCTTAACAGGATATTACCTGATGCTGCGTACCTTTTTGTTTACGCTGCACCGTCAATAAAAAAGGCCCTTCTTTTAAGAGGGGCCTTTTTGCTCGATTTTATACAGTATTCGTTTGCTACACCATAACGACCTCATACTGCTCCTGGTGCAGGTTCGGGTC
>JBGQDI010000121.1:0-7667 GCA_041495765.1 Nitrospirota bacterium
AAACAGGAGTTACCTATCACTATGCGCCATATCGGCAGGAAATTCTATCATCTCGCAGGCGGGGTCGGGCTACTGTCGCTTTATTTTTTCCTGGGCAGGCAACTGGCCCTGCGAACCTATGCGGCGCTGTTCCTCGTCGTTCTGGTCCTGGATGTTACGCGGCTGAAAGTATCCTCCCTTAATCGGTTCATCCATTCGCGGTTCGCCAGCTTTGTCAGGGACAACGAGAAAGAGAAACTTACCGGTACTCCGCCCTATATCCTTGGCATCGGCCTGTCCCTTTACGCATTTTCCCCTGAAATCGCTTCGACAGCCATCTGTTTTCTTGCGTTCGGCGATGTTGCGGCCACGACTATGGGCGAACGATATGGAAGAACGAAGATCGGCGGCAAAAGCCTCGAGGGTACAGCGGCTTTCATTGCAGCAGGGCTGTTCGTCGGGCTGTTGCTTCTGCCCCTGTTCGACATACACCTTCCTTCCTGGATCGTTCTGAGCGGTGCCCTCATTGCTGCAGCAGTAGAGCTGGTCCCCGTGATCAACGATAATTTCATGATCCCCATCGTGTCGGGCGCAGCCATGACCCTGCTAATGCGATGGTTCTCCTGACACTGGCCATTTCCCGTACCTGCCTATGAACTCCCTGTCCAACGCTGAGCGCCCGGCACTATTGACAAGCCCCCGGTCCCGTGATATAGTATGTTTGTCTAATTGTAAGGGAGTCTAAACTTTATGACTGACGACACCATCGGGCAGCTCATCAACCTTTTTTTCATGACCAACCGTTCTTTGCATCAGCATATGCACAAGAAGGTCATTACCTCCCTGTCGTTCCTCCAATTCCTTACCATCCAGTTCGTGCGGGAGCACGGTCCGGTCAGCATGAAGGCGATCGCTCAATTCCTCTCCATCACGCCGGCATCCACTACGACGCTCGTGCACGGCCTGGTCGAAACTGGAGTTCTCGTAAGGATCGCCGACAAAAAAGACCGTCGCATCATCCTTTTGCGGACGACCGTTCGGGGAAAAAAACAATTGAGCGATGCAGAGAACCAGGCAAAAAGAGAGCTGAAAAAGATCTTCATAAAGCTGAGCAATAAGGACAGGGAGCATCTGGTGACCGTGCTCAAGAAATTGTCAGCAGTTCTGGCAGAGGAAAAGAGCACCTATGGCGACCGTTCCGCACAATGAGAATAACAATGACCTGCGTTGGTTCTGACATGAAGTGGTTTCGAATACTTTTGATAGTGGTTCAGTTCTGTTCTCTCTCATTCGACCTGAACGCTGCACCCGATACGTTTACGCTCCGGGACTGCATCGACATGGCGCTCAAGAACCAGCCGGCGATCAGGTCGGCCCGGGAAAATGTGAACGCCGGCCAGGGCCGCGTCACCCAGGCAGCATCGCCCTATTTCCCGCGGATCACGGCTAGCACCGACCGCATAGTAAGCCATGTGCTCGGCACTGCCCAGTCACAGAGCGTCTCCCGGAGCAATACGACCTCTCTTTCCGTCAACCAGGTATTATACGACTTCGGCAGGACCGGCAACGCTCTGGATGCCTCTCGATCGTCCATGCGCTCAGCTGAATTCGACGAGCAGCGGGTCATCCAGGAAACGATCCTGAATGTGAAGCAGGCCTACTATGCACTCCTTGCGTCCAAGAAGCTCGTTCTCGTATCGCAGAAAACGACCGAACAGGCTGAGAGCCATCTGAAGCAGGCAGAAGCCTTTTTCCGGTCCGGTTCAAAGCCGAGATTCGAAGTAACAAGGGCCGAAGTGGATGTAAATAACGCGAATTTGAGCATGATCAATGCAAAAAATTCCGTGCGGCTCAGGACCATCGGCTTGTACAATGCAATGGGCGTCGACCCCGGAGGGGACCTGGCGATCGAGGATGTCCTTTCAGCAACCGTCTCCATTCCGGCGATCGAACCGGCCATGGCGGAAGCTGCCAGGAACCGTCCGGAACTGCTGAAGGCCAACGAGGATATCCAGGCTGCACGTGCACGGGTGAGGGCGGAGGAAGCGAACTATCTTCCAACGCTCTCAGCAAATGGAGCATACAACTGGGCCAGCGGAAGTACCACCATCGGTTCGTTCAAGATCGATGTTCAGGACAGCTGGAATGTCGGTGTAACGCTGTCCCTGCCGCTTTTTGAAGGACGGCTCACCCAGGGCAAGGTAAGCGAGGCCCGGGCCAACCTTCGTGCCCTCGAAGCGCAGGGCGAGACCTTTCGGCGTTCGGTGCTCATTGAACTGAACCAGGCATACGCAGATATCGAAGGTGCCACCGCAAGGATCGCGGTCATGGAATCGCTGCTCAAAAAAGCAAGCGAGAGCCTTGAACTTGCCCAGGGCAGGTATGCTGCCGGGGTCGGTACGTATATCGAGATCACCGACGCACAGGTCGTCTCGGTCAATGCCGAGACCGACCACATTCAGGCGCTCTATGATTATCAACTTGCGGCCGCACGGCTTTTCAAAGCGATGGGCGCCGTAACGCCCTAACCTGGTTACAGGGAGCGTTCAACAGAGGAGGCTCGAGAACCATGCCGACACGAGAGGTCACCTTTACCGTCAAACTGCCGATCAGAAGCGTCTGGTCCTTTATGATCGATCGAAAAGAGGTCGGCTGCCTCTTTCCCGGATGTAAAGGCGTGGAGATCCTGAACGAACTTGATTCCATCTGGAACATCAGGATGTCGCTGGGCCCCTTCACGCGGCTCGTTGAGATGCATGCCCATACGACCGAGATGATCGAACACGAGAAGATCGCCTGGACCGCGACCCACGAACACCTCGTCACCTCCGGGATCACGACCTTCAGGAAGATATCGGAAGACGAAACAGAGATCACCTACCATTTGGAAGGGCACGTGAACAGCTCTTTCAGCTTTCTGCAGGACATGGTGGTCGCTGACAAGTTGGGGGAAGTGACCCGTGGTTTTATGAAGGCCATCAAGGAACGACTTGAGTACAACGCTCAGAACGAACCATAAGGACCGGTGACATGTCGAAATTATTCAGCATCGTGAAAAGCAAATTGTTCTGGACCGCAGTGGCCGCAGCGGTCATTGTCATTCTTATCGCGTTCAGCGGCAATAAACCGATCTCCGTAAGAGCTGTCGAGGTGAAGCCTGGGGAATTGCGCGTCATCGTCAACGCAACCGCGACCTCAACGGTTAAATCGGAGACCGAGGTGACCCTTTCCGCACAGCGCACCGGCAGAGTGGTCAAACTTCCGGTGAAAGAGGGCGACCAGGTAAAAGCAGGTTCGCTCATAGCCCAACTGGACCTTTCGGAGGAGTCGGTGCAGACCGAGAACGTGTTGATGCAGAGCAAGGCAACCTACGACGAGGCGGGCAAGAACCTGAACAGGATCGAAGACCTTTTCAAGAACGGCATGGTAGCCCAGCAGGACCTCGATGCGTCTCGGAGGGCCTATGAGATCGCCCGCTCGCAGTATCAGGCGGCTACCGCCGACGCGTCGGTGAAAAAGGATTATTCGGTCATCCGTGCGCCTTTTGACGGCGTGATAGCGAAAAAGAGCTCCGAGGTCGGCGAGATCGTCATGCCCGGCAAGGAGATCGCTACCATCGTGAACCCGGACAAGATCTATGTGCTCGCCACGATCGATGAGGTCGACGTTGGGAGGCTCAAGGTCGGCCAGCCGGTTACGATCACCGTGGATGCTTTCCCGGGAGAGAAGTTCGAAGCCTCGATCCGCCGCATCTCGCCGATCGTGAGCGGTGGGAAACTGGAGACCCGCACTGCCGACGTCTGGGTCTATTTCAGCAAGAAGGACCCGCGAATCAAGCCGGGCATGTCCGCTGATATTGAGATTTTGATCACGACGCTACATGACGTCCTTTCGGTACCGTCGCAGGCGGTCATCGACCGGGAAGGAAAAAAACAGGCCTTTGTTGCTGCAGGTGCAGGCCTTAAAGCGGGCGCCAAAGCAGTGGCAAAACTGAAAGTCGTCGAGATCGGCGTCACGAACTGGAGCTACACTGAGGTCACCAAGGGGCTCTCGGCCGGTGAGTTCATTATCACGACCCCTGAAGCCACGGGGTTAAAGGACGGAACGAAGGTGATCATTGAGTAGACGCGCATTATGATAGAGCTCTCTCATATAACCAAGATCTACCGCATGGGAGGGGTGGACATCACCGTTCTTGCCGATGTTTCCCTGAAGGTCCAGCCTGGAGAACTGATCGCCATAATGGGGCCGTCAGGATCGGGCAAATCGACCATCATGAACATGCTGGGATGCCTGGACCGCCCGACCAGCGGGTCCTACCGGTTCGAAGGCCGGGAGATCAACGCCATGACTGATGACGAACTTGCCTCAATCAGGAACGTCAAAATCGGTTTCGTGTTCCAAACCTTCAACCTGCTGCCGAGATTTACCGCGCTCAAAAATGTAGAAGTGCCGCTCATCTACAGCGGTGTCCCTGCGCGGCTTCGAAAAGAGCGCGCCATGCCGCTGCTCGAGCAGGTAGGCCTTGCCGAACGCATGCATCATAAGCCCACCGAACTTTCCGGCGGACAACAGCAGCGCGTTGCCATTGCCCGTGCGCTGGTGAACCATCCCATGCTGCTGCTCGCCGACGAACCGACCGGCAACCTTGACAGCCGGTCGGGCGAGGAGATCCTGAACATGCTGGTCGGGCTCAATCAACAGGGGGTCACGGTCATCATCGTTACCCATGACCAGAACGTCGCCGCACGATGCAACCGCGTTATTTCCGTGAAGGACGGACAAATCATCAACGATCAGGTGCGTGTATGAACTTTATTGAGACCTTCAGAGTTGCCTTTGAGGCGATCGTATCGAATAAGGTCCGTTCCGGCCTTACCATGCTGGGCGTGATCATCGGGGTAATGGCAGTGATCCTGCTTGTATCCATAGGCCAGGGTGCGCAGGTCTACATCACCAAAGAACTGACCGGAATGGGTACGAACCTTCTCGTCATCACGCCGGGAAAAACCTCGACTCGCGGCGGTTTTCATCCCCCTTCTGCAGGTACCGTTCGGAAACTCACGTATGATGATTCCCAGGCCCTCAGGCGACGCGCCTGGCTTTTGACCGATGCGGTGCCGCTCGTGTTCGGAACAGGCAAGCTCAAATATCAGAACATGGGCCGGGATGTCATGATCATCGGTACAACGCCGGAATTTCAGCGGGTGCGCAATCTTTTTATCGACACCGGAAGTTATATTGCACAGAGCGATGTCGATTCCAAGGCCAAAGTGATCGTCCTTGGCACCAAGGTAAAAGAAGAGCTTTTCGGCACGGAGAATGCGCTGGGAAAGGTGGTGATCCTCTCCGACGCGCGCTATCGGGTGGTCGGTGTGATGCGGAAAAAGGGGACCAGCATGGGCATGGACATCGACGATATCGTCTATGTTCCCGTGACGAGCGGCCAGGAACTTTTCGACACAGACTCGCTCTTTGAGATCATTGCATCAACGCCGCGGGCGGAAGATGTAGACAACGCCATTGTCCAGATCAAGGACGTTTTGATCAAGCGGCATGCCCATAAAGAGGATTTCACCATACAGACGCAGGGGGCCATGCTTGAGACAATGAACACGATCCTCGGTGTGCTGACCGCTGTGCTCGGCGGCATTGCGGGCATCTCGCTGCTGGTCGGCGGCATCGGCATCATGAACATCATGCTCGTCTCGGTGCGCGAACGCACACGGGAGATCGGCATCCGAAAGGCGCTCGGCGCGAGGAACAAAGACATTCTGGCCCAGTTCATGATCGAGGCCATAACGCTCTCCGGCGCGGGCGGGGTCATCGGCATCATCCTCGGCGTCGGCCTGGCGCTCCTTATACCGGTGTTCGTGGATGTGCTGCCGACAAGTGTCTCGCTCTGGTCCATCATGATGGCATTCTTTTTTTCAGCAGCGGTGGGGATCTTTTTCGGCGTCTATCCGGCACGCAAGGCAGCGCTCCAGGACCCGATACAAGCGCTTCGCTATGAGTAGCAGGCACAGCGGTACTTAGAACATTTTGGCAGCTTCTTCCAACGCAGTAAGCGAGATCAAATAATTTCCCTGTTCTGTTTTTCCCTCCAGTTTGATCGGAAAACAGCTTCCCAGGCCTTTCTCAAGCTTATATATCGGAAACTGCATATTGCAGTACCGGCAGGTCACCTGCCCGTCCTCGGGGCGGTATCCCTGGCGGTGGTGATAGCAGCTTGCGCAGGCATCGAGGTAGGACTGGACACCGGAGTCCAGGCGAAGGACGAAGAAGTTGATCTTTTTTCCCTGATATCGGTAGGTAAGAAAAAGCGGCGTTGCCGTCTTCAGCGTGGATATGTCGATGACGGCGTTGGCACCGATGACTGTCGGGGCAGTGTAGGTATGTTGGCTGGTACAGGCTGAGCCAAAAAAGACCACCGCAAGCAGGATCGCAGCCGGTAATATTCTCTTATGTGCATAAAGGTCCATGTTCATCTTGAGGACGCGGTCAATTCTCATTAGTGCTGTCAATAATAACGCGCAGCCCCTAAAAAGTAAAGTTCATTCACAACGTTAACGTGCTTTTCGTACTGTTTCCTCCCGTGCTGCAGCCAGAACTTCGTTCCAGTTAGTGATCCTGCCGCCATTCACCTTTATAAAGGCTTCGGCGCCTTCCTTTGTCTGAAAGGCCCACGTAGGTTGTTCCGTCATGACCCCTCGTTTCTTTCCTCCGGCGACCCATATTGCTTTTTCCGCTTCCAGCAGCGTCCGGGATTCCCGGTCAGCAACGAGCAGGGACTGAACGGTCCGTTTAGGGCTCGCGTCAAGCTCCACGACGGCACAGTGCAGACTGCAGGTGCCCACGACGGCCCCGTCCTCATAACGGATCAGCATCCGGCTGAAACCGTAAGCTTTGCGGTCCATGCCGCAGAAGGCACAATCACGATACTCATCGATATCGGGCTGGCCTCCCAGCGCCGTTCCCGTCATGCTGAACAGGACCATAAACAACGGGATAATGAAAGACGGGACTATTTGGTTCATATGGTATCTCCTTGGCGAAAGTTTAGGGCAATGCATTGAGCGCTGCGGTGAGCCGATCGCTTTTATACTCTTCTTTCATCTGAATAACGCCGGTTTTGTCGATGACAACTGTGGTTCCCATGCTCGCATGGTAACGATTCAGGACTGTCTGGGCCGTATCGGCCAGAACAATGAACCCGGAATCTCCAAATCCGTGGTCCAGCTCTGCATTCCTGGCTTCGGCAACAGTGCCGGAGACGTAGTCCACTGCAAAGAACCGTACATTCGGGAAGTTCGGGATCTGAAAACTCAGCATGCTGTTCATGTGGACTTCGCAGCTCGGGCACCACATGGTAAAATACAGCACAACACCGTCCACCCCGGTACTTGTAAGTACTGATGAAAGCGTAACCGTGGTCCCGAGCGTGTCGGAAAGCGTAAAGTTCGGGGCTATCTGTCCAACGACGTGTTTATCGCTGTTAGATGCACTGAGATCGCCGCATCCTGATAAAAAAATGACCGAGAGCAACAAAGGCATCAAACAGCGCATATTAACGGAAGCCATAGTTCACCCCGATTGTATAGATGTCGGTTGCAGGAAAATTTTTCCCCTGTCCGTCCTGCTTGATGGTGTGATTCCAAGTCGTCCTGACGCCCCAATCATGATCAGTG
>JBGQDI010000122.1:0-7519 GCA_041495765.1 Nitrospirota bacterium
AGTCTCCTAAGACCATGATCCGACAAATTATATCAAAGAGCGGTGGTCTCCTTGACCCTGCAGTGCTCAACGCTGAAATAGGTCCGCTGAAAATACTTTGCCACGTTTACCAGGCTGATCAGCACCGGCACCTCCACCAGCGGACCGATGACCGCTGCAAAGGCGGCGCCGGAATTGATACCGAATACCGCCACTGCAACGGCTATGGCGAGCTCGAAATTATTGCTTGCCGCAGTAAAGGCCAGCGTCGCGGTCTTTGGGTAGTCTGCTCCGATCTTCTTCCCGAGGTAGAAGGAGACCAGAAACATGACCACGAAATAAATAAGGAGCGGCACCGCGATTCGCAGCACGTCAAGCGGCAGCCTGACAATATAGTTGCCCTTGAGCGAGAACATGACGATGATCGTGAATAGAAGCGAAATAAGCGTGATCGGGCTGATCTTGGGTATAAATACAGTCTCATACCATTGGCGGTCTTTCAGCTTGATAAGCACAAACCGGGTCAGCATCCCGGCGATAAAGGGAATTCCGAGGTAGATGAACACGCTTTTCGCGATCTGGCCGATCGCTACCTGCACGACGACGCCTTTAAGCCCGAACCACACCGGAAGTACGGTGATAAAGATATAGGCATAGACGGAAAAGAAAAAGACCTGGAAGATCGAGTTGAACGCCACCAGGCCGGCGGCATATTCCGCGTCGCCGCAGGCGAGATCGTTCCAGACAATGACCATGGCGATGCAGCGCGCCAGACCGATCATGATCAGGCCCACCATGTAGTCGGGATAATTGCGAAGAAAAATGATCGCCAGAGCGAACATCAGCACCGGGCCGATGACCCAATTCTGAACCAGGGAGAGGAGGAGGACCTTCTTGTTCCTGAACACCTCGCCGAGCTCTTCGTATTTTACTTTTGCCAGCGGCGGGTACATCATGAGGATGAGTCCGATGGCGATGGGGATGTTCGTCGTGCCGGACTGAAAGCTGTTTATGAATGCTTCGGTCCCCTGGATGAAATACCCGAGGCCGACGCCAAGGGCCATTGCCGCAAATATCCAGAGCGTCAGGAACCGGTCTACAAAAGACAGTCTTTTCTGTCCTTCCCCCATACCATCCTCCTTTATCGACTCCGACGTTCGAGGTCGAGCAGGCTCGATCTTATGCTCCGCGACATCGCTTCTTGCTTCCCTCGATAAGGGCAACTGCTCCTTTTGTCTTTTTATTGCCCATAAATACATCAAGCCGCTTCAAATCATCCCGGACAGCGGCAGCAGGTATGCCTTCCATGACCGTCAGCAGAAGAAAACGCTTCCGCGCATCGGAGTTCTCCAGAGAATAGTGGATCCACCTACCCGCTTTCCGGTCCCGGATCAACCCCGCCCCTTTCAAGGTATTCAGGTGAAAGGAGATCTTGGGCTGGACCATATCGAGCGCAGCGGTGATGTCGCAGACGCAGAGCTCGCCCTTTTCCAGGAGCTTGATGATCCTGAGCCTCGTTTCGTCGGATAGGGCTTTAAAGAGGGATGCCAGTTCTTTCATATGCCCTCGTTCTTCCGCATTCCGCATTCGGCATTCCACATTCCGCACTTCCGTCATGCCTCCGTCTTGATCAGTTCCTTTGCTTTTTCCAGACTCGGGAGCGGCTTGCCGGAATGCTTGATCTTCCCGTTCACCATAAGTCCGGGCGTCGATAGAATGCCGTTCATGGCGATCTCGCCGATGTCCGTGATCTTGACCACCGTGGCCTCGATACCGAGTTCTTTCACTGCGGTCCTGGCCAGTTCCTCCATTTTGTGACAATTTGCACAACCCGGTCCGAGCACTTTGATCTCCATTGTTTAATCCTCCTATAAGATCGCATTAAACAGATAACCGATAATAATAATACCTACGGTAACAATCCCGAAGAACGTGTAGATGAGACGCATCTTAAGCACATTCTTGAGAATAACCGCCTCGGGAAATGAGATAGCGGTAACCGACATCATGAAAGCCAGCACCGTCCCCATCGCCATTCCTTTTCCCACAAGGGCCTGTACAACGGGAATCATGCCGGCAGCGTTGCTGTAAAGCGGAATGCCGATCAGGACGGCCACCAAAACCGCAAGAGGATTGTCGCGTCCCGCATATTTAACCACAAAGTCGGTAGGAATGTAGCCGTGGACGATCCCGCCCAGCGCAATTCCGATGATCACATAAGGACAGATCCGTTTCAGGAGTTCCGCAGTATAGTCGCGAGCATAAACAAGTTTTTCACGGAAAGTTGTCTGAACGATCTCCCCGGCTCCAACCTTAATTTCCCAGACATAGTCCTGAACATACTTCTCCATCTTGAGCTTGCCGATGACGATGCCGGACAGAACCGCGAGCACAACCCCGGTGCCGGTGTAGATAAGAGCGATCTTCCAGCCGAAAAGACCCCAGAGCATGATCAGGGCGATCTCATTTACCATGGGCGAAGAGATGAGGAACGAGAACGTAACGCCGAGGGGCACTCCCGCTTCTACGAAACCGATGAAGAGCGGGACTGCGGAACAAGAACAGAACGGGGTGACTATACCAAGCAGCGCTGCCATAATATTGCCGATGTATTCTCTTTTGTGCGACAGTATGCGTTTGGTCTTTTCAGGCGGGAAGTATGCGCGAAGGATCGCCACTGCATAGACAATAGTCGTGAGCAGCAGGAATATCTTAAGAGTGTCGTAAATAAAGAAATTAAGGGCGTCTCCTAAATGGCTGGCCGGTTCCAGTTTCAACAGGGTATAGGTAAGGTAGTCGGCGAATTCCTTAAGCATGGGACCCTCCACGAATTAATAGATTGTCAATGGTGATTGCCTCGGTCGGTTCAAGTCCTAAGCACTCGCGCAAAGTTTCATAAACACTTTTTTATGGGAAAGAGCCGAGGTCGCCTGCTCTGGAGGAACGATGGGGCGCATGAGGGGAACGATGGAAAGAATGACGAAAAGGAGCGGAAGGGCACTTGTTTTGGCACAAATAAGGAATCCAAGACCACAATAAAACTTGCCCTGTTCCATGCCGAGAACAAGATAAACAATGTACTGCAAGATATTTTTGAGCATTCCACCCGCCAACATATAAATAATTATTTATATAATAGAGTGGCGCCATGGAAATGTCAAGGAGAACTTATTCGGGCTTTTTCTGGTCCAGCAGGTTTTTTACGCCTTCGGTCATGAAGACCCTGCCCTGTTCGTCAACGATAATGGCCTCCGCCCCCACCTTCTTCACGATCTTGAGCCCCTCTTCAGGACCGAGTATGAAGGGCACCTTGGTGAGCGGGTCGATGACCGCACCCCGGTCGCCGATCAGGGTCACCGAGATGACGCCGGTCGACGGTTTCCCGGTCCGGGGATCGAGGATGTGATGGTACCGCTTTTTTTCCCTGATCACGTATCGCTCATAATCCCCTGACGTGGAAATGTACTTGTCGCTGAACTCCAGGACAGCCAGGGTCTTGTCATGCTCCCGGGGATGCTGCACACCGATCTTCCAGGGGGCGCCGTTCTCCCGATGCCCCAGTACCCAGATGTCGCCTGCTAAGGCAATGATGGCGTTGGTGATACCTCGCTTTTTGATGATATCGGCCACCCGGTCCGCCAGGTACCCTTTCATGCCGCCCAGGTCCATGATCATGCCGGTCTTTTTGAGGAAGATCGTGGAAGCTTTCTTATCAATGACGATGTTCCGGTAGTTCACGAGAGTGCGCACCCTGGCGATCTCCGGGTCCGTCGGCACGGTCCCCTCCTTCAGCCGCATCTGCCACAGAACGACCAGGGGGCCGACCGTGATGTCGAAGACCCCGTTCGAGAGCGCCGAGATCTTTTCGGCATGCTCCACGACCTCGATCATCTCGGGAGAGACCACGACCGGGGTCTTCCCTGCGGCCAGATTCACCTTCGTGATCTCGCTTGTGTCCTTGTAGAGCGACATCATTGCATCGAGCCGCCGCAGCTCCGCCATCCCTGCATCGATGGCAGCTTCGCCTTCTTTGGCATTCCGGGCCACGACCGTGATGGTCACATCGGTGCCCATCATGCTTTCGGTCTTCTGCACGGTCTTCGGGCCCGAACAGCTGGAAATGCCGATGATCAGCATGAGCGTGAACAAGAGTGTTTTTTTCATGTGGTTTCCTTACGAGGGCATCGGGAGGGTCAAATACCGGGCGAAGAGCTGGGACAGGATCATCCTTTCCCCATTTTCTTCTTTATGACAAGACTTCGCGCCGACGCGCGCACGGCTTCAGGGATGTTGCGGTTCCGTTCGAGCAGGGCAAGATCCCGTTCCGTCATCCTGCTCACGAACCCGAGCGAAATGCCGACCGGGGTCTTGGGGTTGTTCACCAGCGCCGAGGCAACGGTCGGTTTTCTGCACCATTCGCTGTTGGAACCGATCTTGCGCAAAACATCTTCATTCAGGCTCGTGGATTTGGCAAAGAACTCCACTTCCCCGATGGTGATCTTGGGATTCGCGATGACCGCCAGGGCGATGATCTTGCTCGACTCCCGGATGAGCAGGCTCCGTGCCTCCTTGGCGCCGGTCTGCGCAAGCTTGATCTTCTGTGACGGAGTCATTTTCGTGACGATCTGGGACAGGTTCAGTTTTTTCTTCGGTTTCTGCCCCTTGGCAGCTTCTGCAGCTGCTGCAGCAGCCGCTGCTGCATCTTCCTCCATCACCACGTCCACGACGCGTGTGCTGGTGATGAACTGCTTGATCTCTTCAGACGTGGTAAGCGCCAGGAAGACGAGCGTGGCCTCGGTCAGGTTGGGGCACCGGATGAGGTCGCGGGCGATATTATCATCGTCATAATAGACGTGCGCGATCCGTTCGAGCATCTCTGCAGGCGTACGGACATCAAGGAGGATGTTCCGAAGCGCAATGGGCGAGCAGTGCTCAACATCGAAAGTGATCTGCAGCACCTGTGCCGAATGGATATTGCTCCCTCGTGTTGTTTCTTCCATTACTTGCCTTTCACCTCGGGAACCAAAACAGTGTTTTAACTGATGTGAAGGAACGAGTGGGAGCGCACGGTACGGTTCATTCTGTCCGGGCCGCGCATACGATCCGCTTCCGTGCACTGCGCAGGGATTATACTGAACTGATGCCCGCATTGTCAAGTGCAGGCGGCACAGCTCATACGACCTTGTAGCCTGCTTCCACAACGGCAAAAGAAAGCTTGTCCGGCGACACCTTGGTGTCGTCATAGGTGACCACGGCCTGGCCCTTCTGCAGGTCGACTTGCGCGTCCTGCACTCCTGTCGTGCCCTTGAGCGCCTTGGCCACCCGCATAACGCAGTGGTTACACGTCATTCCCTGGATCTTGAGCGTTGCTGTTGTCATGCTTGTTCCCTCCCTGTGAATTTCTCTGAGATTATACCATTTTCGTCCGGCCTATTTCAGCCCGAATTTTTCCATACGGTAGATCAGGGTCGGGCGCGTGATGCCGAGATATTCCGCCGCCCTGGTCTGGTTGTTCTTGTGTTTCTCCAGCGCCTTGATGATAAGACTTTTTTCGAGGTCATCCAGCGAGATACCGCCGTCGGGCAGGTTCAGGATGATGTCTTCGACCCCCGGTCTCTCTTTTCCCAGCTTTTCCGGAAGATCAGCAAGCATGACCACCTCGCCCCGCCTGAGCACCGAGGCACGTTCCATGCTGTTCTCGAGCTCGCGCACATTCCCGGGCCAGCCATAGGCCCTGAGCGCAGACAAGGCCGCGGGGTCGATCCCTACCGGCGAAGCATTGAACTTTTTCAGAAAAAATCCGGCCAGCAGCGGGATATCGTCACGCCGTTCGCGCAGCGGAGGCATCTGGAGGGTGATCACATTCAACCGGTAATAGAGGTCTTCCCGGAAAACACCCTCCTTCACCGCACGTTCGATGTCCCTGTTCGTGGCGGCCAGGACCCGCACGTCGACCGCAAGGGGGTGATTGCCGCCGACCCGGTCCACCTGCCTTTCCTGCAGCGCACGCAGGATCTTCGCCTGCAGATCGATGCGGAGATCGCCGATCTCGTCCAGGAACAGGGTGCCGCCCCGGGCAAGCTCGAACTTGCCCGCCTTGTCGCGCACCGCTCCGGTGAACGCGCCCTTCACATGTCCGAAGAGCTCGCTCTCGATGAGCCCCTCGGGAATGGACGCGCAGTTCACCGCGACGAAAGGGCCCTTGGCCCGGGAGCTGTTGAAATGGATGCCCCGGGCCAGGAGCTCCTTGCCCGTACCGCTCTCACCGGTAATGAGCACACTGGCATCGCTCGGAGCGACACGGCCTGCCAGATCGAGCACGTCCTTCAGCCGGTCGCTCGTCCCGATGATGCCGGCAAAGCTGTACCGGTCCGTGACCGCCGCACGAAGCTCCCGGTTCTCGCGCTCGAGACGTCGCAGGGTGAGCGCTTTTTCAAGCGTCATCCGCAGCTCATCGCGGTTAAAGGGCTTCGTTATATAATCGAAGGCCCCCTTTTTCATCGCCTCCACAGCGCTTTCGATCGTACCATAGGCCGTGATGACGATCACCGGCACCAGTTCGTCCTTTTCGCGGATCCGGGCCAGGACCTCCATGCCGCTCATGCCCGGCATTGTGATATCGGTGACCACGGCGTCACAGGCTTCCAATTCAAGAAGGCGCAGCCCGTCTTCTCCGCTTGCAGCAGCGCGCACGGCATAACCGGCCTCCACCAGGCTGAACTCCATCACCCGGCGCAGGCTGTCATCATCGTCTATAAGGAGGATCGAAGGTTTTGTCATATTAGCTGTCAGTCTCAGGTCTCAAGTCTCAGGTCTTACTGCGACTCGAGACCTGAGACTTGAGACTATATTAAACCGGTATCTTCACCGTGAACGTCGTTCCCTTGTCCTGTTCGCTCGACACATCAATGATCCCATGATGATTCTCGACGATCCGGTAGGTGATCGCGAGGCCAAGGCCGGTGCCGTTCTTTTTGGTCGTAAAAAAAGGGCTGAATAGCTTCTTCCGGTTCTCCTCGCTGAGACCGACACCCGTATCGGCGATCCGCACCACGAGCATCCCGTTGTTCAAACCGCTCTCCACGGTCAGCACGCCCCCCTTCGGCATTGCCTGCAGACCGTTCAGGACCAGGTTCAGGAACGCCTGCTTCAGCAGACCGGCATCGAGACGATGTTTGCCGACAGAAGGGTCAAGCCGCTTAATGGTCGTGATGCCCGCTCTGCGCGCTTCCTGGGCCGTCAGCAAGAGGACGGACTCGAGCTCTTCATTCACGTCGGCCTGCTGAAGATCGGGCGCTTTGGGCCTGGCGAACCCAAGAAACTCCTGCAGGATTCTGTTCAGTCGGTCCGTTTCCTTCAGCAGGATACGGATGAACTCATACTTTGCATCCTGTGGATCATAGTCGTCCCTCAGGATCTCGACCGCCCCCTGGATCGCACCGAGAGGATTGCGGATCTCGTGGGCCATTCCGGCGGAAAGCTGGCCCAGGGCCGACATACGGTCGGCGCGCCGCAACTGCTCTTCGGTCTGGAACAGGAT
>JBGQDI010000123.1:0-7513 GCA_041495765.1 Nitrospirota bacterium
AAATGGCCTGGGCCAGAACGGTCGCGGTCGTGGTGCCGTCGCCGGCAACGTCCGAGGTCTTGGAGGCAACTTCGCGCACAAGCTGGGCGCCCATGTTCTCATAGGGGTCCTTCAGCTCGATCTCTTTTGCCACCGACACGCCGTCCTTGGTAATGGTCGGTGCGCCGAATTTCTTGTCGATCATGACGTTGCGGCCCTTGGGGCCCAGTGTTGCCTTTACTGCGTCCGTGAGAATGTTCACGCCCTTCAGGATCGATGCACGAGCATCCTGGTTGAACATAAGTTGCTTTGCCATATTCATTTCCTCCTTGGAAAACCTTATTATTTTTTTTCGCCACGAAGGCGCGAAGTCACAAAAGGAATCGGGCCTCTGTTCTTCCGGCTTTCTTAGCGTCTTAGTGTCTTCGTGGCAGAATAGGTTCTGCCGGTCTTACGACAGGATCCCCAGTACGTCCTCTTCTTTCACAATGAGGTACTCGGTGTTGTCGATGTTGATCTTGGAACCGGAATAGCGGTCGAAGAGCACCTTGTCGCCGACCTTGAGCTGCTTCACTTCCTCGCCCACTGCCTCGACCTTGCCCGACTGCGGCTTTTCTTTTGCGCTATCGGGAATGTAAAGACCCCCCGCAGTTTTGCTCAACTCCTCGGTGTAACTTACGAATACCCTGTCCTTCAACGGCTTGAATTTGACACTCATACTCGAAACTCCTTTCATGTAAATTATTATTAATCGCTTACAGGCTCGCTCTTATATATTAGCACTCTTCAGAAGCGAGTGCTAATATATTGCGTGGACAGGAAAAAAGCAATACCTGATTTAGAGCAAATAATACCGTTTTATGGCAATTACAGGCTATTTATGCCTGATTTCTCGCTATATCTGATTTTTTGTAACATTATGATTAAAAAGCAAAAGCAGGGCACAGTGCCCTGCTTTTACAATCAGTTATCTTTTCTTATGGCTTATTTATTTTTCTTCTTCTCTTCGGACTTTTTGTCTTCTGCCACTGCAGCCTTGATCGGCACGTTCTTGAAAACGTCCTCAGCCTTCATTGCCGGCTTCAGGATCTCGATGGCCCTCTGGAGCTGAATATCATCCTTGTCCTCTTTGGGCAGGGCTTCGAGAGCGAAGTCTTCTTCCGGTGCGCCCTCTTTCGGCTTCGGCTCCACCTTCTTATCGTCCTTGACCGTATCGTTCTTCAGATGCCGCTCAAGGTCCTTCTCCCTGACAACCATGTGCACGCCATCGCCGCTCTTCGCTTCTTTGACGACCGGCAGCTTCACCTCGATGTCGGGGGTGATGCCCACGTTCTGGATCGAGCGTCCGCTGGGCGTATAATATTTTGCCGTCGTGAGCCGAAGTCCCGTGCCGCCGTCCAGCGAGAAAACGGTCTGGACCGAACCCTTGCCGAAGGTCTGGGTGCCGACGATCAGCGCCCGGTGCGAATCCTGCAGCGCACCTGCCACGATCTCCGAAGCGCTGGCACTGCCGGTATTCACCAGAATGACGACCGGGTAGTCCCGGGGAGCTCCTTCGCTTGTGGTGAGATAATCCTTCCGGTCCGTGGTCTTCCTGCCCTGGAGGTAGACCACCAGCTTGTCCTTGGCCATGAACAATCCGCTCACATCGACCGATGCGTCCAGGATCCCTCCGGGGTTATTCCGCAGATCGAGGACCAGCTTCTTCATTCCCTTTGCCTCCAGGTCCCGGAGCGCCTTTTCCATCTCGACGCCGGTCTGGCCCTGGAACTGCGTGATCTTCACGTATCCGATGTCGCCTTCCAGCATCTTCTTTTTCACGCTCTGGACCTTGATGACGTCCCGGGTGATCGCGAATTCCTTCGGTTTGTCCCATCCTTCGCGGAAAATGAGCAGCCGCACCTGCGTGTTCTTGGGGCCGCGCATCTTGTCCACGGCCTCTTCGATGGTCAGGTCCTTGGTCCAGTCGTCGTTGATCTTCAGGATCTTGTCGCCAGCAGCCAGGCCCGCGCGGTCTCCCGGCGTGCCCTCGATCGGCGCAATGATCGTCAGCTGCGCGTTCTTGATCCCGATCTGGATGCCGACGCCCTGGAACTCGCCCTTGATGTCCATGCTCATTTCCTTGAAGGCCCGTTCGGCCATATAGGATGAATGCGGATCAAGGCTCGACACCATGCCCCGGATGGCGCCCTGGATCAGCTCCTTGGTGTCCGGATCCTCCACATAGTTGCGCTTGATGAGCTCCAGCGCCTGGGTAAAGGCCTTCAGTTCATCGTACGTATCGGTCTTGGCCTGTACGAGCCCCTGCCCGATCAGCACACCGGTCAAAAGCAGCGCCAGTGCAGCGACCAGGAACTTCTTCTTGTTGATCTTGATCATGTCATCATCCTCCGCATCGTTTTGCATAGTTTGCCTCCGGAACGGCTATCGCGAGCGACCGGCCTGTCCGCGGCCGCTTATTGTTTCGTCAGCCAGGCCAGAGGGTCCTGCGCCTCGCCTTTATATCGGATCTCGAAATACAGCTTGGGCCCTTGCAGGCTTCCCGTATCGCCCACCAGGCCGACGGCCTGTCCCTTGCTCACCCGGTCGCCCTTGGCCAGGGCGATCTGCTCCAGATTGCCGTAGAGCGAATAGAACCCCGCGGCATGTTCGACGATCAGGAGCTTTCCGTACCCCTTGTACCAGTCCGCAAAAGCGACCTGTCCGTCGTTGATCGCCCGCACCGTGTCGCCTTCATGGGCGCCGATCTCGATGCCCCGTTTGAAGATCATGGTCTTGAACCTGGGATGGCGCTGCATCCCGAAGCGCGTCAATACCTGGCCGGACACGGGCCAGGGGAACCGGACCGTGCCCGTTGCCGGGGCGGTCAGCTCCTCAGGTTTCCGGACCGTCCGGTCCTCTTTCTCCTGATGGATCATGGACCAGAGGCTGGTCGACGATTCTTCGAGCTCGCGCAGCGTCTGTTCGTACAGGCCCTTTTCGCTCCTGACCGCGCTCAGGATCCCCGCCTTTTCCCGCCGCCGGCTGACCAGCTCCGCCTTCTGGGCCTCTATGGCCAGCTTGCGCCGGCTGATCTCTTCTTTCCTGCCCGCGGCCTCGGCCTGCAGGGAGGACAGCTGTGCCAGGGCGGTGCCGTACCGGTTGATGACGGCACGGTCGCGCTCTGCAATGATGCCGAGATACTTCAGCCGCTTCAGCGCGGTATAAAAACTGTCCGATGAAAGAATGGCCACGGCATAACTGCTGCGGCCCATCTTGTACAATGCCCGGACCCGCCGGCCATAGGAGAGCTGCAGTCCCTCCAGCTCCCGGCTCATCTGGACGTTGCTCTTCTCCATGTCCCGCAGGGCGTCCTCTGCATCACGAAGCCGCGCACGGTTGTCGGCAAGTTCCTTCGCCTCTTCCTGCACGCGCCGTTCGAGCTTTTCCAGCTCGGCAAGGACCGAACGCTCCCTGCCGCGCGCCTTATTGATCTCGAGCTTCTTTTCCTCCATCCGGCGCTGGATGCGCTGGAGCTCCTGCTTGCTGCTCTCCGCAGGGTCTTCGGCGGCGAACGCCGGAGAGCTTCCGGGCAGCAGGCCCAGAGCGGCCAGGAACAGGATCATGCTCAAGCGCGGGATCTTCATCGTTCTCGGCAGCAGCGCATCCCTCTCGCCTCGACTGCCCGTGCCCCCTTCTATTCCAGGAACCTGCCGACGGACACCATGCCCCCGGCAAATCCAAGCAGGCCGCCTCCGCCGATCAGGGAAGCCACCACCGGCAAGGGCAGAAATTCGATGCCCGCCGTATGCGACAGGAACAGGACGGCCTCGTGCGGAAGCGCATAATACAGGCCCGCCAGGATGCCGACGGAAAGGGCCGAGCCCAGCATCGCCAGGAGCATCCCCTCGATCAGAAAAGGCCCCTGGATGAACCCGCGCGTCGCCCCGATCCACTGCATCAGCTCGATCTCCTGGCCGCGGGAGTACAGCGCGAGCCGGACGGAGTTCGAAATAATGAACACCACCGATACGCCGAGCAGCACCGCGATCGCCGTGCCGCCATAGGTGATGAGCGTGAGCAGGCCGCCCAGCACTTCCGCGCCGTGCCTTCCGTAGGACACGTCCTCCACTCCGGGATAGCCCGAGAATTTGTGCGACAGCGCTTCGAGGCGGTCGCCGGCCGCGTACGTGCGGTCCACGTTCACTTCGAACGAATCGGGAAGCGGGTTCTGGCCCAGCCCTTCGAGCAGCGCCTCCTGCCCCTTCAGTTCCTTCTTGAAAACTTCCAAAGCCTGTTCTTTCGAAAGGTAGGCCACCTTCCGGATGCCCGGCTCCGCTTTCAGCCGGCTCACCAGGAAATCCTTTTCGTGCTCCGTCAGCCCTTCCTTCAGATAGACCGAGACCTCGAGGCGCTCCCCCATGACCTGGACCGACGACTGCAGGTTAAAGAACACCAGCAGAAAGGAGCCCAGGATCAGCATGATCATGGTGATCGTGCCGAGCGCGAGAAGGTTCACCAGGCTGTTCGAGCGGAGCCCGCGGAACGCTTCGGCGATATAGTAGAAAAGCCCGTAGCCTTTCACGGTTCCCCCCTGCGCAGGGCGGCTCCGTCGGGCCCGTCGTCAACGGGCGGGCGGAGGGAAAGCGACCATTGCACATGCCGCCTGCCGTCATCGGTCACCCTGCCGCGCTCCATCGTGATGATGCGGCGCTGCATTTTTCTGACCGTTTCCCAGTCATGCGTGGCAACGAGGACGGTCGTCCCCTTCATGTTGACCTCCCGGAAGAGGTCGAACACTTCCCGGCCGCTCTGCGGGTCAAGGCTCCCCGTGGGCTCGTCGGCAAGCAGCACCTGCGGTTCGTTCACGAGCGCCCGCGCGACAGCGACCCGCTGTTGCTCGCCGCCGGACAGCTTGGGCGGCGTCAGGTGCTGCTTGTTCTCCATGGAAACTTTTTTCAGCACCTGATAGGTCTTGCGCTCGATATCTCCGTAGGGAGTGCCGACGACCTTCAGGGCCAGGGCGATGTTCTCGTAAATGGTCTTATGGGGAAGGAGTTTGTAGTCCTGGAACACGAACCCGATATTGCGCCGCAGGTAGGGGATGCTTGACGAGCCGAGCCTGAAGGTATTCATGCCCTGGATGATGATCTGCCCCTCGTCGGCCCGCTCCGCGCAGAAGAGGATCTTGAGCAGCGTGCTCTTGCCGGCCCCGCTGGGGCCCGTAACGAAGACGAACTCCCCTTTATCGACAGAAAAGCTGATGTCGCGCAAAGCAGGAACGCCGTCGTAATATTTGGTCACGCGATAAAGCTGGATCATGCTCTTATCAATGATGGAGATGCGTCATCCATGGTGAAAGATCCCGATTTCAATCCGCAATCCGAAATCCGCAATCCGAAATCGAATCACCGTTTCTTCTTGATCGCTTCCTTGGCAGCAGTGCAAAGGTCTTCCGGAGACAGCCCGTAATGCTTGAGCAGGCCCTCGCTCTCGCCCGAGGTACCGAAGGTGTCCTTGATGCCGACGCGCACGAGCGGCACCGGCTGGGATTCGGAGAGCACCTCGGCCACGGCGCCGCCCAGGCCGCCGATGATCGAATGCTCCTCGGCGGTCACGACCGCACCGCATCGCTTTGCAGCGGCGATGATGGCAGCCGCATCGATCGGCTTGATCGTCGACATGTTGATCACGCCGGCGTCGATGCCTTCGGCCTTCAGCAGGTCCCGCGCCTTGAGCGCTTCGGCAGTCATGAGGCCCGTGGCGATGATCGCCACATCCTTGCCTTCATGGAACACATGGGCCTTGCCGATCTGGAACTTGTAGTCGGCGCCGAAGAGCGTCGCCACCTTGTTCCGACCCACGCGCACATAGCAGGGGCCGTTGTGCTCCGCCACGGCCTCGATGGCCAGCGTGGTCTCCACGCCGTCGGCCGGAACGATCACGGTCATGTTCGGGATCACGCGCATCACCGCGATGTCCTCCACGGACTGGTGCGACCCGCCGTCCTCGCCGACCGTGACGCCCGCATGGCTCGCCACGACCTTCACGCTCAGGTTGGGATAGCAGACGCTCTGCCGGATCTGCTCCCAGGCACGGCCCGTGGCGAACACGGCAAAGGTGCTGCAAAAAGGCAGCTTGCCGCCGAGTGCCAGGCCTGCGGCCGTTCCGACCATGTCCTGCTCGGCGATGCCGACGTTGAAGAACCGGTCAGGGTACGCCTTGGCGAACTTGGATGTTTTGGTCGAACCCGACAGGTCCGCGTCGAGCACCACCACGTCATTTCGTTTTTTACCGAGGTTGACCAGCGCATCCCCGTACGCATCTCTAGTCGCTACTTTCGTCACAGTATCCTCCAATGAATTTCGGATTGCGGATTGTGGATTTCGGATTAAAAAGCCTTTAAATCCGCAATCCGCAATTCGGGAATCCGCAATTGAACTATTTACACACCGCCAGATCGTTCAGTGCGGTCGCGCACTGTTCCTTGGTCGGCGTTGCGCCGTGGAACTCCACCTTGCCTTCGAACACGGGCGATCCCTTGCCCTTGACCGTGCGGCAGACGATCATGGTCGGCTTGCCCTTGATCGTTTCGGCCTTGTCGAGCGCCGCCGTGATCTGCGCCATATCGTGGCCGTCGATGTCCAGCACTTCCCAGCCAAAGGCGCGGAACTTGTCGGTGATCGGTTCCACCCCCATGACCTTGGCCACGGGTCCGTCGATCTGGAGACCGTTGTTGTCGACCATGGCGCAGAGGTTGTCGAGCTTGTAGTGGGCCGCGGTCATGGCAGCTTCCCAGACCTGGCCTTCCTGGATCTCGCCGTCACCGAGCAGGGCATAGACGCGGTTCGCGCCTTTGTCCAGCTTGTGCGCAAGCGCAAGGCCGTTCGCAACGGAAAGCCCCTGGCCGAGCGAGCCCGTCGAGATCTCGACGCCCGGAAGATACTTGCTGTCCGGGTGGCCCTGGAGCCGGGAACCCAGCTTCCTGAGCGTACAGAGTTCGGAGGTTGCAAAATACCCTGCGTGCGCGAGTACCGTATACAGGAGCGGCGCTGCATGGCCCTTGGAAAGGATGAAGTTGTCCCGGTCCTTCCATTTGGGCTGCTTCGGATCGTGCTTCATTTTGTAGAAATAGAGCGCCGTGGCGATATCCGCAGCGGAAAGGCTTCCGCCCGTGTGGCCGGAGCCGCACTCCGTCAGCATTTTCAGGATGTCGACACGGACATTCCGCGCTTTTTCTTTGAGTGCTTTCACTTGTTCTTCAGTAGCAGCCATGCATCAAACCTCCTAAAGTACGGCAAAGTATTTTTTCACGTTGAGATGGCAGGGGCCGCGGGGCGCCCGGACACCAAAACCGCGCTTGGGTCCTGTGCTCAATGGTCCTCGGCAAGAAGATCGAGAATGATGTCATCGAGGCTTTTTTCTTTCGGCTCTTCCTTGGGAGGAGGAGGGGGAGGGGGGGGCGCCGTCTGTTTCTTGATCGGGGCGGCCGGCGCAGCGGTCTGAGGTGCTGCATTCTGAGCAGCCGTTGATTGATAGGTCGCTTCATGCGGAG
>JBGQDI010000124.1:0-7492 GCA_041495765.1 Nitrospirota bacterium
GGAGGCCTGATGCTGATCGGTTTCGGTTTTGCCCTGTTCTCGTCTCCCAACACGAACGCGGTCATGAGTTCCATTGACCGGCGCTTTTACGGCGTGGGCTCCGCCACGCTCGGCACCATGCGGCTTACCGGCCAGATGCTGAGCATGGGCATGGCCACGGTCATCTTTGCATTTCATATCGGCAGTGCGGCGATAACTCCGGACCGCTATCCGCAATTCCTTGCCAGTTTGAGATCGGCATTTATCCTGTTTGCCGCCCTGTGTACCGGCGGCATCTTCGCGTCGCTTGCGAGGGGAAAGATGAGGTGACCTGTGGAGAGAAGACGGTTCCTGAAACTTGCAGCGCTGACCGGTGCGGGGCTTTCCCTGCCGCCGGGAATCGTTACGCTTGCCGAAGCAGCCGCGTCGGCAACGCGGCCCGATCTCGTTGTGGCGCACGGTGCTTCTCCGGCGAAGATCGTCACTGCCGCCATTGATGCCATGGGCGGGATCGGAAAATTCATATCCCGCGGGGATGTGGTGGTGATCAAACCAAACATTGGCTGGGACCGGACCCCCGAACAGGCGGGTAATACGAATCCCGAGGTTGTCGCTGCCGTGGCCCGTCTCTGTCTTGAGGCCGGCGCCAAAAAAGTGAAGGTCTTTGACCGGCCGGTGAACGATCCCCGGCGTTGTTATGTGCAGAGCGGGATCGCAGCCGCGGTCAGCGCGCTGGGCATTGAAGCAGAATACATGGACGAACGAAAGTTCAAAGAGACACTGCTCAACGGCCAAGTGCTCAAATCCTGGCCGCTCTACTCCGATGTTCTCGAAGCGGACAAGGTGATCAACGTCCCGATCGCGAAGCACCACGGGCTTGCGAAGCTCACCCTTTCCATGAAGAACTGGATGGGCATCATGGGCGGCTCGCGGCGTCAGATCCACCAAAAACTGGATGAGAGCCTGGTGGACCTTTCGATGAAGATCAAGCCGGCGCTCACGGTCCTCGATGCGGTGCGCATCCTCACTGCCAACGGGCCACAGGGCGGGAGCCTGGCCGATGTCAAGAAGCTCGATACCGTGATCGTCGGCATCGATCCCGTGGCTGTTGACTCCTACGGCGCAACGCTCTTCGGCATGAAGGGGAGCGATCTGGGATATGTGACCATGGGACACCAACGCGGTTTGGGACAGATGGACCTGAATAAACTGCATATCAAGAAACTGCAGGTATAGCTCGGAACGATGCGCATCACCGCACGACAGTTCTTAAGCTCACATGGGAGGAGGTTTTTTACCATGGCAATGAGTTACCTTTTTCCCGTTCTGTTCTTTGCTGCGCTTATGAGCGCACAAACCGGGTGCCGGACCCTGCCAGCGCAGCCGGAACAAAAGGCGGCGAAGGAGCAACCGGCATCGGCCGGGCAGCTGCAGACGAATGCCGTAGGCCCGGAAACGGACCTGGATGCCGCAGCTGCCCGGCTTGCGACCTCATTTGCATCAGCTCCAGGGATCAGATGGAAAAAAGTCGCTGTCGGGAACCTGCTGGACCCGCGGGGACAGAGGGCCGCTCTGTCGCGGAGCATTACCGGGGCTCTCGAGACCGCTCTGGCAAAAAAATCCTCTGCAACTGGTGCGTTTGTCGTCATCAAAAGACGCGACATTTCACGAACAGCCGCAGAGTGGAAGCTCGATCTGACGGGCACTTCTGTCACTCCGTCATTGAAGGCGACCAGGACCCTGCTGGGAGCAGAGGTACTGATCGCCGGTGAGACCGCCACTGATGGCCGGTTTTCCCGGGTGAGCCTGAGGGCTGTAGATACATCAAACGGTACGGTGCTTTGGCATGATGACCTGGCTGTCGGGGACGAGACTGCATTCACCAGGGGAGCGCCCATGGACGAAGGAAAACCGCTCCTGGCCGGTTCGATCAAGGTCGAGCTCTGGAGCGATAAGGACGCCTATGATGCGGGCCATGCAATGACCATCAATTTCAAGACGGATCATGATTGCTATATTACGCTTATCGAGATCGATACCAGCGGTACCATGCGGATCCTTTTTCCCAACCGATTCGCCCATGAGAACCGTACGGTCGCGAATACGACCTATTCTGTCGGAGGCAAGGAAAGCGGCTACACGGTGCCGGTGAGCGGGCCGGCAGGGGTCGCCATCGTGCGCGCCATCGCGACGCCCGTTCCCGTGGACGGTCCTGCTTCTGCTGGTTCGGCCGTTGACGGCATTTTTCAAAGTGTTACTCATGCTGCGGCCTTTGCCCGGGAGTTAACGGTCCAATCAATGGTGACCCTTCCTTTCCAACAGGGGGGGAACCTCATCCGGTTCAAGGTAAAAGAGTGAACTCTACGTTGATGGCCGAATCAGTACTGAAAGCGATATCAGGGTAACCATGCGAACTATTCGAAAGAGCATGCAGGGACTGTTCCTCCTGGTATTCCTGTTCCTGCTGGTCCAAACCGAATCAAAAGGGAACGATGAGCTTGGCTACCCCGTACGCCTGTTCCTCGATTTTGACCCGCTCATTTTCGTGACCACCCTGCTTTCCGCCCATGCCGCCGCGAAAGCCTTCCTGCTGTCGATCGTCACGATCATGCTCACGGTCCTGTTCGGCAGGCTCTTTTGCGGCTGGGTCTGTCCGCTCGGCACGCTGAACAACCTGGTGGGTTCTCTGAGGAAACAGCTGGCTTCTCACCAGGGCAGGGACTGGTACCGTGTTAAATATTATATTCTCACCGCCATCATCGTATCGGCCGTCTTCACACTGCAACCCGCCGGCATCATGGACCCGCTCTCGCTCCTGATCCGGTCCTTTTCAATAAGCATCTATCCGCTGTTCAACTATGGCGTACGGTCGGTCTTTGATTCGTTCTACAGCGTCAGTCCCCTCGGTGCGGCATCAGTGACCGAGCCCCTATTCACGGTCCTGAAAAAAACAGTGCTCTCTTTTGAGCAGTCATTTTACGACCAGAATGTCCTCATCGGCTCGCTATTTCTCGCCGTTCTCGGCCTTAATCTTATAGAAAAACGGTTCTGGTGCAGATATCTCTGCCCGCTCGGCGCGTTCCTGGGTCTCCTTTCCCGGTTCTCTCTGCTCCGACGCTCGGTGAGCGAGGGGTGCACGGAATGCGGGGCTTGTAACCGGGAGTGTCAGGGGAATGCTGCGCCGCACCGGAAGGAAAAGTGGAAGGACACGGAATGCCTTTATTGCTGGAACTGCGACGATGCCTGTCCCCAGAATGCCGTGCAATTCGGTTTCCGCAAAACAAAGGCAACAGCGGCCATTGACCTCGGCAGAAGGAAGATCATTGCGTCGGCATTCGGTGGCATCCTTGCTGTGCCGTTCCTTCGCATCACGCCGCTGTCCAGGACTAATGCGCAGGATCCCGGCCTGATCCGTCCGCCGGGTTCGCTTGCGGAAAAAGAGTTCCTCGAGCGCTGCGTCAAGTGCGGCGAGTGCATGAAGGTCTGCACCACGAACGGACTGCAGCCCTCCCTGCTCGAGGCAGGACCTGAAGGCATCTGGTCCCCCCTGCTCGTGCCGCGCATCGGATACTGTGAATACCACTGCACGCTCTGCGGACAGGTCTGCCCCACGGGGGCCATTAAGAAATTGGCGCTCGGGGAAAAGGCAAAGGTCAAACTGGGCCTGGCAATGATCGATAAAAGCAGATGCCTGCCCTGGGCGCATGCACGTCCGTGCATCATGTGCGAAGAGGTCTGCCCGACGCCGAAGAAGGCGGTCTGGTTCGAGAAGGTGCAGGTGCGCGACCGGCAGGGGAAGGTCCTCACGTTGCAGCAGCCCCGTGTGGACCTTGAACTGTGCATCGGCTGCGGCATTTGCGAAAACAAGTGTCCCGTGCTCGGCAGGCCGGCGATCGTTGTCTCGAGCGTCGGGGAGTCCCGCTCCAAAGAGAACCAGCTTTTGCTGGAGTAGTGAATGTCGGGGCACCATGACCATATGTTGCCCTGCGGGTGATCGACCGAGAGGATGGAACGATGAGTGTATTGATCGGGAAGGAAATACTAAAAGCTTTGAAGAACGGATCGATCGCTATCGAGCCCCTTGACCCGTCGCAGATCGGTCCGGGGTCCATCGATCTCACCCTCGGCAATGACTTCAGGACCTTTAAACGGCAGTCGAAGATCTATCATATCAGGAACGATTCACATTTTCAGGACATAACCAGGGACGTTCACGTGAAGGACAGCGGCTATATCATTATCAAACCGGGCGAGATGATCCTGGGGATCACGAAGGAAAAGATCACGCTCGCCGACAATATCTCGGGCCGTCTTGAAGGGCGAAGCAGGTTCGCCCGTTTCGGCCTCGCGGTCCACGTTACCGCCGGTTTTATGCATCCGGGCATCGCAAATCATCAGGCACTGGAGATCGTGAACTTGGGGCATGGGCCCCTGGCCTTATATCCCGGCACCAGGATCTGCCAGTTCATATTCGAAAAATGCGATGGCCATGCCACCTATCAGGGAAGGTTTGTTAAACAGGTCAAACCGTGACCGGTGCAGGCACGTCATCGCAGCACAATGCACCAGGTGCTCGAATATTATCGTTTGACAAGAGAACGTTTCAAGAGGTATTATAAGCGCCGATTTGATCATGTCCCAGCTGGGACCGCTGTGTCGTCATCAGGTAAACGACCGCTAAGGGGAGAAGAAGCGCATGAAGAATGTAAAGACCGGTATCGTACTCGCAGCGGCGCTTCTCGTGACCGTACTGGGCTTCATGAGCTGCGGTTCCTCAGGGAAGGCAAAACTCATACGGATCAGAGTCAGTCCGGCCGCTCCCGTCGTGGTGACGGGTATCCAACTCGATGCGGTCGGTGAATTCTCTGATGGGAAGATACTGACCTATACTTCAGAAGTGGTCTGGAGCTCGTCGAGTCCCTCGGTCGCCACGGTCGGTACGACAGCAGGTCACATCGGTCGCGTTACCGTCCTGTCCCTCGGTACGACCACGATCACCGCGGAGGAGCCGTTCAATCATTTTACCAGCTCCGCCGTGCTTACCGTTGTTAAACCCGATTCTATTACGATAACCCCCGAAAACCCTGTAATGAGGATCAGGGATTTCCATGATTTTGTCGCAATAGCCACTTTTGGAACGCTAACGCAGAGCCTGAATACGTCCATATCGTCGACGGCGCCGGCCCTGGACTCGTCGCTGACCTTGACCTGGAGCACATCAAATCCCGAGATAGCGACAGTTTCGAAACATGGTCTTGTTACGGCAAGCACAAAGACGACCGGCCTGGTGGACATTATCGCATCTTTTACGATCGACCCGAACATATATTCAGCGGTATCGGGTACGACGCCGCTCAGGGTCGTATCCGGCAGATTGTTAAAAATTGAAATAACCCCACTTGTTTCGAGCCTTTCGCTCAGCAGCGGTCCAACCACGACGCAACTCACAGCAACAGGTAGCTACGATGATACTACCACGCTCGATCTGACCACGTCGGTGGAATGGGTTTCATTATTAGCCTCATTCCACACCGGGACGGTGCCTGCGGTGGTCAGCAATGTGACCGGTTCAAAAGGTTTTGTCACTGCACAGAGCCCTGGCACGTCGCACATTAAAGCGACTGACCCCATATCCCACCTCACCGGCTCTGCGACAGTTTCCGTCATACCCTAGTATGGGTGTGATAGTTCTGTCCCCAATCTCTGGAAGCAGGGGATAATTTCCTGCTTTTCAGAGATGGGTGCATATGAATAATCCCGCGAGTTAACGGTTCTGATCTCTTTGCCGCGTGACCTCATCACGTCCGCCTTCCTTCGCGATCCCTGACGTTTCCTCCAATGCCTTGTTCATGATCTTTCCCTGATAGGTGTTTAATGCGCTGCGAATCACCGGGTCCTGCAGTGATCGTTCTATGCCTTGATCCGCGATCAGTTTGACATAGGGAAGGGTTGCGTTCGTAAGCGCCAGCGTCGAAGTGCGGGGGTAGGCACCGGGCATATTGGCCACACAGTAGTGGAGGATACCGTCGATCTCATAAACGGGATCGTCATGCGTCGTCGGGCGGGAGGTCTCAATGCAGCCGCCCTGGTCAACGGAAACGTCTACAATGACCGAGCCTTTTTTCATGCTTCCGAGCATTTGACGCGTTATGAGGACCGGCGTCCGTCCTCCCGGCACGAGGATGGCGCCGATGAGGATGTCGGCTGTCCTGATCTCTTCGGCCACGGTCTGGGCCGTGACAGGCAGGGTTTCGACCCTCCCCATAAAAAGTTCGTCCACCTTCTGGAGCCTATCCGTTCCTTTGTTCATGATCATGGTTTCCATACCCAGGCCGCTTGCCACGCGGGCTGCGTTCGTTCCTACCACGCCCGCTCCAAGGATCAGGGTCCTGGCCGGCCGTACGCCGCTTGCCCCGGTCGCGAGAATGCCGGAACCACCTTTGAACTTCTGCAGGTAATAAGCGCCCATGAGCGGCGCCATACGTCCGGCGATCTCGCTCATCGGCGCGAGAAGGGGAAGGCCGTTGTCACGGGCCAGGGTCTCGTACCCGATGCAGGTCATCTTCTTTGACAGCAGCACTTCAGTGAGCCGGGGATTGGAGGCCAGGTGCAGGTAGGTGAACAGCGCCTGACCCTGACGAAGAAGATCGTATTCCTGGGGGAGCGGCTCTTTTACCTTGATGATCAATTCGCTCTCTTTGAAGAGCCGCTCCCGGTCGACGATCCCTGCCCCTGCCCGGGCATATTCCTCATCGGGAAAGCCGCTTCCTCTGCCTGCATTCTTCTCGATGAGGACCAGGTGTCCTTCTCCGGTCAGGTCATGGACGCCAAAGGGCGTGATGCTGACGCGGAACTCTTCGGTCTTTATCTCCCGGGGGACGCCAATCCGCATGCGCAACTCCTTTAGCCAAATTTCGACCGCTGTTCTGGTTCAATAGTACCATGGGGGCCGGCTGTTTTCAATGTGAGTCGCTTCAGATGCGGCTTTTGTACTGCGGTGAAAGAGTCCGTTGTTGCAAATGCGGCGCAAGTATGTTAGAATTTTTTCACAGTTGGAGGTGGTATGCTCGGTTTTTTCGTACGCTGGTCCATTAACCTTCTTGCTCTCGTAACCGCCACGAAGATCATCGACGGGATCAGGATCCAGAGCCTGGAAATGGGCATTTTGGCAGCAGGCATTCTCGGCGTTGTCAATGCCGTGATCCGTCCGGTGGTGCTCATCCTGACGCTGCCGATCAACCTGCTGACGCTCGGCCTGTTCACGCTGATCATCAATGCCGCACTCCTGGAGCTTGTTTCGGATGTCGTTCCCGGATTCGCCATCGAGTCTTTTCGGGCTGCGTTCCTTGGAGCCCTCCTTATCAGCGTCATCAGCTGGATGTTGAACATCTTTATCGGCGGATCGGGCCGCGTGGTCTTCATCAAAGGGGTGCATAAGAATGGCGGACAGGACCAATGACCTCACGTATGCCCGCACGTAACGCGACCGGAAAGGGATGCGCCCTATGACGCA
>JBGQDI010000125.1:0-7463 GCA_041495765.1 Nitrospirota bacterium
CACCTGCTCCGGCTTCACCGCGTGTCCCCACTCGACGACGACCTCTTCCACCTTCATGCCATAGGCCTGGCAGATCTTGGTCCAGCGTTCGCCGAACTTACCGCCGTTGACCACCAGCACGTCATCGCCGGGACTCAGGAAATTGGTCACCGAACCGTCCATGGCGCCGGTACCCGTTGCGCACAGGATCAGCACATCGTTCTTCGTCTGGTAGAGCCACTGGAGCCCCTTTTTCGCGGAATCGAGCACCGGCAAAAAATCCGGCGCCCGGTGATGGATGATCGGCATTGCCATGGCCAGGAGCGCCTCAGGCGGCACCGGCGTCGGTCCAGGGGCAAGGAGATATTTTTTCTGCATGGGAAGTCCTCCAATTCTTACGGGTAAATGGCACTGATGAGCTGCGTTTTATAGTATCTCTGCAAGCGCTGAAACACAAAGGGTTTCTGTCACAACGAAGATGTCACAGGCCCGCCGGGACGGGACCTATGCCCGGGGTTGGCGTGTCGCTGGGATAGTGCGGATGTCTGTGCTGTTTCAAGCTGAACTGCCTTTCCTTGGGTGACGCGGGTCAAAAAGCCCCATGAAATTAGCACAGGGGGCTGAAAATTGTCAAGAAAATAATACGGATAGCGCCGATACCCAGGGACTGGGGAAGGGAGATCATGCGAAAAAACAGGGCGTTCTGCCTACGTGCTTTTCACGAGCATTTGAAAAACAGGCAGCCGCTGACGGCAAATGAAAAAGGGTCCTCTTCCGCCCCCGGCAGTTCGGTCTATTGCGGTGATTTCTGGATGACCTCCATGGTCAGGACGATGGTCCGTACGGGATCACCGCGGTCATTCGAGTAGATCGATATTTTTTTTACCAGGAAACCGGTCCTGCCGGTGGTGTCCACGGTCGCCTGAATGCGGCCGACCTCTCCCGGCTCTAGGTGATTAGAACTAATCACCGCGGCGGTGCAGCCTCACGTAGGCTGGACCCGCTGGATATCGAGCGTGACGTCCCCGGTGTTCCCCACCTCGAACACATGCAGCAGTTTTGCCCCTTCGACGACCTTGCCGAAATCGTAGGACAGCTCTTTGACCTCCATATGAGGCCCCTTCTTCTGCTCCTGTGCCGGCGTCGGCGGACTGAAAAGCCCCGCAGCCACTGCTACGAGCATGATCGCAAGTACCTGCTGTTTCATTGTATTGCTCCTCTTCCCCCGGCAGCGGTCAACGGCACTACTCGCCCATGACCTTGACCAGGACCTCTTTTTCCCGCATTCCGTCGAACTCGGCATAATACACCGTCTGATAAACGCCCAGATCGATCGCCCCTTCGGTGACCGGCAGCGTCACGTTATGGCCTGACAGGAGCGACATCAGGTGGGCCCTGCCGTTCTGCCGGGCGTCGGTGAGATCATGTTTATACTCTCCCGCGGGAACGGTCCGCCCCATGAATGCCATGAAATCCTCGGTCAGGGTCGTATCCGAATCGCTCACATAGACCGATGCGCTCGTGTGATGCGGGAACAGCAGCACCATGCCTTCCTGAACGCCGCTCTTCGCAATGATCTGGGACACTTCCCGCGTGATGTCGCGGATCTCCTGTTTGTCTGCCGTCGTTATCCTGATAAAATCCCGGTAGGTCTTCATGACGCCTTTCCTGAAAGCCTACAACCCGATCTTCTTTTGGTAGATCATCTTGACCAGGTCCTCGCGGTTGATGATGTTCTTTTCGATCAGCAGCGTGATAAGCGCATCGAGGCGGAGGCGGTCTTCCATCGATTCATGGCGGGTGGCCTCGCCCTGTGCCTGGGTGGCCGCAGCAGCCTGCGTCTCATTGCTGTTCGTCATCAGGTCGCTTCCAAAGATGATCTCCATCTTTCCCGCTTTGTTCCCTGTTTTTCCGAAGGGGAGGACCTCCTTCGGCTTGCGGACCAGTTCCTCGCCGTCGTAATATTTCCGAATGGCGTCCTTGATCTCCGACTCCAGCGCCAGCGCCGGTTTGACCATAAAGCCGGTGCTGAACCTGAGGTCGTCGATGGCCTCGATGTCCAGCGGGTCGGACATGGCGATCACGATCGAGTTTCCTTCTTTCCTGACCGGCATGACGCCGTATTTCTTGGCCACATCGGCCTTCACCAGCGCGATCGAGGTCGCAGGAAGCTCAGGTTCGAAGAGGTTCACATAGGGGATGCGCATTTTTTCCGCGATCACCCTGGCGAGCTCCTCCTCGCGGACGAATTCCAGTTCCACCAGGATGGATCCCAGCTTGCCGCCCCAGTTTCGCTGATGCGACAACGCTGTTTGGAGCTGAAAATCGTCGATCAGGCCGGCTTCCTTCAGAAAATCACCGAGCTTTTTCTTTTCAGCCATGGGCCCTCCATTTCACAATATTTCGTGTATCTAACAAAAAAATATTTTAAATTATTATAAGCTATCTGCGCAGGGGATGTCAATATTTTATACCATCCTGAAGCGGTCCGCTTTGCTTTGGTCATCGAAGGACGCTGCTTCTGGCAGCGCCTCCCGGACGAGGAGGTGCCGGGCATCAACGTCGCCAAGGGCCGCCAGGAGGCTGGCCTTGATCCCGGGCTGCTCACTCTCCAACGTGGAGAGCAGCAGTTTGATCTGGGAGCGCTTCAGGTCCTGGTCGCCGCAGGCCGGGCAGGCGCAGCAGGTAATGGGAAAACCCGCTTCTGATGCATAGCGGATGATGACATCCTCGGGCACATACACGAGCGGGCGGATCACGAGATTATGGCCGTCGTCCGCCGCGAGCAGCGGCGACATGGCCTTTATCTTGCCGTTGTAGAACTGGTTCATCAGCAGCGTCTCGATAAAGTCCTCCCGGTGGTGCCCCAGGGCGATCCTGGTGCAGCCCAGTTCCCGGGCCTGGGTATAGAGTACGCCGCGTTTTATCCGGGCACAGAGCGAACAGGGGGTGTCGTCGGGCCGCAGCTTTTCGAGCATCAGTTCGTGGACCGGCGCCTTCACGATACGGTAGTCATAGCCCTGTTCCTGGAGATAGGCCTCGATGAGGCCGGTCTGGAATCCGGGGAACCCGGGATGGACCGTGACCGCCACCAGCGAGAACCGGATCGGCGCACGCTCCTGGAGCCGCGTAAGGATGCGCAGCAGGGTCCAGCTGTCCTTTCCGCCTGAGAGGGCGACCAGGATCCGGTCGTTGTTCTGTATCAGCCCAAAATCGCCGATGGCCTTGCCAACGAGCTTCCGGATATGCTGTTCGCGATGATCGGTCTTGCCCATGGTCAAATCCTACGGACTGACTGCGCAGAAGTCAATATTTTTATGGTCGCCCGACGAAAACAAAAGGCCCCGGAGTCCTCTCCAGGGCCTTTCAGGAAGATCGGAGGCAGGTACTATCTTCTCTTCTTCGCTTTTTTCGATGCCTTCTTCACGGCCTTCTTTGCAGCTTTTTTCTTTACCGCTTTTTTTGCCGCTTTTTTCTTGGCAGGTTTCTTAGCTGCCTTCTTAACTGCTTTCTTTGCAGCCTTCTTTTTGGCCGGTTTCTTAGCGGCCTTCTTAACGGCCTTTTTAACCGCTTTTTTTGCCGCCTTCTTTGCTGGTTTCTTTTTGGCAGGCTTCTTCGGCGCCGCAGCTGCAAGACCCAGTTGCTCAGGCGCTTTTACGCCGGCCGCTTCCATGCCGCAGCAGTACACCGGCTCCTCGTACACGTCGCCGGTCCTCGTTACGTCGATCCGTCTGCCGCATACCCTGCACTCATACTGCATAATCCTCTCGATACCCATACGCATTCTCCTCCTTGGTAAGCTGATGGCCCCGCGCGTCGCGCGGGGGGTGGTCACTGATCAATGAAGATCGCCTGTAGAATACTCCAGAGAACCGTGCATTCATGCGGTCTGCACTTGATAATACTGTAGAATCATATTTACGGAATGTCAAGAAATTTGTCATTTTAAGCGGTCTTTATGCGCTTAGGACCAGACCCTCGGCTGTTTTTTGTTCGCCTGGACCATGGCGCTCTTCATTTTGTCCGCCTGATGCACTTCCCATATCTGCTCCATCCCCTCGATGGCGGAGAAGAGCGCTTCATCGGTGACTGCTCCATCCCATTCCCTGGTTTCAGCAAGCCGGTACAGTTCCAGGATCACGTCATCAAGCTTCATGTATATCTCCTTTACATACAATGTGTTAAGATAGAGGATCTGTTCTGCTCGTGCTTCTTTTGTTGAAAAAAAGCCGGGAGAATGTTCTCCCGGCTGTCATGCTATGGCCTTTTCAAACCGCTGCACACGGTATCGTTCACGACTGCCTCCGCACCCTGTGGACCCTGTCATCGGGACCTGGTTAACGCGGTCCTAACCACACTTGGAGAAGCCGCAGCCCCGGCAGAAGGCGCAGCCTTCGCCGAACTCCAGCAGTCCGCCGCAATCCGGGCACTCCGGACAGATGCCGAGGTGGTTCTTGCCGTCCCCTGCTCCTGCACCGCAATCCGTAGACGCATAGCCCACGTTCTGCGGGGATAGGGACTTGGACTTCGGCATATGCTTATGGCCGGCAGCGGCTTCCTTGGTGTAGCGCTCCAGAGCCCGGCCGATGGCATCGGGACAGGACAGGATGGAACCGCCCTCGACCCAGGCAGGCGACGGGCAGCGAATGCCCTTCACCTGCTTGATGATGGAATCGATGGACACGCCGGACCGGAGGGCCAGCGATACCAGGCGCGAGACCGCCTCGGACTGGCTGGCAGCGCACCCGCCGGACTTACCCATGGTCGAGAAGACCTCGCAAATGCCCTCTTCGTCCTCGTTGATCGTGATATAGAGGTTGCCGCAGCCCGTAGGCAGCTTCTGCGTGACACCCTTGGTAAGGGAAGGCCTATGGCGCGGCTTCTTCTCCTCGGCAAGCTCGGGCGAGGCGGACGCGACCGTGACCGGATGGGCCGCTGCAGCTGCCGCCTTGCGGGCCTTGTCCGTGGCGCCCGTACTGAGCACCTGTTCATCGCGCGAACCGTCGCGGTAGATGGTCACGCCCTTGCAGCCCAGTTTGTAGGCCATCATGTACACGTTCTTCACGTCGTCCTGCGTCGCATTGTGCGGGAAGTTCACGGTCTTGGACACGGCGTTGTCGGTGTATTTCTGGAACCCGCCCTGCATGCGGATATGCCACTCGGGGGTGATGTCGTGGGACGTGACGAAGACGCGCTGCACGTCCTCGGGCACGGTCTTGATGCCGGTGCAGCCTCCGTGCTCGGCGATCTCTTTCATCAAAGCGTCGGAATGGAAGCCCCGCTCTTTGGCGACCCGCTCGAAGATGGGGTTCACTTCGACCAGCTCCGCCCCGTCCATGACCCTGCGGATGTAGGAGAGCGCGAAGATCGGTTCGATGCCGCTGGAGCAGCCGGCGATGATGGACAAGGTGCCCGTTGGCGCAATGGTCGTCACCGTGGCGTTCCGTACCGGCGCCATGCCGGGTTTATCGTAGATGCTCCCCTTGAAGTTCGGGAAAGGGCCGCGGTCCTTGGCAAGCTCCTCGCTCATCTTCCGGCCTTCGTCGGTGACGAACTGCATGATCTGCTGACCGAGCTTCACCGCTTCGTCGGAGTTGTAGGGAATGCCCATCTCGAGAAGCATGTCGGCGAAGCCCATGACGCCCAGGCCGATCTTGCGGTTGGAGCGGGTCATTTTGTCGATCTTGTCGATGGGATAGCGGTTCACGTCGATCACGTTGTCGAGGAAGTGGACGCCCTGCTGCACCGTGTGGCGCAGCTTGTCGAAATCCACTGCCTTGCCGTGGGGCGCCAGCATCCTGGCCAGGTTGACCGATGCCAGGTTGCAGGACTCGTAGGGAAGCAGCGGCTGCTCGCCGCAGGGGTTGGTGGACTCCATCTTGCCGATGTGCGGCGTGGGGTTGTACTGGTTGATGCGGTCCATGAAGATGATGCCGGGGTCGCCGTTCTTCCAGGCCATGTTCACCACGGTCTCGAAAACGCGGCGGGCGCTTAAAGTGCGCACCACGTCGCGGTTCCGGGGAGAGACGAGGTCGTAGTCCGTGTCGTTCTCCACGGCGTTCATGAAAGTGTCCGTGATGGCAACGGAGATATTGAAATTATTGAGCCGGTCGTTCTGCTGCTTGCAGGTCACGAAATCGAGCACGTCCGGGTGGTCCACCGACAGGATGCCCATGTTGGCGCCCCGCCGCGTACCGCCCTGCTTCACGGTCTCCGTGGCCGCGTCGAACACGGTCATGAACGAGATGGGGCCGGACGAAACGCCCTTGGTGGACTTGACCACGTCGTTCTTGGGGCGGATGCGCGAGAAGGAGAAGCCCGTGCCGCCGCCGGACTTGTGGATCAGGGCCGCCTGTTTCACGGAATCGAAGATCTCCTCCATGGAGTCGCCCACGGGCAGCACGAAGCAGGCCGAGAGCTGGCCCAGTTCGCGGCCCGCGTTCATGAGCGTCGGGCTGTTCGGCAGGAACTCCAGCGAGGTCATGAGCCGGTAGAACTCGGCCGCCGTCTGCGCGATCTCTGCATCGGACTTGCCGTAGGTCCGGTCGGCATCGGCAATGGTCCTGGCCACGCGCGTGAACATGTCCACGGCTGTTTCGACCACGGTCCCGTCCTCGTTGCGCTTGAGATAGCGTTTCTCAAGAACCTTGAGGCAGTTCTCGGACAGATTCAGACCCGTGCCGGATGCTGAAGCAGATGCCGCGCTTTTCATAAATGTCCCTCCCTGGAATAAAATTGATAATAAAAAAATCGATGCGGGGCGGCCTTATGACCGACCCCCCATTGTGCACAATGTTGCAACATGCCCGGTTGACCCAAAAGTAAAACAGTTTTTTACTGAAATGCTCATATGGTTACCGGTGATGTGTTTTTCTTTATGTATAGCTTGCTACGGTTATTTGATGTGAAGCTGGAAGAAGAAATTAATAGAAATTATTCCACTAGCTAAACGCAAACTCTTCAGGAGTATAACTACAACATATTGTGTTGTCAAGGCGATTTTTACACAACATATGGTCATGTTTTGGCAATCCATACCCGTCAAAGATGCGTAAAATCAGGACAAAACAGAGGTCAGGAAAAATGATTTTTTAAAATACCGCGTTAAATGCGGGTAGCATGAGCTATAAGGAGTGAAAGGGTCCCGATATTCACGTCCGGGACGAGGCTGCGAACAGGATATCGGGGTAGTTCTTACCACGATCACAACGGAAACGGGGGGGATCCTGGAACGGCGGGTCTTACACTTTTGACCGGTGCACCGGGAGACCGGTCCCGAGCATCAAAAACTATTTCATAAAACTGAACCAAGCCTCAGGCACGAATCCGCCGAGGCTTACGAGGTCAGTGATGTAGTGGGCGATCATTGCAGGGAAGATGGACCCGGTCCTGGCCATGGCAACCATCGGCAGGATGCCCCAGAGAGCGGTAGAGGCGATGGCATGGAGTCCCTGGGACCAGTGGATCAAACCGAACAGGATGGC
>JBGQDI010000126.1:0-7415 GCA_041495765.1 Nitrospirota bacterium
CTCCCGCGCCCATCGCCCAGTTCCCGGCGACCGGGGAGTGGCAGCTGCGCCTCGTGGAGAACCTTTACCCGGTCCTGGGGGACGAGCACCGGAACCCGAACTTCGCCTTCGGCATGCAGCAGACCATCGACGGCTACGGTCGGCATGAGGTCGTTATCGACCACGCCTCGCACGGCATCAGGCTCCACGAGATGTCCGAAGAGCATCTTACCCTGCTCCTCTCCACCTACCGCGGCCGCATGGAGCAGCTCTATCATTCCAACGACCGCCTGAAGTATGTGCTGCTGTTCAAGAACTTCGGCCCGGCTGCCGGCGCCAGCATCGGACACACGCACAGCCAGATCATCGCCATGCCGGTGGTGCCGGACAACGTGCAGGCCGAGGTGCGGAACAGCGCGGCCTTTTACAAAACCTCGCAGAGCTGCATCTTTTGCAATTCCATCGACGAAGCGCTGACCTTCGAAGCGACCCTCTACGACCGGGAGTCCGGCGAGGTGCGGCGCAAGATCAACGTGGGCCAGTTCGTGATCGAACGGAGCCCGTCGTTCATCGCCATCAAGCCCTTTGCCAGCCGCTACGAGTGGGAGGTGCATATTCTTCCGCTCAAGCACCAGGCCGACTTCCTCGATGCAACGGCGGAAGACCTGGCCGACCTTGCGAAAATTTTCAGGAGGACCATGGCGCGACTCAATACGGTGCTCGGCGGCGTGCAGTATAATTTCTTTTTCCATTCCCTTCCGCACGGCGAGGAGTACGCCGGGAACGCCCCGTCCTTTCACTGGCACATCGAGATCTGCCCGCGAACCAGCATTCCCACGGGGTTCGAGCTGGGGTCGGGACTGTTCGTGAACACGGTCTGTCCAGAGGATGCGGCGGAGAGGCTGCGGAGCGCAGTGCTGCCTGAGTAAATTTAGTGGTGAAGAGCAGCATTGACAAATTGGCCGCAGCGTGATGCTCCAGGCGATGGACAGGAACAGGTTAGTTTAGAAATAATTTTAATTTGCAATCCCCCGCAGCTTGCTGCGGGGGATTGCAAATTAAAATAAATTGCGATATGGTAAATTGTGGAGTTAAATGAAATTCAATTTGTACCTTATGAAGTTACGGTGGGTGCTTCTGCGAAGAAATATGGGCGAGGATGTGGGCTCTCAATAGGTTTCATCGATTTGAAAGCTATAGTGACCGGAAAGATAATTCATTGAAACGACTTGCGGTAGAAGATGCCCCAGCCATATTTGTATCTACGCTCCTAATAATCGTGTTAATCGTCAGTCTTAACTTGTTATTTCAGGGCAGTACATTTAGATATGCTCTTTTGGGTTGCCTCGCATTTATCATCGTAATTTCTAGCTTGGTTGATTTAACAAAGGAGCAGTAGATTGGGCTTCACATGACATCCCTAATAGAATCCTTAGCCGCAATGCAATAGGCATGCGGATTGTGGATTTCCTATTGTATGTCGGATAAATCGAAAAATGAATTACTTTGCGGCAGAATACAACTACCTTTCCTCGAAATTCTTCGCTACCAGTTAATTGCCATATATATTGCCATACAATAATATTGCTAATTTACCCAACCTATGCTAAGGTGTGATTGATGAAGAAAACCTACTTTGAATGGGACGAGGATAAGGCCCAGGAAAATCAGAAGAAGCATAATGTGTCTTTTCCGCTTGCTCAACGCGCTTTTCTGGACCCTCATCGCGTCATCGTGGAGGATGAGGAACATAGTGCTGAGGAGAATCGATATTATTGCATAGGTCGTGTCGAAGAAGGAATCATGACCGTTCGTTTCACATATAGAGGAAATACCATCCGAATATACGGAGCAGGTTATTGGAGGAAAGGAAGGAAGGTATATGAAGAGCAAAATTAAGTACACTGATGAACCGATGGGAAAGCTGAAAGTCGTGAGTGACTTTCTGCCTCCTCCGGAGCAACTGGTCCTCAAGGAGGACAATATCAAGGTGACGCTTGCCCTGAAAAAATCGAGTATTGAATTCTTTAAGAAAGAAGCCAAAAAGCATCACACATCGTATCAAAAAATGATCCGAGAACTCGTAGATTGGTACACCTCGCATCATCAAAAGAGTGCCTAACATCTCGTTTGAGTCCCGCGCTCTACGGCGCGGGGCCTAACTCGTCGTTTCCGAAGCATGGATCAATTTACGCGTGAGCTAAATGCGGACACAGAGTGTCGCTCCGCTCCTGCCAGCCGCCTTTTTCTTGTTGTAAAACCCATTTTTTTGGAATAAATTACGCCTACGATGACTGCCACCGTTGTTCGTTATAAGATCCAGGTCCTGCTCCTGACCGCGCTCATGGCCTGCATCTGGCTTGTTGCCGGCATGGTCTATATGGACGAGTTCGTCCGGCCCTTTAACCGCATCGAGCTCTGGCTCATGCCTTGGAAAGCGCTGAACACCCTTCCGGGCGAGATCAGCCTGGACGACCGGCTTGCGACCATGCAGGACCTGCTCGATGCGTCAGGCCGGGTCGCCCAGTATGCGCTGGCCGGCCTGATCCTGTCCTTTTCCGCCCTCACCCTCTATCTTTCCCTGGTCTACCAGCAGCGGCAGCGTCGCGCCCGCGAGAACATGATACTGCTCTTGAAGAACCAGGAGATCGCCCGACGGAACGAGTTTATCAGGTATATCTCCGCGACCATCGGGCACGAGTTCAAGAACAACCTCGGCCGGATCAAGCGCCGCATCGACCTGCTGACCGGCCTGCCGCAGGACGACCGGCTGCGCATCGACGACAACCTGGAAAAGCTCTTTGCCGACATCGATATCTTCAAAAGGATCTCCGATGAACGCGAGGCGGGCCTGGTCGAGTTCAAATACATCGATGTGATGGCCATGCTCGCGGAACAGGCGGCGCACTATGGCGACCTGGCCGATATTACGATCCAATGCCGGACCATGCCCATGCTCTATGCTGCCCCGCCGCTCCTTAAGACCGTGTTCGAGAACATCATCGACAATGCCGTCAAATATAAGAAACCGGACCAGCCGCGCGCGCGCATCGAGGTGGCCTGCTCCATGGACTGGGACGACACCCGGCAGTATGTGACGGTCTCCATCCGCGATGCCGGGATCGGCATGGGCGAGCAGCAGGCGGACCAGTGCTTTTACCAGGGAAAAGGCACGGGAGAGAACTGGGGCCGGGGGCTCTATTACACCAAATATGTCGTCGGCCTCCATGCCGGCAAGATCCGCATCGGCAAGGAATTCACAGAGCCGGGCAAGGGCACCGAGGTCATCATCAATCTGCCCTATGTAGAGGAAACGAACCATGTTTAGGGTGCTGATCGCCGACGACGATTATGAGGACCGGGACCTTCTGAAGCTGGAGATCCAGCGGGCCCTGGGCGAACGCGAGCGCGACCTGCGGTTCCACGAGGTTGCCAGCGTCCGTGAGGCAACGAAGGTCCTGACATCCCAGGTCTTCGACCTCATGACGCTCGACATCGAGTTCGACAAGATGAACGAGGGCATCGACGCCCTGCCCTATCTCTTCGAGACCCATCCGGGCCTGAACATCATCGTCATCAGCGGCAAGCTGGACAAAAGCGAGGTCTCGGAGCGGCTGTTCCGGTTCACCAAGGACAACGTGCTGAAAGGCAAGCGCTGGGCGCGGCATTTTGACGTGCTCGACAAGAAGGACGACAAGGCCGAAGCGCTGCGGCGCGCCCATGACTTCGCCGTCAAACAGCGGGAAGGCTCCGACAACATCCGGGAGCTCTTCCTCCTCGCCGAATCCTATCTCGACCAGAACATGCTGGATAAGTGCGAGGAGGTCTACCAGAAGATCCAGCGTCTGGCGCCCGGCGAGTCCGAGTCCCGGGAGAACCTCCACATCGTCAAGGGCGGCGTATCGGCAGACCAGGCCCTGGACTATTTCCGGGCAGGCGAACAGCTTGTCGCCGCCCTGCTGCTCGGCCATTATATCGAGAACCGCCTGAAAGCGCACACTACCGCGGCCACGGGCCGAACGTTCGCCGTGCTGTCCGAAGGACTGCGGGAAATGGAGCAGAGCCGCCGGATCACCCGCTTCCGGGCGGGCCTGTTCAACGACCTCATGTTCCTGCGGAACAAGGCGGTGCACAAACCCATGACCATTACGGAAGAGGATTTCAGGATGCTGGAGAAGAAAATGGCCTTGCTGGAGAAGACGGGAGTATGAGCGGCCGGAGCCTGTGGCGATATGTTCCGCCTGCCGGTCCGGTCCTGAGCCTGCTGCTGATCGGACTGGTGGTCCTGAGCGCACTCCTCTATTACCGGGCCGTCAAGATCCAGCGGTTCCTGGAGCCGGCCCTGGCCCTTTCCCAGCCGCGGAACGAATTTACCAAGACCATCAGCCAGAACTTCCAGCAGGAGTTCGGCGCGCTGCAGATCAAGGGAGTGCAGGCCCGGACGAGCTCCATCATCATCGACCGTTCCCTCCTGTTCTCCGCCGACGGCGCGCTGAGACCGGCCTCGCAGAAGATCATCAAAAAACTGTCCCGCCTGTTCCTTTCGCTGCTTGCAGACAACCGTTCGCGGAACAACATCAGCCTCGTGCTGATCAGCTTTCACTACCCGGCGAACGGAACGAAGCACGCCATCATCGCCGAGCGGACAAAGGCGCAGCAGATGGTCGGTTCCCTGCAGGATTCCCTGTATGCAGCGGAGCCCGAGCTGGGAAAGGATTTCAAATCCTATTTTGCAGCAACGGTCCAGCCCGAACATCTCCGGCGCGGAGAGCGCGGACTGATCGAGCTGCGCATCATCCCCTCGGAACTGCTGCATATCGAGGTGCTGCAGCGGCTGGTGAAGTACGCGCACTAGACGCGGCCTTCAGCCGCGACTCAAAATTCAAGACTCAATATTCAATATTTTGAATCTCCAATCTTGAACCTCGGTCTTGAACGTTGAATGTTGAACCTTGAATTCTAAATCCTACCCCATAGACGAAATCCTCCACGCGCTCACGGACGCCGTGGCGCGCCACCGTGCCGTCGTCCTGCACGCGCCCCCGGGAGCGGGCAAGACCACCCGCGTGCCGATCGCGCTGCTTGCCGTCCTGCGTCAGGAAGCGGGCCGCATCATCATGCTCGAACCGAGAAGGCTGGCTGCCGTTTCCGCCGCACGCTGGATGGCGCAGTCACTTGGAGAGCAAGTGGGCGAAACGATCGGCTACTCCATCCGTTTTGACACGAAGACCTCTGACCGGACGCGGGTCGAGGTCGTTACGGAAGGCATCCTGGCGCGCCGTATGCAGTCCGATCCCGGGCTTGCGGGCGTGTCCCTGGTGATCTTCGACGAATTTCACGAACGGAGCATCCATGCCGATTTGGCGCTTGCGCTCTGCCTCGATGTGCAGAGCGGCCTGCGGCAGGACCTGAAGCTGCTCGTCATGTCCGCTACGCTCGACAGCGGTCCCCTTGCCGCGCTTCTGGGCGGAGCGCCGGTCATATCGTCCACGGGAAAGGCCTTCCCGGTGGAAGAGCGCTATCTCGAAGAACGGCCCGGCCCGCTCCCGATCCGCGTCGCTGCTGCGGTCAGAACGGCGCTCCGCGAAACCAATGGCGACCTGCTTGTGTTCCTGCCCGGCGCCGGAGAGATCCGGGCCTGCGAACGGGAGCTCCGCGCTACGCTGGACCTGGCCGAGGACCGCCTTGCGCTCCACCCGCTCTACGGCGATCTGCCCTTCGAAGAGCAGGAGCGCGCCATCGTGCCGTCGCGGGACCGGCGCAAGATCGTGCTGGCCACGAACATCGCCGAAACGAGCCTTACCATCGAGGGCGTGCAGGTCGTGGTGGACAGCGGGCTGACGCGGCGGCTGCAGTACGACCCCTCGACCGGCATGAACCGGCTCGTGACGATCGAGCTGTCCCGTGCCTCGGCAGAGCAGCGCAAGGGCAGGGCAGGAAGGCTTGCCCCGGGCGTGTGCTACCGCCTCTATGGCCAGTTCGCGCTCAAGGGCATGCAGCCTTTCACGTTGCCGGAGATACTCGGTTCCGATCTTGCGCCGCTTGTCCTGGAGCTCGCGGTCTGGGGCGTCAAGGACCCGCAGAAACTGGCCTGGATCGATGCACCGCCTCCTGCGGCATGGAGGGCGGGCATGCAGCTGCTCATCGACCTCGGCGCGCTGGACCGGACCGGATCGGTCACCGCAATCGGACGCGCCATGGCCCGGTTCCCGCTCCATCCCCGTTTAAGCCGCCTGCTGATGCGTTCGCAGGAACTGGGCTGTACGGACCTCGGCGTCGACCTTGCCGCCATCCTCTCGGAACGGGACCTGGCGCGGAAGAACGCGGCCGCAGGAGGCAAAGAGCCCGATATAGCCGAGCGGGTCCATATGCTGCAGCAATGGCGGAGAACAAAAGAAGCGGACCAGCGCGTTGACCCTTCTGCTTTGCGCGCCGTGGACAGGACCGCGAAGCAGCTTCAGCACCTTCTGGACAAGCGGACCGGTCCGGCGAAGGCAGCGGTGGACCCCGGCATGCTTTCGCGGCTTTTGCTTGCGGCCTACCCGGACCGCATCGCCCGGCGCCGCGACGAGGGCGGCCGCGTGTATATCCTGACGCAAGGCAGGGGAGTGCGGCTGTCCATGGACAGCCACCTGGTCAACGATCCCTTCATCATCGCCGTGCAGGTCGATGCGGGGATGAAGGCCGAAGGCGTTGTGCACCTTGCCGCACCGGTGGCGGAGGAACTGGTCCGGAGCGAATGTGCATCGCGGTTGCAGAGCAGCCGCCGTGTGGAATGGGACCGGGGCCAGGGGCGGATCGTCGCCGCAGTCGAAGAGCGGCTCGATGCCATGCTGCTGTCCTCGCGTCCCTTTAAACCGTCCGACGAAGAAGCGGCGCCTATCCTGTGCGAAGCGGTCCGCACGACGCCCGGCCTGCTGACGTTCACCAAAGAGGCGCGCCAGTTCCAGGCGAGGGTGGGCCTGATGAAGAAGGCCTTTCCTGAAGAGACCTGGCCTGACCTGTCGGACCAGATGCTCCTGGCAAGGCCTGAGGAATGGCTGCTGCCCTGGCTCACCAATATCCGCACGGCCCAGGGGCTGGGCGGACTGCATCTCCTTCCTGCGCTCAAGGCCCGCCTGACCTGGGAAGAGGGCCGGTTTCTCGATAAGCGCGCGCCGCTCGCCATCCCGGTGCCGAGCGGTTCGCAGATAACCCTTGATTACGCTTCGGGAGAACAGCCCGTTCTTGCCGTCAAGCTGCAGGAGATGTTCGGGCTGGCTGATACGCCGCTCCTGGCGGAAGGCCGGGTCAGGGTGCTGCTCCACCTGCTTTCACCGGCGCGGCGGCCGGTCCAGATCACGCAGGACCTGAAAGGGTTCTGGGACACCGGCTACCCCCTGGTCAAAAAGGACCTGAAGGGCCGCTACCCGAAACATCCCTGGCCCGACGATCCC
>JBGQDI010000127.1:0-7357 GCA_041495765.1 Nitrospirota bacterium
GAGCCTTATCACGGCAGCACCGTCACCGCCGTGCCGAGCGCCACGACGCTGAAGATCTCGTCGACGTCGGCGTTGGCCAGCGCAATGCAGCCTTCGGTCCAGTTCCTGGCCTCGGATCGGCCGTCGAGTCCGGGCGGCTCGGTCCTTCCGTGAATACCGATGGCGCCGCCAAGACGGGTGCCCCAGGTCGGCGCCTGCCGATCGTCAATGGCCTTTTTGATTTTGAGATATTCGGCCTGCGTGATCAGGCGCTCCTGAAGCCCCTGTTCGGCATGCTTCAACCCGGGATAGCTGAGCCCCATGAACTTGTAGAAGCGCTTGCTGGGATTCATGGTGCAGATGTAAAAATCTCCCTCCGGCGTGCGCAGATCTCCCATCATCCGCTTATCGCCGTCGCTGAAGCCCCTGCCGAACACGGCAGGGTAGGTCTTCACCGGGGTCATGCCCTTATAGAGGGTCAGGGTGTACTGGGACTTCCAGATGACGAGCCGGGGCTCGCCGGGGAGCGCGGCGACCAGGGTGGAGAACGTCTCGGTCCTGCGGGCAGGTGTTCCGGGCAGCGGGGAAAGGCAGCTGAGCAGCAGGAGCAGCAGCACGGACCTGAGGAAAAAAAGAATATGCGAGAACAGCCCTGCCATGGTCTTTCGAGGTCAGGTGCGGGACAGCGCTTCATGCCGGTTCGCGCAGTCTTCGCTGCAGAAGTAGATCAACTTGCCCCTGATGCGGCGCACCGTGGCGCGGTCCTTGATCACGTAGGTGCGGCACTGCGGATCGAGGACCATCTCTGCGCCATGGACCTGCGCCTTGCGCTCCCCTTCATGGTACGCACGGCTGGCCGACCTGAGCACCGTCTTGATGGCGGAGTAGACCAGCATGGCCAGAAAGAACATGAGCAGAAAACGGATCATGGCCCGTCCTTCTTGGTCATCTCGCTGAACTTTACGATGCAGTGCTTCATGTATTCGGCCTCGGCATGGTTGGGCGCTATGTGGAGCAGTTCCTGCCAGACGCGGATAGCGGCAAGATAGTTCTTCTTGTCGTAGGCATACACGATCCCCATATGGAAGCGGGCGGTCTGGTTCATGGGTTCGTTGTCCACTGCCTTGCGGAATTCCTCGAGCGCCCGGTCGACCTGCCCGGCGCTCCGGCAGGCAATGCCCAGGTCGGCATGGAGGTCGGCATTGTGCGGATCGAGCCGAAGCGCGTGTTCATACAGGGTGATCGCTTTCTCCCACTGGTTATTGCCGGCATAAGCATGGGCAAGGCCGATGAGACTGGCAAGATTGTTCGGGTCTTCGGTAAGGATATTCCGATACTCCTCGATCAGCCCGGCATAGTACGGTGCCTGCTGTTCTACCATGGCCTGGTGGGCCGGGACCACGGTCGGCCGCACCGGTTCCCGGCGACGGTCGCATCCCGTGGCAAGGGCGATAACGAGAAACATCGCCGTAACGAACGCAGTCTGGAGGGACCGATTATCTGCTCTTTTCATGATCATCGTATCATTTGCCTGCCATTTTCCTGAACATCAATGCCGGAAGTGGCGCATCCCCGTCATGACCATGGCCAGACCATGCTCGTTGGCTGACTTGATCACCTCTTCGTCCTTGAGCGACCCGCCGGGCTGGATCACCGCGGTGATGCCGGCCTTGGCCGCCTCGTCCAGCCCGTCGCGGAACGGGAAGAAAGCATCCGATGCCAATACGCTTCCCTTGAGCGGGGACTGGGCCTTCATCACGGCGATGCGCACGGAATCGAGGCGGCTCATCTGGCCTGCGCCGATGCCGAGGGTGCGGTCGCCTGTTGCAAAGATGATCGCGTTCGACTTGACGTGCTTGCATACCTTCCAGGCGAAGGCCAGCGCCTCGTATTCTTCGTCGGTGGGCGTGCGTTTCGTCGCCACGGTGAGCTTTCTGATGTCTGCGATCTTCCCGAGGTCCCGGTCCTGATAGATGAGGCCCCCCGTGATCTTTTTGAGGTCCATGCCTTCGGGCGTTCCGTTGATCGCCGGGCCGATATCGAGCAGCCGCAGGTCCTTCTTCCGCTTGAGCTCATCGAGCGCCTCAGGGGCAAATTCCGGCGCCACCACCACTTCGACGAAAGTTGCGGTGATCTCTTTTGCCGTTTCGAGGTCCACCAGGTGGTTGAAAGCGATGACGCCGCCGAAGGCCGAGACCGGGTCGCAGTCGCGTGCTTTACGGTAGGCATCGGCCAGGGACGTCCCCGTTGCAGCGCCGCAGGGATTATTGTGCTTCACGATCACCGCCGCGACCGGGCCGTACTCCTTTACGAGCTCCAGCGCGCTGTTGGCGTCGAGAAAGTTGTTAAAGGACATCTCCTTGCCCTGGAGCTGCCGGGCGTTCGCCACGGAAGGCTCTTTGCGGCCGAACTCCCGGTAGAAGGCGCCCTGCTGATGCGGGTTCTCGCCGTAGCGCAGGTTCTGCACCTTTTCGAACTGGAGGGTCAGGATGTTGGGGAAGCGGGTCTTCTCATCGGCCGGCACCTGGTTGTCGAGCCAGGCCGAGATGGCACTGTCGTAACGCGCGGTGTGCAGGAACACCGTGCGGCAGAGCTCGAAGCGGGTCTTTAAGGAAACCTCGCCCGTCCGCTGCAGCTCATCGAGCACCCTGCCGTAATCGCGGGGAGAGACCACCACGGCAACATCGGTATAGTTCTTGGCAGCAGAACGCAGCATGGTCGGACCGCCGATATCGATGTTCTCGATGGCGTCTTCCAGGGTGCAGCCGGGCTTGGCTACGGTCTGTTCAAAAGGATAGAGGTTCACCACCACGAGGTCGATGGGCTCGATGCCGTGCTCTTTCCACGCTTTCATATGCTCGGGATTGTTCCGTCGTCCCAGGAGACCGCCATGGACCTTGGGGTGGAGGGTCTTTACCCTGCCGTCCAGCATCTCGGGAAATCCCGTGAACTCCGAAACGTCCTTGACCTTCACCCCGCCGTCACGGAGCAGCTTGGCCGTTCCGCCGGTCGACAGGATCTCGATCCCGAGCTTTTCGATCCCTTTGGCAAAATCAAGGACACCTTCCTTGTGAGAAACACTGATGAGCGCGCGCGTCACTTTGCCCACGAGACCCCTCCTGTTGAACGTTAAGATAGATGAAAGCAGAGGAATAGTAACCGAAAATACCGCTGAAGTCAATGAGCACCTGGTGCACCGAACAACGTGAACACGCCTTTTGATCGGGGCCGGTACCAATGCGGCGGACGGATAGACTGCCGGGGACGGCTTTGAATTTCGTTGTTGAATCTGGTTTTTTCTTATGGTATATTGATAATCGTTTTTTCCTTATTTTCCCGCGAGAAGGCGCATATCAGTACCTGATTCGGATAGGGCTTTCCATCTCCACACAATGCATGAACGTACAGGGGGCAACTTGAAACCAGTATCAAAACTGCAACCACTCATTATTAAAGGAAAAAAAATTCCCGTACCGATCGTTCAGGGTGGGATGGGAGTCGGTGTATCCTTGTTCCCTCTGGCCAACGCAGTTGCCCGGGAAGGCGGCCTCGGCCTGGTTTCGAGCGCCTGTCTGGACCGGCTGGTCTCAAAACGGACCGGCAAGAAGTTCAATTCCTACGAAGCAGCATACGAAGAGGTCTCCCGCGCCAGGGAAGGCGGGTATGCAGGCATTAATATCATGTGGGCCCTGTTCCGGGATTACAACGATTCGGTAAAAGGCGCCATCGACGCAGGGGCCGATGCCATCATTTCCGGAGCAGGTCTGCCGCTGAACCTGCCCGCGATCCATCCCCCCAAGGACACCGCACTCATCCCGATCGTTTCCTCTGCCCGCGCGCTCGATATCATCTGCAAAAAATGGGAAAAGCTGGGCTACCGGCCCGATGCCGTGGTTCTCGAAGGCCCCCTTGCCGGCGGCCACCTCGGGTTCCGCATCGACGATGTGGAGCTCGAAAGCAACAAGCTCGAGAACCTGTTCCCGCCGGTCAAGGACATGGCGATGAAATACGGCGACATCCCCGTTATCGTTGCCGGCGGCATCTATACCCACGACGACATCGTCCGCTACATGAACATGGGCGCCTCGGGCGTGCAGATGGGCACGCGGTTCCTGGCCACCGAGGAAAGCAGCGCTTCCCCCGCGTACAAACAGGCGGTGGTCGTCTCCAAGGACGAGGACATCGTCGTGGCACACCGTCCCGGATCCCCCTGCGGCCTCCCCTTCCGCGTCATCAAGCAGTCTCCCATGTATGCCTCTGCATTGAAACGGCTCCGAAAACCGAAATGCGACAAGGGGTATGTGCTGCTCAAGGATGCCGACGGCAAATACACGATCTGCGGCGCCAAGGAAAGCAACGAGAATTTCTTCTGCATCTGCAACGGACTGTTGAGCTCCGGCGGCTATAATACCGATGTGGAAGAAGCATTATATACCGTGGGTTCCAATGCGTCCCGCGTGGACCGCATCCTGTCGGTCAAAGAACTGATGCAGGAACTGTCGGGTAGTAAGTAAGGGGGGGTACTACTATGATCTCGGACGAACTGGACAAGGAACTGGACCCAAAGCTGAAGGCATCGATCAACAAGTATGTGGACCAGCGTATCGTCGATGCCTCGCGGCAGCTCTATGATGCACTGCACAAGAAGATCAAGGCCGTTGAGAGCAAGGTGCAGGAGGTGGAGCAGAAGACCGCCCGGAACCGCTGCGCCATCATCGCTTCCAAGGGAACGCTCGACATGGCCTACCCGCCGCTGCTGCTCGCCACGGGCGCCCGCAGTATGGGCATCGAAGCCTCCATATTCTTCACCCTCTACGGCGTGAACATCCTGAAGAAAGGCGCCAACCTCAAGGTAGCGCCCATCGCGAACCCGGCCATGCCCATGCCCATGCCGAACATCCTGGGTTCCCTTCCCGGCATGACCGCCATGGCGTCCATGATGATGAAAGGTATGTTCAAGAAACAGTCGGTCCCCACCATCCAGGAGCTTCTGGACATGTCGCGGGAATCGGGCGTGAAGCTCGTGGCCTGCCAGATGACGCTCGACGTGCTCGGCATGAAGCGCGAAGACCTGATCGACGGCATCGAGTTCGGCGGTCTGGCGACCTTCCTGGAATACGGCATGGGAGCCACGGTCACGTTGTTCGTGTAGCACAACCACGCTGCCATACGGCGCTCGTTCTGCCGGAGGAGAACCACTCATCATGCAACAGGGAATTCCCGTGTTAACGCAAAAGGGACGGGAGGCGCTGAAGAACGCGCCGCCTGATCTCAGCCCCGTCTGCAGGAACGTCCTGATCCAAACGGACGGAAAGAAATCGGTCGAAGAGATCCAGAAGATGTTCCGGGGCCTCAAAGGGCTCGATGAAGGCCTGGAGAAGCTGTTCGCCGGAGGTTATCTCGAGATCTCCCACCAGTGCATCGACCTCGTGAAGGCGCTGGTCCAGCAGATGCTGGGCGCCAAGGCCTCCACGCTCCTGAAAAAACTGGACGAGCTCCATGCCAAGTACGGCGATGCCTGCTGGGAGCATATTGACGAGCTGAACAAGACCGCCCGAATGTTCTACGGCGAAGTGCTGGCCGAGAACCTGAAGACGGAGATCAGCCGCCTCGTCCAGGGAAGCCGGAATCCGTCCTAGCCTCCCTCCGCACAAACCATCCAGACCAGGTAGGCCTAACTTCACCCAGCGAACGAGGGGAACGACCGCATGAGCCAGCTCGATAAACTGATAGAACGCCTGCAGCCCCAGCAAGAGATCCTTCTCGAGACCGGGAAAGAACCCATGATGCGTACGAAGCTCGGCGCCAAGCCGATGCTCAACCAGGTGCTTTCGACGCCCCAGATCCTCGCGCTCCTCACCGAGATCGCGCCCTTTGCTCACAAGCAGAACATCACGCAGAAAAAACAGGCGAACTTCGAATATCAGTATAACGCCAAGGCCCACTCCATCATGTTCATGGCACAGGGAGAACAAGTGCGGGCAGTGATCTCGCTGTTGGACGGCGCCAAGCCGGCCGTCACGCCTGAGGCAGGACCTGAGAATGATCCCGGGATCGAACCTGATTTTGAACCCGAGGTGATCCCGGAGGAGCCCGAACCGCAGATACCCGCTGCCGCTGCACCGGCAGCCAAACCCGCAGCAGGCCCCGAACCCGAGATCAACGTCCTGCTCAGGAAGATGTTCGGCATGAACGCCTCGGACCTCCATCTCACTTCGAACCACAAACCCATGGTGCGGCTGCACGGCGACATGATGGACCTGGCTGACCAGCCGGCGGTCGCTCCCGAGCGGATGAAGAAGCTGATCTACGGCATCATGCCCCCCCACAACGTGGCCCAGTTCGACGAGACCCACGATACGGACTTCGCCCACGAGATCCCGGGGCTGGCGCGCTTCCGCGTCAATATTTTCATGGACCGGTTCGGGCTCGGCGGCGTGTTCCGGCAGATCCCCATGGAGATCGTGACCGCCGAGAAGCTCGGCCTCTCCAAGGAGATCCTGGACCTCTGCTTCCTCTCGAAAGGGCTCGTCCTGGTCACGGGCCCCACGGGGTCGGGTAAATCAACGACGCTCTGCGCGCTGGTGGACTTCATCAACCGCAACCGCAAGGACCATATCATCACCATCGAGGACCCCATCGAGTTCGTGCACCCCAAGAAGAGCTGCCTCATCAATCAGCGCGAAGTGCACATCCACACCAAATCGTTCAGCAACGCGCTCCGGGCGGCGCTCCGCGAGGACCCCGATATCGTGCTCGTGGGCGAGATGCGCGACCTGGAGACCATCGGCATCGCCATCGAGACGGCCGAAACGGGGCACCTCGTGTTCGGCACGCTCCATACCACCACCGCGGCGTCCACCGTGGACCGCATCATCGACCAGTTCCCGGCGGACCGGCAGGCGCAGATCAGGACCATGCTCGCCAGTTCGCTCAAAGGGGTCATCTCCCAGACGCTCTGCAAGAAGGCGAAGGGCCGCGTTGCCGCCATGGAGGTGCTGCTCGTGAACAGCGCCGTTTCGAACCTCATCCGCGAGGGCAAGATCTACCAGATCCCCTCGATCATGCAGACGGCCAAGGGCCAGGGCATGGTCATGCTGAACGATGCGCTGTTCAAGCTCGTGAACGATAAGCAGGTCGCTCCGGAAGAGGCCTATATCAAGGCCATCGACAAACAAGGCCTTCTTACCATGTTCAAGAGCAAGAACATTTCGGTCAAGCTGGCGGGTATGGCGGAATAACTCGTGCGGGAACACAGGGATGCTGGCGGGTATGGCGGAATAACTCGTGCGGGAACACAGGGATGCTGGCGGGTATGGCGGAATAACTCGTGCGGGAACACAGGGATATTGGCGGGTATGGCGGAATAGGGGGGAAC
>JBGQDI010000128.1:0-7353 GCA_041495765.1 Nitrospirota bacterium
ACCCTGGTGCCGCCGAACTCGGTGCAGCGGAGCGAAGGCAAGGCCAAGCGGGTGATCGATAACAGGCCGAAGTAGTAACTGCAGGGTTCAGGGGCCGGGGTCCAGGGGCCAGAGTCGTAGGGGCGCACCGAGTGCGCCCAGGTATTTGGAGTTGGCAAACAGGGGCGCACGCGGTGCGCCCGTACATGAGATTAGATATGTAGGTGTAGGGGCGCACGAGTGCGCCCGGATTCAAGAACGAAAGAGCTTTATCTCGCAAAGCCCGCAAAGGTCGCAAAGGAAGTCCACGGCTTAGGCTTTGGGTTAAACCATAAGTCGTAGGGCACAGTTGTAGGGGCGCACCGAGTGCGCCCGGATCGCCTAAGTCTTGGGGTTAAATCAGAAGACCTGCCCTGCTTTCTTGGCGTACTTTGCGAGCTCAGGGTGGCCCTCTTCTTGGCCATTGCGAGAAACCGATCTTAGAGGTGTGTATCTTGACCAAAGCAATCCTATCAGGCAACGAAGCAATAGCCCGCGGGTTCCTGGAAGCAGGCGGCAAGCTGGCGGCGGCCTACCCGGGCACGCCGAGCACCGAGGTGCTCGAGACCCTGTCGCGCGAAAAAGGCATCCATGCCGAATGGTCGGTGAACGAGAAGGTGGCGCTTGAGGTCGCCATTGGCGGCGCGCTCTCGGGCGTGCGTTCGCTGGCGTGCATGAAGCATGTGGGCGTGAACGTCGCAGCCGACCCCCTCATGACCGCTTCTTATACCGGCATCAACGCAGGACTCGTGCTGATGGCGGCCGACGATCCGGGCATGTTCAGTTCCCAGAACGAGCAGGACACGCGCCACTTCGCCCGGCTCGGCAAGATCCCCTGCATCGAGCCGTCCGATTCGGCAGAAGCGCTCCAGTTCGTCAAGGCTGCCTTCGAGATGAGCGAGACCTTCGACACGCCGGTTATCCTGCGCACCACGACCAGGATCTCGCACTGCAAAAGCATTGTAGAGACCGGAACGGCCGAGACACCCGCGGGCCGCGGCCTGGTGAAGGATTTTGCCAAGTACGTGATGTTGCCGAACAACGCGAAAAAGCGCCACGTCTTCGTGGAAGACCGGCTGCTGCGGCTTAAGGAATGGGCCGAGACGTCGCGGCTCAACCGGATCATCGACGGCGACAAGGAGATCGGGTTCATCACCTCCGGCATTTCTTTCCAATATGTCCGCGAAGCCTTCCCCAAGGCAACAGTGCTGAAGCTCGGCACGACCTTTCCGCTTCCCGAGAAACTGATCAGAAAATTCGCTGCATCGGTAACGAAGCTCGCGATCGTGGAGGAGCTCGACCCCTTCATCGAAGACCAGATCAAGGCCATGGGCATCACCGTCCATCTGGGCAAGAACGTGCTGCCGCTCTGGGGCGAGTTCAGCCAGCGCATGGTGCGCGAGAAGATCTCGGGCAAGGCGCTTCCCATGAAGGAGCCCGTCTCCGGCCTCATCATGCGGCCGCCCACCTTTTGCCCCGGTTGTTCCCATCGCGGGCTCTATACGGTTCTTGCCAAGCTGAAGCTTCACGTGTCCGGCGACATCGGCTGTTACACGCTCGGGGCGCTTCCGCCCTTCTCCTCCATGCACTCCTGCATCTGCATTGGCGCCAGCATCTCGGCAGCCCACGGCATGGCCAAGGGACTCGCCCTGCAAGGCACGCAGCAAAAGCCCGTGGCAGTGATCGGCGACTCGACCTTTCTCCATTCCGGCATCACGGGCCTCATCAACATGGTCTATAACGGCGGCGACGCCATCGTTATCATCATGAACAACGACACCACGGGCATGACCGGCGGCCAGGAGCATGCCGGCACGGGCCGCACCGCCGGGGGCGCCGAAGCGCCTCGCCTCGATATCGCGAAGCTCTGCCAGGCCATCGGTGCAAAGCGGGTACGCGAGATCGACGCCTACAATATCAAGGAGCTCGAGACGATCATGAAGGAAGAGCTTGCCGAGAAAGGGCCAACCATGCTCATCTCGAACCAACCCTACATGCTCCGGTACCGCGTCAGCAAGAAGGCCTACAGCGTAGAGCGGGAGTCCTGCAAAGGCTGCAAGCTCTGCCTCAAGGCGGGCTGCATCGCGCTGTCCTTCACGCCCGAGGGGAAGACCGGATATGTGGAGATCGATCCGCTGCTCTGCAACGGCTGCGGGGTCTGTGATCAGCTTTGTACTACTGGCTGTATGACGACGAAATGATTCAATTTCGGATTGCGGATTTCGGATTGCAGAATGAACAGCAGGCCGACAGTAAGGCCAATTCATCCGCAGATTTCACGAATTAAAACGAACCAGAAGTGTGTTGTTAAATCTGCGGATAAAGATCTTCGAGGTTTTAACTTGAACGTATTTAATATTCTGATCAGCGGTGTGGGCGGACAGGGCGTGCTCCTGACGAGCAAGGTCATTGCCGAGGCGGCGCTCCTTGCGGGGCTCGACGTCAAGCAGAGCGAGGTGCACGGTATGGCCCAGCGCGGGGGCAGCGTCTTGTCGCAGGTGCGCTTCGGGGAGAAGGTCTTTTCGCCGATCATCACCGAAGGCGAGGCGGACCTGTTGATCGGGTTCGAGCCGCTTGAAACAGCCCGCTACCTTCACTTCCTAAAGGACGACGGCGTCGTCATCTACAACACCCGCACCATCGGCACCATCGGCGTCTCGATCGCCGCGGAAAAGTATCCCACCGACGTCAATGACATCATCAAGAGCCGTGCGAAGACCGTGATGCCTTTTGACGGCACTCAACTCGCCGTGGCAGCAGGGGACAAGCGGACGCTCAACCTGGTACTCCTCGGCGCAGCGCTTTCCCATCTCCCGCTCAAGGAATCCTTTGTGCTCGACGCTATCGTGAATACCGTGCCCAAAAAAGTGCTCGAGATCAATCAGAAGGCTTTTGCAGCAGGCAGGGCGCAGGGAAAGTAATCAACACGAGCCGAACGCTTCCCTCTGAAAATCCGCTTCTAACTTCATACCCGCCATCTCTGACCCCCCGTCCGATCGATCTCCGGAACAAGAACGCATTTTATCCGGCGCCGCGATCAAGGAAGCTTACGGCTACGGTTCCGCACGTTACTTCTTGTGTATGCCGGTCGTGACGCGAAGCGGCAACTGAAAATAGAGATTAAGTTCTAATCGTATTTTGAGCGGCTGAAATCGCGAAACGCGATTATTGCATTGCTTAGCACAAACAAACCGTATACCATTCAGAGTAAGCACTTCCTGCGCGCACACACTGCATTCGGTCATTTTAGAAGGAGAGGGGCTCCATGGGGAACCGGGAAATGGACGGTTGGAGCAGACGCAAGTTCCTTAGAGGGCTTGCGATGGCGGGTGCGACAGCTGCGCTCGGTTTGCGGCCTGAACCGACAGCTGCGGCAATAGAACCGCCGCCTGAGACGACGAGACTGCGGATCCGCCGGGACGACCCGGCATGCTGGGCGCCCATGTATGTGGCCGAACCGCTGCTGCGCGAAGAAGGATTCACTGATGTGCAGTATGTGTCCGGGAACGGAACGGAACTGGTGAAGATGTCCAAGGAAGGCGCGATCGACCTGAGTCCTGGCTTCTCCGCGGCGTCAATGTTCAATTTAGAACAGCAGCAACCTCCGCTCAAGATCATTTCCGGGCTGCATGTGGGGTGTTATGCGCTCGTCGGCAGTGAACGGATCCATTCGGTCCGCGACCTCAAGGGGAAGACCGTCTGGGTAGGGGCTTTTAAGAACAGCGGCCCGCATATTTTTTTCTCCACGATCGTGGCCTATGTGGGCCTTGACCCGCGCACGGACATGCATTACGCCTGGGTAAACAAAGATGAAGCAATGCGCCTGTTCCGCGAGGGAAAGATCGATGCTTTCATTTGCTTTCCCCCCTGGCCGCATGAGCTGATCGAGCAGGGCATGGGCCATCTCCTGATCGACACCAATATCGACAAGCCGTGGTCCCAGTACTTCTGCTGCATGGTGAGCGGGCAGAGCCACTTTATCAAGAAGAACCCCATTGCCACGAAACGCGCTCTTCGCGCCATCCTGAAGGCGAATGATATCGTCGCCCGGAACCCGGAGCTCGCGACGCGCATTGTCATTGAAAAGAAGGTCAGGAATGCATCCGAATACAAGTCCGTCCTCCGGGCGCTCAAGGACATACCGTACAGCAAGTGGCGGGAGTACAATCCTGAGGATACGGTCCGTTTTTACGCACTGCGCATGAGAGAAATAGGGATGATAGAGTCCAATCCCCAGCAATTCATCGACCAGCATACCGACTGGCGCTTCATGAACGAGCTGAAAAAGGAATTCGGAATAACGTGGTAGGGAACCGCGCTGCCATAGTTGAGCTGATCCTGTACGGGGTGCGGAGATGAGGGACCTCCTCCCGCGGCTTGTGGCGAGAGCGCCTTTTACGGTCCATACCAAACTGATCGGTGCATTCTTCGCCATCGTGGCGCTGCTGATCATATTCGGCGTCGTCGTCCTTCAGGTCCTCAGCGGCGTGAACCGTCGTTCCGAGTAACTCAGCCAGCTCCGGCGTAAAGTTGCGGCCTTTCGTCAGCTCCAGCACGACACCACGGCCCAGCTTTACAGCGTAACATCAGCGCTTCTGTCGCCGGAGGAGCGTATGCTTGAAAGCGCTCTCCGCCAGCTCAACCAGTTTCGATATGACCTCGAACGGCTTCAGTTCGTGACGCGGGACGAGGTCGAGCTTTTCAGAAAGATCGGCAACGAGCATGAGCAGTTGATAGAGGTGATCACGAATGTTCTGGAACTTACGCGGGAGCATAAGCTCGCCAGGGCACGGGAACTCCGGCTGACCACGATCGCGCCTTTGGCCGACAGCCTTGAGCGGCTTACCAATTAAATGGTGAACCGGGCCGAGGCCGATATGGAAGCAAAGGCGGACGAAAGCAATCGGGCATATCTGACATCGCGGTGGGTGGTCATCGGTTTTGCCGCCGGGAGCATCGGGCTGGCGATCCTGCTCGGCTATGCGGTCTCTTCGTCCCTGATGGGGCCTGTCACGCTCATGGACGCGCAGCTGAAGCAGATCGCATCGGGTGATTTCTCGAAGCGGGTCGACGTGCCGAACCGGGACGAACTCGGGACCCTGGCGGACAACCTGAACCGCATGAACAACGAGCTCAGGAGCCTCTACCAGCAGATCGAGACCGCGAGCCGCCACAAGTCCGATTTCCTGGCCAGCATGAGTCACGAGCTGCGCACCCCCCTGAACGCCATCATCGGGTACAGCGAGATGCTGACCGAGGAAGCCGAAGACCGTGATCAGAAAGTCTTTATTCCCGACCTTCAGAAGATCCGGGCCTCGGGCAAGCACCTGCTGGCGCTCATCAACGATATCCTCGACCTTTCCAAGATCGAGGCCGGCAAGATGGAGCTTTCACCCGAGACCTTTGACATCGCACGCCTTATCGAAGAAGTGGTGAGCACGGTCCGGCCCCTGATAACGAAGAACGCAAATGTCATTTCGATCAATCGCCCCGATGATCTTGGCTCCATGTGCGCGGATATCACGAAGGTCCGGCAGATCCTGTTCAACCTGCTGAGCAATGCGTGCAAGTTCACGGAGCTGGGGACGATCACCCTGGACGCGGTTCGGGAAACAGCAGGGAACATCGAAAACCTTTCCCTGATCGTTCGCGACACGGGCATCGGCATGACCCCTGGGCAGATGGAAAAACTGTTCCAGCCCTTCACCCAGGCAGATGCGCAGATCGCTCAAAAATACGGGGGCACCGGGCTGGGACTGGCGATCACCAGGCGGTTCTGCGAGATGATGGGCGGGGAGATCCGGGTCACGAGCGAATACGGCAGGGGCACGGCATTTATGGTGAAGCTTCCTATACACCCTCTCCTTCAAGGAGAGGGCCAGGGTGAGGATGGGTTTATACCGCGGACTAATTAATATAAACGAAATAATAAATGTTACATTCTGAACGAATCCCCCTCTCCCCGCTGGGGAGAGGATAAAAGAGGGCGAAAGCAGTAACAAATCTAAATGCGTTTGTATTAATACCAATCCCTACCTTTGAAAAGGAACACGATGCCCAGAATCCTGCTGGTGGAAGACAATGAGATGAACCGGGACATGTTGTCCCGCCGGCTCCAGCGAAAGGGCTACGAGGTCCTGATCGCCGCGGACGGCGAGGCGGGAGTGAAAATGGCCGCATTGGAGCGGCCCGATCTGATCCTGATGGATATGAGCCTTCCCGCTGTTGACGGGTGGGAAGCGACCCGGCGGATCAAGGATCTCCCGGAAACGGCGTCCATACCGATCATAGCCTTGACCGCCCATGTTATGGCCGGAGACCGGGACAAAGCGATCAAGGCCGGTTGCGACGATTACGATTCCAAGCCAATCGATCTCGAGCGGCTGCTCGGGAAGATGCAGGCGTTGCTGAGAAAACAGGAAAGACCATGACGATTCCGAAACAGCGAAAAGGTGCGGGAACAAATTTGCCTTCGCAGCAATGCCAGGGCGGTCAGGAACAAGAAGCCGGCCGTTCCCGGCGAATATTTCTTGCCGGCCTGCGCGACCGGCTGCGCGCACCCGTGAACGCGGTCATTGAGTACAGCGCGCTGTTGCTGGAGGACGCGAAGGAGCAGGAAAAAGCCGGCCTTGTCGCGGACCTGATGAAGATACATGCCCTGGGCAGGAAACTGTACACCCATGTTGATGCTCTCCTGGATGAAGCGTCCTTCGCGACAACGAAGACGGAGCGCGAGAGGGATGCATTCAGCTCAGCTCTTCGCCATGAGCTGCGTACGCCGCTGAACGCCATCATCGGGTACAGTGAAATGCTTATCGAGGATGCGGCCGTGGACGGCTCCGATGCCCTTATCCCCGATCTGGAGAAGATACTCAAAGCGGGACGGCAGTTCCTCTCCTGTATCGACGAGCTCGCCGGGTTGACGCCCGCCGGATCCGCGGCCGGGGACGCGGTCGCAGCGCAGCCCGGGGCCATGGTCCGGGGTATCATGAACGAGATTCCCCTGCTTGATGCCATGAAGCAGGCGTCCATGACGTCTGCCCGGGGAAGCCTGCTCGTGGTGGATGACACCGAGATCAGCAGAGATCTTATGCAACGGCAACTCGAGCGGCAGGGCCATTTTGTTACGACGGTCGGGAGTGGAAAAGAGGCGCTCCATCTCCTGAAAGACCATACGTTCGACCTGGTCCTGCTCGACATCATGATGCCGGACATGAGCGGCTACCAGGTGTTGCAGCAGTTGAAGAGCAGCGACCGCTACGGGGACATCCCCGTCATTGTCGTGTCCGCGCTCGATGACATGGACAGCGTTGTGCAATGCATCCGGATGGGCGC
>JBGQDI010000129.1:0-7337 GCA_041495765.1 Nitrospirota bacterium
AGTTCTTGAAGGACAGCACCTTCGTGATGGCCGCTGTCAAGGTCGTCTTGCCGTGGTCAACATGGCCGATGGTGCCCACGTTCACATGAGGTTTTGTCCTCTCAAATTTTGCCTTTGCCATGCTATCTGCCTCCTGTTGAAAAGTGGAAATCCAATGGAATTAAGTAATATTACCGCTTGACTGCTTCGCCTTTTACCTTAGCGATGATCTGTTCTGAAATATTTTTTGGGACTTCCTCGTAATGCGCAAACTGCATGGTATACGTCGCTCTGCCCTGCGTCTTGGACCGGATATCCGTAGCATACCCGAACATTTCTGAAAGCGGCACCTGTGCCGATATCACCCGGCCGGCTCCCCGCACGTTCATGCCCTGCACCCGGCCGCGGCGGGAGCTGAGATCACCGATAATATCTCCCATATATTCTTCTGCGCAGACTACCTCTACTGCCATTACCGGCTCAAGCAACGCGGGCGTCGCCTTTGCAGCACCTTCTTTGAACCCCATGGACCCGGCGATCTTAAATGCCATCTCCGAGGAATCGACGTCATGATAGGATCCATCGATAAGCGTTACTTTAATATCAACGACCGGGTACCCGGCAATGACGCCGTTCAGCATCGCCTCTTCAATACCCTTCTGCGTCGGAGCTACATATTCCTTGGGAACAGAGCCGCCGACGGTCTTGTTCACAAATTCAAAACCCTTCCCCGGCTCCTGGGGCTCGAGTTCGAGGACAACGTGTCCATACTGACCGCGTCCGCCGGACTGGCGAACGAACTTGCCCTCTGCAGTGACCTTCTTCTTGATCGTCTCGCGGTATGCGACCTGGGGTTTGCCCACATTCGCATCTACCTTGAATTCGCGCAAAAGACGGTCAACGATGATCTCCAGATGAAGCTCACCCATACCCGAGATGATGACCTGTCCGGTCTCCGTATCGGTATGCACACGGAATGAGGGATCTTCCTGCATGAGCTTCTGAAGCGAGAATCCCAGCTTTTCCTGATCCGCCTTCGTCTTGGGCTCTACAGCCACGTGGATGACCGGCTCGGGGAATACCATCGCTTCCAGGATGACTGGTTTATTTTCATCGCAGAGCGTATGCCCAGTAAGAGTGCTCTTGAGTCCCACGGCAGCACAGATGTCACCGGAATAGATCTGCTCGATCTCTTCCCGCTTGTTCGCGTGCATTTTGAGCAACCTGCCGACACGCTCTCTGGTGCCCTTGGAAGAGTTATATACATACGACCCGGATGTCAGCGTCCCGGAATAGACCCGAACGAAGGTTAGCTGACCAACAAAAGGATCGGTCATGATCTTAAATGCTATGCCAGAGAAAGGCTCGCTGTCAGATGCCGTGCGAACGACTTCCTCACCCTTAGGGCCAATGCCCGTGACCGGCGGAATATCCAAAGGAGACGGAAGATAGTCAACGACCGCATCAAGGAGAAGCTGTACGCCCTTATTCTTGAATGCCGAACCGCAGATGACGGGGAAAATGCTCATTGCGATCGTTCCCTTGCGGATCGCCACCATGATCTCGGCTTCTGTTGGCGTCTCGCCGTTCAGAAATTTTTCCATGACCACTTCATCAGCGTCGGCGATCTTCTCGATCATCTTTTCGCGGTATTCCTGAGCCTTCGGAAGAAGGTCCGCAGGGATCTCGTCGACAACAAACTTAGCACCAAGTGTTTCGTCGTCGAAAAGGACCGCCTTCATTTTCACCAAGTCGATACAACCGCGGAATTTATCCTCCGCTCCGACAGGGAGCTGGATCGGCACTGCGTTTGCGCCAAGCCGATCAACCATGGACTGGACGCTCATGTAAAAATCTGCGCCGATCCGGTCCATCTTATTCATGAATGCTATGCGCGGAACGTTATACTTGTCCGCCTGACGCCAGACGGTCTCCGACTGGGGCTCAACACCGCTAACCGAGTCGAATGCTGCCACGGCACCATCGAGCACACGAAGCGAACGCTCCACTTCGATAGTAAAGTCCACATGACCGGGAGTGTCGATGATGTTAATTCGCTTGTCACGCCAAAAACAGGTGGTTGCGGCAGAGGTAATGGTTATACCACGCTCCTGTTCCTGAACCATCCAGTCCATGACCGCAGTACCATCGTGCACTTCGCCGATCTTATAGGAAACACCGGTATAGTAAAGGATCCGCTCTGTCGTCGTCGTCTTACCGGCGTCGATATGAGCCATAATACCAATGTTGCGTGTATTTTCGAGTGAAAACTGCCTAGCCAAAACTTCCTCCGCTTCTCTCTAAAGGACTTACCAGCGATAATGAGCGAATGCCTTATTGGCATCAGCCATACGGTGAATATCTTCCTTCTTCTTTACAGCAGCGCCGGTATTGTTCGATGCATCAAGGATTTCTCCTGCCAGCTTATCAACCATGGACTTCTCGGGCCGCTGTGACGCATACAGCCGAAGCCAGCGGTAAGCCAAAGACATCCTGCGAGGCTGCTTCACTTCGATAGGCACCTGATAAGAAGCACCACCTACCCGACGCGATTTCACCTCAAGGGTCGGCTTCAAATTCTCGATTGCTTTCTTAAAGATGGCAATCGGGTCTCCATTAGTCTTCTGCTGGATCCGGTCGAGTGCCTTGTAACAAATAGCCTCTGCAGTGCTCTTTTTGCCCTTGCGCATAAGCACATTCACAAACTTAGCGAGCATCTGGCTGTGATATTTTGGATCGGGCAGTGATTCTCTTTTTACAACAACACTTTTTCTCGGCATAGTATGACGTTCCTTTATTTACGCATTTGGCGCCATCGACGCACCTACTAAACTGCCAAACTGCTACTTAGGACGCTTTGCCCCATACTTGGAGCGGCCCTGCTTACGATTTGCGACACCAACCGTATCAAGCGTACCGCGCACGATATGATAGCGAACGCCCGGCAAATCCTTGACCCTGCCGCCACGAATGAGCACAATGGAGTGCTCCTGCAGATTATGCCCAACACCGGGAATATAGGTGGTAACTTCCATGCCGTTCGTAAGCCTAACCCTCGCAACCTTACGAAGAGCGGAGTTCGGCTTCTTCGGTGTCGTTGTATAAACCCTGATACAGACCCCACGTTTCTGGGGACTACCCTTCAGGGCCGGGCTTTTTGTCTTGGTCGCCGCTAAAGACCGACCTTGCCGTACAAGCTGATTAATGGTAGGCACGTGTATAACTCCTTAAAAACATGGACATAACAACCTTAGGAAAAAGTTGAGTCAAAACCTGATGATTATATATATCTAACCGTAGAATGTCAAGATTTTTTTTATCAATTCCAAAAAATATGCACCGACCTCCGCTACGACCATCTAATCCTTCAAAAGTGCAGCGGAGACCGGCTGACTACGATTTTCCAGTATCCGTCAATCCATGCGATGCTAGATGGACTCTATTGCTTCTTCCTCGATTGGCTCCATGAAAGTGTTTCGGTATTCCGCCATACCTGTACCTGCAGGTATTAACCGACCCATGATAACGTTCTCTTTCAGACCGACAAGATCATCGACGGCCCCGGTGATTGCAGCCTCCGTAAGCACCCGGGTCGTCTCCTGGAACGATGCTGCCGATATAAAGCTATCTGTTGTGAGAGACGCCTTCGTGATTCCAAGAAGGATTGGCCGCGCCGTTGCTGGCACGCCACCTTTAGCGATAACCGCTTCGTTCTCTCTGGCAAAATTGAAGCGATCAACCTGCTCGCCGATAAGGAATGGTGCATCTCCCGCTTCCTCGATCCTGACCTTACGCAGCATCTGGCGGACAATGACCTCAATATGCTTATCGTTGATGCTCACACCCTGAAGACGGTAGACCTGCTGCACTTCGTCAACAAGGTATTTCTGGAGCTCGCGCGGCCCCAGTACGCTCAGAATATCGTGGGGATCGACCGGCCCGTCCATGAGTGGTTCACCGGCTGCAACCCAATCTCCTTCATGCACGTTCACATGTTTGCCCTTGGGGATCAGATATTCCTTCTCGTTCCCCATGCCATCCTTGACCAGGATTCTGCGCATGCCCTTCACAAACCCGCCGAATTCCACCGTTCCGTCGATCTCGCTGATGATCGCCTGTTCTTTCGGTTTTCTTGCCTCAAAGAGTTCGGCAACCCTGGGAAGACCTCCCGTGATGTCCTTGGTCTTGGTGGTTTCACGGGGGATCTTAACAAGGATGTCACCCGGAAAGACCTCGCCGTTCTTGTCAACCAGGATGTGTGCTCCTGCCGGCAACAGATACCGCGCCACAACGTTGGAGCCGGGCAGCCTGGCGGTCTTACCGTGCTGATCTTTGATGGAAATACGCGGCCGCAGGTTCTGGTTCGGATAATCGATGATCACTTTACGCGACAAACCGGTGACTTCATCCACTTCCTCGCGCATGGTGACGCCTTCGATAATATCACCATAGGCGATTTTGCCGCCGATCTCGGTGAGGATGGGAAGAGAATACGGGTCCCATTCAACGAGTTTCTGGCCAAGCTCAACCTTGTGGCCATCCTGCACCTTAAGCCGTGCGCCATAGATGATGGCATACTTCTCACGCTCGCGTCCCGTTTCATCATGAATTGCGATGCTGCCACTCCGGGACATGACCACGTAATCGCCTTCTTTGTTCTTCACCGTGTTTACATTGAGATACTTTAATATACCGGCGTTCTTCGCCTCAAGTACGGTCTGCTCTACAACCTTGCTGGCCGTGCCGCCGATATGGAACGTCCGCATGGTAAGCTGCGTTCCGGGTTCACCGATGGACTGAGCTGCGACAATGCCGATCGCTTCGCCGATGTCTACCAATTTCCCACGGCCAAGATCGCGGCCATAGCACATCCGGCAGACACCGCGCAAAGACTGGCACGTGAGCACCGAACGGATTTTGATCTTATCGATGCCCGATTCCTCGACCCGCTTCACCAGCTCTTCATTGATCTCGCGGCGTGTTCCGATGATAACATCCTTGGTGATCGGGTCTTTGATATCCTCGGCCGCCACGCGTCCGAGAATACGTTCTGACAGCGGTTCGATGATCTCACCGCCCTCAACCAGCGAACCCACGATAATACCGTCGGTAGTACCGCAGTCATCCTGGGTAATGATTACATCCTGGGACACGTCCACAAGCCTTCTGGTGAGGTAACCTGAGTTGGCAGTTTTGAGCGCCGTATCGGCAAGACCTTTCCGCGCGCCGTGAGTGGAAATGAAATACTGAAGCACCGTGAGGCCTTCGCGGAAGTTCGCGGTGATCGGCGTTTCAATGATCTCGCCCGACGGTTTCGCCATCAGTCCGCGCATACCTGCAAGCTGTCTGATCTGCTGTGTGCTGCCGCGCGCTCCCGAATCGGCCATCATGAAGATGTTGTTAAATGACCGGGCTTCCTGAAGCTCGGATTTCCGTGCGGTTCCGATCTCTACCGCTTCCATGCCGAGCTCCGCCATCATTTCATCGGCGATCTTTTCCGTCACATTCGCCCAGATGTCGATTTCCTTGTTGTAACGCTCACCGTTGGTGATAAGACCCTCGGTATACTGATGGTGAATTTCCATCACTTCTTTTTGCGCCTGATCGATGAACTTCTGTTTTTTGCTTGGAATATGCATGTCCGAGATACAGATCGAAATGCCGGCTCTCATGGCGTAGGTGAAGCCGATCTCTTTCAGGTCATCGATCAGAACGACGGTGCGCCGAAGGCCCAATCTCCGATAACACTCATCGATCAATTTTGCGAGCTCTTTCTTGGTCATTTCCTTGTTCACGGAAGAGAACGGCATGCCTTCGGGCAACACCTCGCCGAACAGCACCCTGCCGACGGTCGTTTCCTCAAGTTTGCCGTTGATGCGGCACCGGACCCGCGCATGGATATGGACCATGCCCTGATCGTATGCGACCCGTACTTCGTGCCTGCCGGAGAACACCATGCCTTCGCCGGCTGCTTTTGAACGGGACTTGGTCAGATAGTAGCAGCCAAGCACAATGTCCTGTGATGGGACCGTTATCGGCCTGCCATTCGCCGGCGACAGTACGTTATTGACCGAGAGCATCAGCACGCGAGCTTCGAGCTGGGCTTCGACCGAGAGCGGGATATGAACTGCCATCTGATCGCCGTCAAAGTCCGCGTTAAAAGCCGCGCACACCAGCGGGTGGAGCCGGATCGCCTTCCCTTCGACCAGGACCGGGTCAAATGCCTGGATCCCGAGACGATGGAGCGTAGGAGCACGGTTCAGCAATACCGGATGCTCCTGGATGACCTCTTCCAGAACATCCCATACCTCGGGACGCTCGCGTTCGATCATCTTTTTTGCGCTCTTAATGGTAGTAGCATACCCTTTCTCTTCAAGCTTATTGAAGATGAAGGGTTTGAACAGTTCCAAGGCCATTTTTTTCGGAAGACCACACTGGTGGAGCTTAAGGTCCGGACCGACGACGATCACGGAACGTCCTGAATAGTCCACGCGTTTTCCGAGCAGGTTCTGACGGAACCGGCCTTGTTTGCCTTTGAGCATATCCGACAACGATTTCAGGGGGCGCTTGTTCGGCCCGCGCAGAACGCGGCCGCGGCGACCGTTATCAAAGAGTGCATCCACAGCTTCCTGAAGCATGCGTTTTTCATTCCTGATGATGACCGAAGGAGCTTTCAGTTCCTCAAGCCGGCGCAGACGGTTGTTCCGGTTGATGACGCGGCGGTAGAGGTCATTGAGGTCAGAGGTGGCAAATCGTCCGCCCTCGAGAGGAACAAGCGGCCGCAGTTCCGGCGGGATCACCGGGACCACATCAAGGATCATCCACTCGGGTTTGTTGCCCGACTTGCGGAAAGCCTCGATCACCTTGAGCCGCTTCGTCAGCTTTTTCTTGGTGGCCATGGACGTGGCGACATCGATCTTTTTACGGATCTCTTCGGATTCGGTTTCGAGATCAACGCTGCGCAGCATCTCCCGAATGGCTTCGGCGCCCATCCCGGCTTTAAAACCGCTGGATCCATACTCCAGCTGGGCTTTGCGGAAGCGTTCCTCGGTCAGGAGTTCCTTGTGTTTGAGCGGTGTGTCGCCTGGGTCGACGACCACGTACCCTTCAAAGTAGAGGACCTTTTCAAGCTGACGGAGCGTCATGTCAAGGAGCGTACCAATGCGGCTCGGCAGACCCTTGAGAAACCAGATATGGGCGACCGGCGACGAGAGCTCGATATGGCCCATGCGTTCGCGCCGCACTTTTGACTGGATCACTTCGACTCCGCACTTGTCGCAGACGATGCCGCGGTGCTTCATCCGCTTATATTTGCCGCAAAGACACTCCCAGTCCTTGATCGGGCCGAAGATCTTGGC
>JBGQDI010000130.1:0-7217 GCA_041495765.1 Nitrospirota bacterium
CGAAGAAGGCAACAGGCATCGGAAGCTATAACGACGCCTATCTTGCGGCTGCAGCACTGCTCGTCATCGCGGCTGCACTTACTTTCGCGGCGCGTGTGGTCGAAAAAAAGCATAAAGCACGATTTGCACAGAGCGGATAAGCCGGTCCGTGCAAGGCATCCTATGAGACCACCTGTCTACGATACCGCCTGCCCTTTGTGCAGGAACGAACAAGTGCTTGACTATGCAAGGGACAAACGGCGTACCTATTTCCAGTGTCGTGTTTGCAGTCTCGTGTTCGTTCCCCCGGGGCAGTTCTTGTCCGCCCAGCAGGAAAAAGAACGTTACGACCTGCACCAGAACTCCCCCCAGGACGAGAACTATCGCCGCTTCCTCAACCGCGTGTTCCTTCCGCTGCAAAAATATCTTGCCCCGTGCAGTCACGGGCTGGATTTCGGTTCCGGTCCCCAGCCGACGCTCTCACGGATCTTCGAGGAAGCCGGCCATACCATGACGCTCTTTGACCATTTTTACGAACCCGTTCCTGCCGTGCTGGAGCTGCAATATGATTTTATCACCGCCACCGAAGTGGTGGAGCACCTGCACGATCCGCAAAAAGAGCTGTCACGGTTGTGGTCCTGCCTCAGAGAAGGTGGATGGTTAGGCATCATGACCAACCGTGCCGTTGATCGGGCAACCTTTGCACAATGGTACTACAAAAATGACCGGACCCATGTCTGCTTTTATCCCCGATCGACCTTTGAATGGCTTGCCGTCCAGTGGCATGCCGATGTGGTCTTTGCAGACAGCGACGTCGTGCTTTTTCACAAAGGAACGCTCCCCCCGTTGTCGCCGCAAGCCGCCGTGGTGAACAGATCACGATGAAAACATTGCCGGTCCTGTATCAGGACGAATATCTGGTCGTTGTCAATAAGCCGGCGGGACTGCTGGTCCACCGCAGTACGATCGACCGCCATGAGAATGAAAACGCCCTGAAGCTCGTTCGCGACCAGGTGGGGCAGTGGGTCTATCCCATTCATCGCCTCGACAAATCAACCTCAGGGGTGCTGGTCTTCGCGCTTGATCAGGAGACCGCCCGGCGTATGGCCCGGTCCTTTATCGACGAAACGATCTCCAAGGGATATCTTGCCGTCGTGCGTGGATTCACCAAGGAAACTGAGCGCATCGATCATCCTTTAAAAGAGCTCTCCGACAAGATGGCCGATCAAAGAGCCGGTAAAGACAAGCCTGCCAAACCATCGGTCACTGAGTATCAACGATTGGCGTCCATTGAACTGCCCCATCCGGTAGGACGATATGCCACGGCACGCTACTCCCTCATCGCCGCATTCCCCATTACGGGCCGTAGCCATCAGATACGGCGTCATATGAAACATATCTTTCATCCGATCCTTGGTGACACGACTTACGGCGACGGCAAGCAGAACGATTTTTTTCGCAGTCAGTACAAATGCCACCGGTTATTGTTGCATTCGTATAAGATCGAGTTCACGCATCCTTATACCTGCCGGTTGACCTGCATCCGGGCACCGCTGGACGGCACTTTTACCGCTCTGTTGGAGGAGATGCAATGGGACAGGCTTGTCCTGCCTTGAACGTTCTGGCCGTGATCTTTCGATGCGCCGACAGGATGCCGTGAGGACCAACATGATATCAAAGGAGCGGGAGCTGATAGTGACGGCGGTGTTGACCACACCTGAGTGAATTGTCCTGTGCACTCCGTGGCCCATATGTGCTATAGTACGCCTTGCAAAAGCCACGTCTTTGGTGACCCGTTTCGGTCGTGAACTGAGGCAGTAGAACAAGGAGCATCGTCTGATGGACAGTTTTGAACTCATCGCATACCCCCTGTTACCGATAGCTGCGATGGAGCTTCTTCTGGGATTTCTTCTGCTGAGCCAGAACCGTCGAAGCAGCCCCATGCACCGGTCCGTGGCTGCCGTCGCCTTTTTTTCGTCCGCTTACTCGCTGAATACCGCGGTCATGTATCTCATGGCTTCCCGGGGGCACGATCATCTTTTCTTTGCCCGGCTGAACTGGATCGGTTGGTTCGCCATTCCCGCCGGCCTGCAGTTCCTGTACTACCTCAGGCCGGAAACGAACCGCATTGCCCGCATGGTAGGTTATGTTCTGTATCCCTATTGGACCGTTGTCCTGACCCTCTGTCTTTTTACCGATCTGATCGTTACCCCCCGTTATTCGCTTATCCCCTACAGCAACCATCCCGGCCCGCTTGAAATTCCCGCACGCTTATGCGGCGCGCTCATGGTCCTCTGGCTTGTCATCGAAATAATCCGCATCAGGCGGAACTTGAGCGGGATCAAGAAGTTCCAGCTCGACCATTTCTTCTATGGATTACTGTTGTATTCATTCGGCGGGATCATGATCGCGGGGATCCTGCCGGCCGTAGGCGGTTTTGGCGTCGAGCCGGGGCTGGGCTCCTACTTCAGTCTGCCCTGGGTGGTCGTTACGTTCTACGCGATCGTGCGATACAGCCTCTTTGAGATGCGGATCATTTTTTCAAAGACGTTGAACATCCTTATTTTTATCCTCATTTGTTCCGGGACCCAGGCGGCCATTTTGACCGCGATCAAGCCCGCTTTCGGAACAATGCCGTCGCTGGTCGTATCGCTTGCGCTCCTTGGTTTCTTCTTGTTCGGAACGCCGGTCAGCAGGAAACTGCAGTCGCTTGTCAATAATCTCATCATCGGCGATCGCTACAATTATGAGTCGCTCGTGCGAGAAGCGATCATCGAACTGAACGCCAAGCATGACGGACGTGAACTGATCGAATACTTGATCGAGATAACGTGCTCGGGGCTTGACGCCAGGGACGCCGGGGTCTATGTCCATACGGTCGGGGACGGCTTTGTCCTGCGGCAGGGACGCGGCAGTTTCGCTGCCATGAAGGACCAGCGCGCTCTTGCCGATATTGCAGTAACGAAGCTGCATGAAACGAACCGCTCACTGGTCCTGAAAGAGATCGCCGGGGCGGGGGAGGAACAGGAACCGTTCCCTCTTAGCACCTATATGCGGGGGATCGGGGCCGAGGCGCTGGTGCCCCTCCTGTTCCAGGGAAGACTGCAGGGAGTGCTTGTCATCGGCGCGAAAGTGAGCGGAGAAACCTTCGTCCAGAGCGATGTGGGTTTTCTCGAAACACTGGCCGCCCATGCCGCGAGCGGGCTCGAAAACGCCCGGCTCAACGATATTACGCGCAAGGTCCGATCATCATTGCAGGAAAGCGAGGAACGCTTCACGACGCTGGCGCAAAAAATGCCTGCTGCCGTCTTTATTCACCGGGGAGCGTCGATCGCTTATGCAAACAAGGCGGCAGAAGAAATGACGGGATATTCGCAGGAGCGGCTGCTGCTGATGCATATTCGGGACATCATCCTTCCTGAGCACCGGGGTGCGATCCAGCCGAACGGCCTCGAAAGGGCAGAACCGCCGCTCTGCACTGCGGAGAAGGAAGTACGGTTGCGCCGATCGAACGGAAGCGAACGGTGGGCGGTCATGACGTCTGCGGTCATTGAATACGGGGAATCGGCGGCCGTGATCTGGATCTTCTTTGATATCACCGAGCATAAACGGAATGAAGCCCGCATCCGTTATGAACGGATCCGGGGTGCCGTAGGGCGAATGGCCTCCTATGTCGCAGGCGACCTCGAGAACATGGTAAAGGACATCCGGCGCATACCGGAGCTGCACGAGGAGAGCGAGGATGGCGGAGGCAGCGCAGAATTGACGCAGACGGTCACGTCTACCTTGCAGCAGGCGGATATCCTGGTACGCACTCTCAGGGAGATCAGCGTTCACCAGGAGGCAAAACGGACCCTGCAGGATATCGGCGAATTCGTCGGGAAAAGGCAGCAGATCCTTGCGGCCATGCTGAGCGGGAAATGTGAGCTCGTGATGCGGTCTTCGCCGGAGCCACTGGAGGTCATGGCAGATCCCATCAAGCTGGAGAGTGCGCTCATGAACCTGGTGGTCAATGCGCGTGACCGGATGTCGCGCGGAGGGGTCGTGACCGTAGCTACCGGCCGCGCCTTGATCGATGCCGATTTTATCAGGCGGACCGGCTATGGCAGGATAGGGATCTATGCTACGCTCTCAGTTACCGATACCGGGGAGACCATGGGAGCAGCGGAGCAGGAGCGGATCTTTGAGCCTTTTTTTACGACGCGGGGAGACGGGAAGGAAGGCGGGATCGGGCTGGCAATGGTGTACGACATCGTCAAGAGGCACGAAGGCTACATTACGGTCACGAGCCTTCCTGGACGGGGCTGTTCCTGCATAGCCTATCTTCCGCTGGTGCCGTAAGACGGCTGCGCTTTTATTTGTGACACTTGACGCAGCTTGCCTTATCGCTCACGGCAAAGGACCGCTCGCCGTTATGACAGGTCCCGCAGAATTGACCTTTGTTTATCTTGCTCATATCCATCTTATAAGAGTCTTTTGCCATCTGGAACACAGCATAGTGGCAAGCGCTGCACTTGTACTTTTTCCCATCGACATGATTCGTATGGCTGAAAAAAACCGGTTTTGCACCTTGAGCCGTGAAGGTAAGGTCACCGCCGCCCACGGCGGCAAAAGAGCCTGTTGCAGTCACCAGGCACACTATCACCAAATAGAACCAGAACTTCCTCATCGTTAAATTCCCCCTTCCCTGGACATCCCAGCCACTTTCCATAAGGAACGCTTCTTTGTTCAGCAGGTCATCTGACGGGATTATAGCATAATTTCGGAGGCTGTTTTTCTGCGCAACCTTACCGCAATCGGCGTTTCTATGCTAGAATTGCCGGGGTAATAACATCCGATCCGGTCCTTTTCGTCCGGGAAGAAAGAGGAAGCAATGAACGAGGTCATTACTGCTATAAAAATGCGGCGTTCCGTCAGGTCCTATGATGCGAAGGCGGTGCCGCGGGAATTGTTGTCCGCCGTCATCGAGGCGGGGAACGAAGCGCCCTCAGCCATGAACAGCCAGCCCTGGCGGTTCGTCGTGGTAGAGGACAAGGATGCCAGACGAAAGCTCCTGGGGGCTGCCCTGCCTCAGGCAAAGAAGATCACTGAGTCGGTCAAGGACGTTGATCCGGAACGGTATGCCTCGATCAAACAGCGCTATGCAGAACTGCCGGACCCCGTGTACTATTCCGCGCCGGCGATCGTGTTCATCATCGGCAACGGGCGGTATGCTGCCCATTCCTGTCCGCTCGCCTGCGAGAACATGATGCTGGCCGCCCATGCGCTGGGGTTAGGAAGTTGCTGGGTCGGTTTTGGTGCTATGGTCACCGAGGACCCGGAAGTGAGGGCGATCCTCGAACTGCAGGAAGGCGATTCGCTGTATGGGCCCATCCTTCTGGGATATCCAAAGCATGAGTCTACCCGGCCGCCGAAGAAGGAACCGAAGGTCAAATGGGTCTAGGATGCATCGGTGTGAGGTTGTTGCTGACGATCAGGGCCGATGATGCTGACTATCGATCTCTTTGTAGATCTCATGAGAAATATCCACGATAGTATCGTCGAGCGTCTCAAAGGAATCTCCGGCTGTCATGATGCAGAGGAGATAGGGGTGATTCGGATAATAGACGATGCCGCAATCGTGCATTTGTTTTATCTCCAGGTTCTCGCCGGACTCATGGGTGCCGTACTTATGAGCCACCTTGATCTGCGGCGGTACCCCGGCGACCAGGCCATCTTTGAAAGCGCTGTCAGCCAGCAGGGCGAGGGCTTTTTCAGACATCGGCTTTGACAGGTACGAGGCGTTGAACAGGATGCGGAAGAAAGAGGCATAGGTCTCAGCTGAGATCTTATAGCTGGGCGAGGCAAAGACCGGGAATGAGCGGTTCGCTCCATGGTAGGGGTCGTAGATCCCCAGGTCAATATAGGTCCGGTGAAGGATCTCGAGGTCAACAAAGTTGTCGAGAAGATAGGTCGGAACATTGTCGGAATAGACGATCATCTGGCGGAGCAGCTCTTCGACCGTGTACGACCTGCCGAACTCCAGCGTTCTGGGTATCTTGTTCTGAAAGGCCTTTACTTTTTCGTCATTGTAAGGGAGCTTCTTTTTCAGGATATCGGGGTGTGCTTCTGCCTGTTTGAGCACGGCGATCATGACCGGAGTTTTCAGGAGGCTTGCAGGATAAAATTCCTGGGTGTCGCCGATCGCAAACCAAGGCCCGTCGTTCAGTTCACGGAAATAAACAGCAATACGATTGTTCGATCGTTTCTTTAGCTCGTTTTCAATAAAGTGTTCCACATGCAGTTTGAACGGTCTCAATTCCTGGTTGTCTGCTGCGTCACTGGCCTGTTCGCAATCGAGCAGGGGATCGATGTACTCCCAGCCCTTCTGTCTGACCTCATGATATTGGTGCACCGGCGCATTCATCGTAAGATCTTTGATCGTGAATCCGATGTAAATGCCTGCGAGCAGGGTCAATACCGGGAGGAGAAACTGGCGTGGTGTGATTTTCGGTGAACCGTTCAAGTTCATAGGCAGGTCTGCGCTGGAGGTCCGTTCAAGGTGCCGGTGTATCTGAAAGTGAAGATGGCCCGTATTCTAAGATAATCACCGGCCTTTTGTCAACAGGTTATCGTGCGGCAGGACTGCAGGCACCTATCTTATCTGATATACTTTTAAACAGTAGCGAACTTTCAAAGGAGGATGTCATGAAATACACAGGTCTTGTGGTCCTGGTTCTGGTGTTTTTTTTACTGCCGTTCGGTGCGGTTGCCTTTGGTGAGGACCAAAAACAGCAGGCAGCTCCAGCAAAGGAAGATCATTCACCAGGGGTGGCAAAAGAAAAACGGGCCGTGGCTGCTGTTGGTGCTGATGGAGTGCAGCGTGTTGAGGTCGTGGGCGGGAGCTATTTTTTCGATCCCAATTACATTATCGTGAAAGTGAATGTTCCCGTGGAACTGAAGGTCAGGAAGGATCAAGGATATACCCCGCACGACATCATAGTAAAGGCGCCGGAGGCGGGCATTGAATTTTCGGAATCGCTCGGCAAGGACCCCAAGGTCATCAAGTTCACCCCAAAGGCAGTTGGGAAATATGAGATGTATTGCGGTAAAAAACTCCCTTTTGTGAAGAGTCACAAGGACCGCGGCATGGATGGCATGATCGAAGTAGTGCAATAGAACCGGGTACGGCCGGGCATTGTCCCGGCCGTACCATCAAAATCGCTCTGTCGAACCGGTATTTCTTCCCTCCCGAAGGC
>JBGQDI010000131.1:0-7216 GCA_041495765.1 Nitrospirota bacterium
CAGCTCTTCGGCATAGGCCGTGATCTTGAAGAACCACTGTTCGAGCTCCTTGTGCTGCACCACCGAACTGCAGCGCCAGCAGAGCCCGTCCTCCACCTGTTCGTTGGCCAGCACCGTATTGCACGACGGGCACCAGTTCACATAGGAGAGCTTCTTATAGGCAAGCCCCCGCTCATACATCTTGATGAAGAACCACTGGTTCCAGCGGTAATATTCCTCGAGACAGGTGGCCACCTCGCGGTCCCAGTCGTAGGACAACCCGAGCCGTTTGAGCTGGTTGTCCCGCATGGAGGCGATGTTCTCGAGCGTCCACTTCTGGGGATGGATGCCGTGCTTGATCGCCGCGTTCTCCGCCGGCAGACCAAAGGAATCCCACCCCATGGGGTGCAGCACATTGAACCCGCGCATCCGCTTGTAGCGCGACACCACGTCGCCGATGGCGTAGTTCCGTACGTGGCCCATGTGGATCCTGCCCGACGGATAGGGGAACATTTCCAGGCAGTAGTACTTCGGCTTAGAAACGTCCTCGGTCACTTTAAAGGTGCCGTCCTCCTGCCAGGTGCGCTGCCAGCGTTCTTCAACTTTTTTAAAATCGTACCGTTCGTCCAACCCACCCTCCTGCTGCAAGAACATTGAAGATCAAGGACCGGGACGGCTAGCGCCGTGCCTGGGCTTTGACGTAATTTTCTATGATGATCAGCGACTTCGTATCGAGGTTCAGGAATTTCACGCCATACCGGTGCCTCCCGGAAGCGGTGCGGTCCGCCCGCATGACCATGCAGGAGACCCTGATCTCGCTGTGCGCAATGTTGAAGGAGCAGACGAACCGCTCTCCCGAAGCCAGGCTCCGGTCGGTCTCCAGCATCATGCCGGAGATGCTGATGTTCTGCGACGCAGCAAAAAAGGAGGTGTCTCCCTCCAGGCCGGTAACCGAGGCACGCAACAGCACCCGCATGTCCTTCCGCTGGGGCACCAGGAGCAGTTCGGAGACCTTGGAAAAAAGCGCCACGCCGTCGACCGGTGCCGGGAGAAAAGCATTGGCCCCTGCAGCAAGGCAGTGCGCCCCGCTCTCCCCGCGGTCGTCGCCGGCCACGATGATGGACACATGCTTCAACTGGTCATCGCGGCGGATGGCGGCGCACAATCGTTCTGCGCCCATGAGCGGAAGGGCCTGACCGGTTATAATAAGGTCCGCATTCTTGACACCATGGAGATTAACGATCTCTTCGGAGGATTGAGCGGTAAACAACGTGATGCCGCCCCTCCGGAAGATACTGTTACTGCTGTCGAGGACCGGCAGGAGGTTCGCCGCAACGATGATCTTTTTCATAATGCCTTGGTCCCGGGGAACACCCGACCACCCTTCGTACACACTTTCTTCCGTGGCCCGTCCGGCGGACCGCTACTCCCGCAGCCATCCGGGATATGCATCCGCTCTGCGTGCTTCCTCGGGAAGGTCCACCTCAAGCCGTCGTTTTGCCTGGGCGATCTTGGTCTCAAGCTGCGTCTTTTTCCGGTCATGGGCCGTTGAGGATTTTTTCTTCTTTTTGGACGACCGCGTCGTCTTCTTTTCCTGGTCCTGTTCTTTTTTCAGCAGCAGGTCGCGTTCGTCCTCGAGCTTGCGAAGCTCCAGGCGCTGGTTCTCGGCCCGCCGGTGCCACCACGCTTCGCCCTTGCCGTTCTTGTCGCGGTGTTCCCTGACCTCCACCGACGCGGACCGCGGCACTGCCGGCTTCTCCCCGACGCTGACCCGGTTATCGTCCGTCTTGACCGCTGTGGCCGTGCCGCGGTACTCTTCCGGGACTTTCGTGCGTTCGTTCGTAAAGAACTCCTGCCCGTCCCTGTCCACCCACCGGTAAAGCTCCGCTGAGGCATGGGATGCAGAGAACAGCAGCATAAAAAAAGCTCCGACGACAACAACGCTCTTTACCTTCATCTGAACCTCCTGTTCGGGCCCGCTGAATGTAGATAAATAACACAAACCACAGGCCCGCGCAAGGTTTTTTCTTGTAATGAGCTGCTCAATGATGTTATAGTGCCAGCGCTGTCAACCGCCGAGAAAGGTATAACCCTGCAGTTCCGCCGATCCCCGGCCTCCGTGGTTATTTTCGAGTGTCCATCATGTCCAAACCAGTCATCGCCATAGTCGGCAGGCCCAATGTCGGCAAGTCGACCCTCTTCAACCGTATCATCGGCAGGAACTTCGCCATTGTCGAGGACAAGCCCGGCGTAACGCGCGACCGCAACTATGCCAATGCCGAATGGGAGGGCAAACATTTCCTCGTCATCGACACCGGAGGGTTCGAGCCCGAGACCGCCGACCCCATGTACACGAAGATGCGCGAACAGACCACGCTCGCCATCGAAGAAGCGGACAGCATCGTTTTCCTGATGGACGGACAGCAGGGCCTGCTGCCGGCCGACATCGAAGTGTGTAAGCGGCTCCGGGCCTCGGGCAAACCCGTTCTGTACGCCGTGAACAAGGTCGACGGCACCCGGCATGAAGGCCTTATCCTGGACTTTTACCGCCTCGGCATCGAAACGATCTATCCCCTGTCGGCGCAGCATGGCGGCGGTTTTTCGGAGTTCATGGATGAGCTGGCGAAGCTTCTTCCGGTGACCGAACCCGAGCCGGAGGAAGACCGTCCGCGAATAGCGATCATCGGCAGGCCCAACGTGGGAAAGTCGTCGTTCATCAACGCACTCATCGGTGAGGACCGGATGATCGTAAGCCCCGTCTCGGGCACAACGAGGGACGCCGTGGACAGCCTTTACCAGTACTACGGCCGGAAATATGTGCTCGTGGACACGGCAGGCATCAGGAGCCGCGGCAGGGTCACCCAGGGTGTTGAGAAATACAGCGTCATGAGGGCCATCAAAAGCCTGGACCGCGCCGACGTGGCACTCGTGCTGATCGATGCCGTCGAAGGCATCACCGAGCAGGATGAACGGATCATCGGCCTGGCGCATGAGGCAGGCAAAGCGATCATCATCATCCTGAACAAATGGGACCTGATCACCGATAAGGAAGAGGAATACAAGCGGATGATGGCGCAGGCCGAGCAGAAGCTCAAGTTCGTCGATTACGCGCCCGTGCTTACCATGTCGGCATTGACGCGGCAGCGCATCACCAAGGTCTTTGACGAGATCGACAAGGTCATGCTCGAGGCCTCGAAACGGGTCCCCACGGGGGACCTGAACCGGGTGTTCGAAAAACTTGCCGCGCACCACGAACCGCCGCTCTATCACGGCAAGCGGGTGAAGTACTTTTACATCACCCAGGTGGATATTAAACCGCCGACCTTCGTGGTCTTCGTCAATTATCCGGACGGCGTGCATTTCTCCTATCTTCGCTTCATCGAGAACAATCTGCGCCGGGCATTCGGATTCCTGGGTACGCCTGTCCGCATATTCCCCAAGCGGCGCAGGGAAGAGGAATCGCCGCGCAAAAAACCGCCCACCCGCCGAAATAAAAAATAAAACGGGTTGACATTTCATCGGGTGCCTCCTATACTTTGTTCAAGCTCTTCATAATTGATTATCGGAGTTTTTGTTCAACAGTTCGGACTGCAAAAACTTATCTTTTGCGGTCTTTTTTTATTGCCATTCTGATCATTTCAGTATGAGCAGCTGAAAAACATCCGAGCACAGTACGGTTTCGAGGGGACCTCCGGCACCCCTCATGCGAACAAAGGAAGAGACAGGTCCGACCGTGGCGCAGTGAACATCAGACAGGAGGAGCACATGGCAAAGAAACTGTATGTAGGCAACTTGTCGTACAACGTGACCGAAGACAGCCTCAAGGACGTTTTTGCGGCCATCGGGGAAGTGCAGTCGGTAAGGATCATCACCGATGCTGCGACCGGCAGGTCAAAGGGTTTCGGCTTTGTGGAAATGGCCGTTGACGAGGACGCCGATAAAGCGATCACGACGCTGAACGGCACAGCGGTCCTGGACCGGACGATCAATGTCAGTGAAGCGCGGCCCCAAACGGACCGTCCCCGGACCGGTGGCGGCGGAAGGGGCGGACAGCGTTCCGGGTTTGATCGCGGCGGTGGCGGCGGAGGAAAGAATTCGAATAACTGGAGATAAGGGTAGACGACAGGAATAGTGAAAAAGCGATCCGGTTGCTCAAGCGCAAGATGCAGGCCGACGGTCTGTTCCTGGAGCTGAAGAACAGGCGCCATCACGAAGAACCTTCCATCAAAAAGGAACGGAAACGGATAAAGCAAAATAACGAAGACTAAAAAGTCTCCGGATGAGAAAAACAGACCGGTCCGCCCCGTCAGGAGTGCCTTTACGGGCGGTCTCCTGGCCCCATATCAGGACGCTGCCCGCCGGGGCCTTGAACGCCGTGGTCCTGGCCCGGCTGGAGAGCAGGAGAACAGGGCTTCGCGTCCAGCGCCGATGTACCTCATCGTTCCACCTGCCCTGCAGAACGATCCCATACGGTTTTTCTTGACAAAAATCCCGCAATGCAGTATCTTGACCCGTGTTTTTATGGGGCGGTGTAGCTCAGCTGGTAGAGCAGGGGAATCATAATCCCTGTGTCCGGGGTTCGAGTCCCTGCACCGCCACCATTTCTTCCTCGGCATGCTGATCCCTGTTTCCTCTTGCTCCGCTCTCCGGTATACTGCATAAGATACGGTTCATAAAAGACGAGCACGCTAACGCCGGGGGCTGCCCCCAGCGTGCGCTCTCGTCATGCGCTGACGGCGGGCCCAAATACATACGATGCTGCTTGCCAACGTTAAAAAGACCATACAGAAACACCAGATGCTCGCCCCCGGCGATAGGGTGCTCGTTGCCGTCTCGGGGGGCCCCGATTCCATTTGCCTCCTCTCGACGCTTCATGCGCTTTCCGGCGAACTGGGGCTCTCGCTCCAGGTAGCACACCTCGACCATATGCTCCGGGGCAAAGAATCTGCGGACGAAGCGTTGTTCGTTGCAGCACACGCCGAACAGCTCGGCATTCCGTCCACGATCGGGTCCGTCGACGTGGCCGCACGCTGCCGTGAGCAGGGGCTGTCGGTCCAGGCGGCGGCACGGGAAGCGCGATATGCTTTCCTTTCCCGGACAGCCGACAGGATCGGCGCAACGCGTATCGCCACCGGCCACACCGCCACGGACCAGGCCGAGACCGTACTCCTGCGGCTTTTGCGCGGAGCCGGCAGCTCGGGCCTTGCCGGCATCCCGCCCGTACGGGGCCCCTTCGTCAGGCCGCTCATCGAAACCACGCGCGAACAGGTCCTGGAGCATCTTGAGCGGTCAGGGCTCCGCTTCGTGACCGACCCGTCGAACCAGAAGCCGCTCTACACCAGGAACCGGATACGCCTGGAGCTCATGCCGGTCCTCGAACGGTTCAACCCGCGCATCGTTGAGACGCTCAATACCGAAGCAGCGCTGCTCAAAGACGAGAGTGAAGCACTGGACCTTGCCGCCGGATCAGCCGCTCGCTCGACCGCGGAAAAACAGGGGGACGGATTTGTGGTGCAGCGCCAGCCATTCCTGGCGCTCCATCCGGCCATCCGGCGCAGGCTCTTCCGCAGACTGGCGGATGATCTTGCAGGCGGCCCTTCCGGCCTTTCGTCGGTGCAGATCGACGAGGTGCTCCAGTTCATGTCCGCGACGTCAACGGGCAGGACCATGCGCCTTCCGGCAGAACTAACGATCGAACGGACCTATGAACAGTACCTCATCGGGCCGCCGCCGGCTGTGGTAGCGTTTTCCCGACAGCTCCAGGTCCCGGGCAGGACGCACATCCCGGAGTGCAGTATCGCAGTAGAAGCCATGCTCTGCAGCGGACCGGAAGCGCCTCTTGATACAAATTATTGCTGGCAGGCCCTTTTCGATTATGATAAGATAAGCCTCCCGTTGCTGGTCCGGAACAGGCGCCCCGGCGACCGGCTCCATCCTGCAGGCCTCGGCGGTAAAAGCAAGAAACTGCAGGACCTGCTGGTGGATGCCAAGGTCCCGCGGCGCAGACGCGATGCCGTCCCGCTGCTCTGCTCCGGGACGGAGATCCTCTGGGCCATGGGCGTGCGCACCGACCAGCGGTTCCTGGCACAGTCGGACACGAAGCAGCGGCTGTTGGTGGGAGTGAAAAAGCAGGCAGAAGGTAAATAGACTGAAGGCTGAAGAAAAAAACTGAACATTCTTCAGCCGTCAGCCTTCAACCGAGACCAGCCTTTCGCTTTACCTTCAGTCTTCAGCCTCAACACCTGCACCCTGCACCAGTTACGAACTATCTCTCACGGAGGGCACTAATGGTAGGAATAGATTTCGGCAAACCGCTTTTCACGAGCGAAGAGATCCAGCGTAAGATCCAGGAGCTCGGCTCCCGGATCTCCAAGGACTATGCGGACAAGGACCTGCTGGTCGTCGGTGTGCTCAAAGGCGCCATCTTCTTCATGTCCGACCTGCTCCGTTCGCTCAAGATCTCCGTTCGGATGGACTTTATGCACTGTACCAGCTCCTCTTCCAAGGGAAAGGGAGTCAACCCGGTGCAGATGCTGTGCGACATCAAAGAGGACATCAGGGACAAACACGTCCTGCTGGTGGAAGATATCGTTGACTCCGGTGTCACCCTGCAGTACCTCAAACAGATGCTCCTTGACCGCGAACCGGCATCGCTCAAGGTCTGCGTGCTCCTGGACAAGGCGGAGCGGCGGAAAGTGGAGATCGAGGCGGATTACGCCGGATTCCGCATCCCCAACAAATATGTGGTCGGCTATGGACTCGATTACAAGGACCGGTACCGCAACCTTCCCTATATCGCCGTCCTGCCGCTGGAGGAACGCGAAGGATAGCGCCCCAGCGAAGTTGTTGTCAGCAATCGTAAAATATGGTAAATTGATAAAAAAGCTACCTGTCGTGCTTCGGTGCAGGGCGCGCAGGATCGGAGGTTTTCATCAGTGAACGCATTCTATAAAAATCTGGCGCTGATACTTCTGTTCGTCGTGGTTTCAGTGCTTATCTTCAATCTTTTCAATCCGGTCACCCAACAGGCGCTCCAGATCCCTTTCAGCGAGGTCATGGACAAGATCGCCAAGGACGAGGTGAACGACGTCACGATCAAGGGCCCCGAAATGCTGGGGAACCTCAAGACCGGCAAGTCCTTTAAAACGAACCTGCCTGACTACCCGGACCTCGTCAAAGACCTCCGGGCCAAGGGCGTCAAGATCAACGTCGAACCGCTCAAGGAATCGGGGTGGTA
>JBGQDI010000132.1:0-7091 GCA_041495765.1 Nitrospirota bacterium
ATACTTCGGTCATGGCGGTTACCACCTGCTCGGCCTGGGTCGCAAGCTCATTGGAGCCTTTGCTCAGTTCCTCGGACGTTGAAGACAGCTCCTCGGAGCTCGATGCCAGCGTTGCCGTCGAAGAATTAATCTGCTGCACGACTCGCCGGACATTCTGGATCATGGTGTTGAAGCTCTGCGCCATTTCACCGATCTCGTCGTTGCTCAGCACGTCAGCTTCACTGGAAAGATCGCCTTTTGACATCATCTCAGCTGCGGCCCTGACCGACTGAATGGACCTGAGGATGGCACGGATCACCAGGGTGCTCGCAATGATGCCGAAGAGAACGGCGACGATGCCGGAAAGGACCATGCTCCACCGGAGCATGGTCGTAGTCCCGTTCACCTTATCCCTTTTAGTCTCATAGTTCTTGGTCGCAATATCGTCTAACTTCTGCAAAGCTTCGCGAAGCTGGTCTCCGGCTCCCTTGCCGATGAAGTTGTCGATGGTCTTGACGTCCGCTTTCTTGGCCTGGGCCTTCAGTACGTTGTCGATCATATGATCATAGCTCTCGAGGATCTCAGAGGCAGAGGTCGACGCCTCCTTTTCCTCCTGCCCGTCGCCCAGTTTCTGATAATGTTCGATATCATCCTTGATCTTTTTTGTATGTTCGTGGAACTGCTGTACGAAGGACTGGTCATTATGGATGAGATAACTTTTATACATTTCAACGGCAAGGCCAAGCTCAACCATGGAATTCATGCTTGCTTCCCGCTGCTCCACATCTTCGCCGAGGCCGCGGGTATTTCTGGCGCTGTAGGAAAGCCCGACAACGGAAAGAACGATCATGGCGATCATAATGGCGAGGATCCCGCCCGAAAGTCCGTAGAGTTTTCTTGATAAGGACATCTTCATTGCTTTGTTCCCCCTGTTAATAGATCGGAAGCAAGTATCTCCGTAGTGCTCTGCCACTGTTATTAAACCGCATTGACGATCTCACCGACCATCTCTTCGATGGCCAGGACCTTGTCAGCGATGCCAGCGTCAACGACCGCCTTGGGCATGCCGTAGACCACGCAGCTCTCTTCGTTCTGGGCAAAGATGCGGCCGCCGCTTTTTTTGAGCGCCGTCAGGCCCCGCAAGCCGTCGTTCCCCATGCCCGTCAGGATGACACCGAGGGCCCTGCCGGGGAAGCATTCCGACACCGACAGCATCAGTTCGTCCACCGACGGCCTGTAGATCAGGTCATCGCGGGTCTCGCCGAGCGTGATGACAGTCTCGAGCGACCGCTTGCGTTCGACCCGCATGTGCCATCCGCCCGGGGCCAGCAGTGCCAGACCGGGCTTCAGCACATCACCGGCCTTTGCCTCCTTGACGGCGATCTGGGAAAGCTGGTTCAACCGCTCGGCAAAGGGGCCGGTGAAGTTCTGCGGCATATGCTGAGCGATCACGATCGGCACGGGAAATTCCTTCGGCAAGAGCGGGAGGATCTCCTGCAGGGCGCGCGGCCCTCCGGTCGACGACCCGATGGCCAGGATCCCGACCCTGCGCTCACCCGTGGAGCGCGTCGGCGGGAGCACATGCGTCGCTCCGGTACCAACGGGTTTCCGCTTCCTGAGCACCAGGCCTTTTCGGGCGATCTGCTTCACCTTGTCGAGCAGCATTACCTTGATCTTCACGATATTAATGGAGAGCTCCGACAGGTTCTTCGGAATGAAGTCCACTGCCCCCGCCTCGAGCGCATCGAGCGTTTCCTTGGCTCCCTCAGCGGTGAGCGAACTGACCATGATCACCGGCACCGGGGTCTTTTCCATGATGATCCGGAGCGCCCCCAGCCCGTCGAGCCGCGGCATTTCCACGTCCATGGTCACCACGTCGGGCTTGAGCTCGCGCACCTTGTCCACGGCCTCGATGCCGTCCCGGGCCGTACCGATGACCTTGATCTCGGGGTCCGACGAGAGCATGCTGGAAAGCGCGTTCCGCATGAATGCGGAATCATCGACGATGAGTACTTTAACGGTCATAATTGTATCCGCTCCGTCCTGTGCCGGTTACGAGAGGTGAGAGAGTGATACGGAGGTCGTGGCTCATGCGACCCCCTTCTTTTTCAGGAACGGTGCATATTTTTTGTCGGTCCGCATGATGTGCCCCTGGAGCCAGTCCTTCAGAAAGTTCATCAACTCGATGCCTACCGAGGATTTTCCCTTGATAAAGTCTTGTTTGAACGCCAGTACCTTTGCGGTCAGATCATCGTGGAGTTTCTTGTGCTGCACATGGCCGGGGTAGTTATATTTTTGGAACATGCGCTCCTCATTGCCGAAATGGTAGACCGTGTACTCAATGAGCTCGTCCAAAATGTGCGCGGTGGCATCCCTCGTGGTCCCCGACTTCATGGCACCGTACAATTTGTTGATAAGACCGAACAGCTTCTTGTGTTGTTCATCGACATCGTGTATTTCTACGGCAAAGTCGCTGTTCCAGGAAACGAGGTCGCCGGTTTGTCCCGGTGTTGAGGACTGCCGCGAAGGCACGGGAAGCGCCGGCAGGGAGGCCTGGGGTATGAGTCTCTCCAGCATGGGTGCCATGGGCGTTCCCGCCGATGAAGCTACCCTGAACCATCCAACCTTCGACTTAAGCTCCGTGGCGATCTGCTCAAGGTCGGTCGCGGCATGTGCGATCTGCTCCGATGTTACCGAGGTCTGGGCGGTAAGCGACAGGATGGTCTCCATGTTCCGCGATACGTCGTCGGCCACGGCGGATTGCTCCTCTGACGCCGTTGCGATCTGCCGCACGCGATCGAGGTCCGCAGAGGAAGCCTCAACGATCCGGTCGAGCGCCTGTCTGGCTTCTTCGACGAGCTTGACGCCGTTCTCGACCTCAACGCGGCCCGAGGTCATGGTGGAAACGGAGCTTTTCGTGTCCGCCTGGATCGTGCCGATGCGCTCCGCGATCTCCCGCGTAGCACCCGCGGTCCGCTCGGCGAGTTTGCGCACTTCATCGGCCACCACGGCAAACCCCCGGCCCTGTTCTCCGGCACGCGCCGCTTCTATGGCGGCATTCAGCGCCAGCAGGTTGGTCTGGTCCGCGATCCCGTTGATGACGGTCACGATCTCCCCGATCTGGGCGGAGCTTTTGCCGAGCTCGGCAATGGTGCCTGCTGCGCCGGCAACGGTATTCGCAATGCGTCTCATCTCTTCCACCGTGCGTTCGACGGCCTTCTTGCCTCCGGCCGCGGAGTCCGCTGCCTGCTGCGAGGCCGCAGCGGTGTCCGAGGCGTTCCGGGCGACATCGGTGATGGTCTGCGACATCTCCGTCATAGCGGCCGCCACCTGTTCCGTCTGAACGCGCTGCTCGCTCGTATGGTGCTTCAGGTCGCCTGCAGTCGAGGTGAAGGTGCGGCTGGCATCCGCCATGTTCTCCACGCCGGCCTGCACCGCCGTAATGACGGAGTGCAGGTTATCGAGAAATTCGTTGAACAGCCGTGCTAGTTCGCCCAGTTCATCGGTGCTGTCCACGGTGAGACGTTTTGTGAGATCGCCTTCGCCTTCCGCCACATCCCGGATGCGCTCGACCGTGGCGCGCACACGGCGTGTAATGATGCGGTTCACGAGCAGGGAGATACCGTACGCCACGATGATCGTAATGATGAAGACGATCAGAAGGCTTTTTACCAGGCTCCTATACAACGCGGTCCGGTGATAGCCGACCCGGAGGTAGCCGAGCGTGCCGCCGTCAGCGGACCTGACCTCCTGCTCGAACAACATCAGCGAGGATGTTGATGCCGGTTCTGTGCTTGTTTTTGTCACCGGCTTGCTCTGCGCGTCCATGAAGACAGCAAACGCAATATCAGGATCCTTCGCGAGCACCTTGACGTAGTCGTCGAGAGACTGGAAATCGAAATTCTGATAGGAGGGGGCGGCGATCTTGGCCATGATATCAACAATGGAGTCGCCCTCCGATTTCATGGCCGATCGCAGGTCGATGACCGTGTTGATCGTCATGAAGATCCCGAACCCCGCCACCAGCGCGAGGGTCGGCACAAGGAGCTTGCGACTGATGCTGTTCAAGGCGAAGACGGTCATAGCCATTACCTCAAGTTGCCACGTCTGCTCTTAAAATACGAAATTGAACTCCCTGGTCACTCCTGCCGCCTTGAGCATCGGAAGCGTGTGACCAAAATCCTTTGCTGTTGTTTTGATGTAGCCCGTGATCTCGAGGCTGTCCTTTGCGGCTGCGGCCTCGACTGATGAATCATCCTTCAGGCCGAGGAGCACTGCTGCGACCTTTGCAACAGTCCCCTTGTCCGCTTTTTTGGAAACGATCAGCGTATTATCCGGGTTCTCCCCCTTGTCCTCGCCGATCTTCGCCAGATTTGGATATTTATCCTTGTTCTTGTCCCATACCCGGTTCTTCACGATGGCGAAATCCGCCTGCCCCTTGTCCAGTGCATCGATGGCCGCACCGTGAGAAGAGGCCTTCAGGATCTGTGCGCCCGCAGTCTTTGAGCCGGGAATGGAGCGGAAAAAGAACTCGCCTGCCGAGGCCAGGCCGGTAGTGATCACCCGCTTGCCTTTGAACAGGTCGGCAGAACCGGTGAAATGGGCCGTGCCCTTGGGTGCGATGACGACTGCCCAATAGGTGCTTACCCCGTCCTTTCCCAGGGGGCGGACCTCCGGTTCTGCAAGGTCCTTGATGATCATGCTGCCGGCAATACCTGACCCGCTGAACATGGCGTCCACCTGCCCGGCTGCGAACATCTGTGCCGCCGTGGGATAATCCTTGGTCGCGACGAATGATGCATCAATGCCTTTCTTGCCCAGATAGTCGAGCAAGGGTTTGAATTTTGCCGCCGCGCCCTGCTGGTCCTGCATGATGGCGATTTTGAATTGTTCCGCCATGACAACACCGGGCAGCACAAGGCACACAAGAGCACTGAATGCGAACATGACACTGAAAATTTTCCTCATCTATTCCCCCCTGGAATGTCCGTGCCTGGCACGGGATTTTAAAAACCGAAATTCTTCAGCAGGTCGTCCACATCAGCCTGGTTCACTTTTTCCGGCAGCGGCAACTTTGCCGCGCCACCCGCCTCGATCTTGACGCCGAAGGTCGCGATGAGCTTTACCAGTTCCGATTCAAGCTCGGCCACCAGCGCGATGACCTTCTTGATGGTCTGGCCCGTGAGGTCCTGGAACGACTGGGTCGTCAGGATAACCGTCAGGTCATCCTCCAGTTCGTTCTTGAACTGCTTCAGGTAGGAGATCGTCTCCGGCGGGCCCTGCACCTTTCGGATCTGGTCGGCCACCTCGTCCATCTTCATGATGTATTTTTCCACGATGCTCATGGTCTTGTTCGCGGCTTCTTCTGTTTTCGCTATGACGAACTGAAGCCGGTCCACGGCATTGGGCATGTCGTTCTTCGCAAGCTCGGACAGTTTGGGATCGATGGAGTCCTTGAAGCTCCGCACCGCATCGTGCAGCTTCCTGGTCACCCTGCCGACCTCGTTGTACAAGTCGCCCTGGCTGTCCTTGATGATCCGCTGGATGGACTCATCGGCCTTTGCATAATCCTGCGCTTCTACAGCGTTCAGGAAGACCACCATCTCGTCAAAGAGGGCGAGGCGGGGATCGTCGGCGTCGGTATATTTCGCAGCGATCAGTTCCTTGGTCTTCTGGATCTCCCGTATCTGCATCTCGCCGCCCATGGTCTGGACGGTCCTGGTGATCTCAACGGTCCCGTTGCCTTCTGTCTTTTTTGCGACAACAGCCCCCTCTTCCAGCAGCGAGTGGTCGTTCAGGGGGATCAGCTTCTTCGGTTCCAGCAGCACGATGAGCCGCGAACCGATCTTGGCCACACCCTCCACCTGGTCGGCCCTGCCGTGGGGCATGGTCTCCGGCGATTCGATGCTCCCCTCGTCGATGCTGACCACACCGGTGATCCCATCCACGAGGATCCCGAAGGTCATGCGGCCGCAGGAGATGACAATGACCTTCTGGCACTCCGTGCCGTTCTCGGGGATGTTCATGAGCTGTTTGATGTTCACGACCGGGATGACGTTGTCGCGCAGGTTCGTGATCCCCTGGAGATACCCTGGAGAGTCAGGCAGCACGGTGATCTCGGGCCGGGTGATGATCTCGCGCACCCGCATGATGGGAATAGCGTACTCGCCGCCATGGAGCTGGAATCCGATGAACTGTTTCATAAAAACCTCCTGTGCTGCTCAATTCAAAATTCAAGATTCAAAATATTGAATATTCCTTTTTGAATTTTGAATGTGCCGTTACACCGTCACGGCCCCCATTGCCACCCGCGAGAGCGCCGAGAGGTCGAGGATGAACACGACCCTGCCGTCGCCGGTGATAGTGGCGCCCAACAGGTACGACGACGTGCTGTTCATGCCTGCCACGGACTTGATGACCACCTCTTCCTGCCCCAGCAGTTCGTCCACGCCGATGCAGAAGTGCTTATCGGCGATGTTGACCACCACGGCATATTTGAAGTCGGTCTTCTCCTGCGAGGTGCCAAGGATCTCGGTCAGCCGGAACAGCGGGTAGACCTTGCCGCGGATCACGAGAGCGTCGGTGCCCGACATCTCGGAGATGTCTTCCTTGGACACCATGAGCGTTTCTTCGACCGGCGCCAGCGGCACGGCATAGCGGGCGCTGCCGGAGCGCACCATGAGGGTCTGGATGATCGCCAGGGTGAGCGGAATGCGGATGGTGAAGGTGCTGCCCTTGTCGCGATGCGACGTTATTTCAACGGTGCCGTTCAGCTTGGACACGTTGGTCTTGACCACATCCATGCCCACACCCCTGCCGGAAAGCTCCGTGGCGACCTCGGCGGTCGAAAATCCGGGTAGCAGGATCAGGTTCATGGCCGCCTCGTCCGTCATGCGCACAGCCTCTTCTTCGGAGATAAGGTTCTGTTTGAGCGCTTTTGCCTTGACCCGGTCGAGGTTGACGCCCCGTCCGTCGTCGGAGACCTCGATGACGATCTGATTGCCTTTCTGCTCCGCGCTGATCGATATGGTACCCGCTTCGGCCTTGCCCTTGGCCTTGCGCTCCTGCGGTGTTTCGAGACCGTGGTCCACGGCGTTCCGGATGATATGCAC
>JBGQDI010000133.1:0-6999 GCA_041495765.1 Nitrospirota bacterium
GCCTCTTTCAGGTCGATGTATTTTCCGACGAGCGCGATCGTAACGTTCTTCGTCGGGTGCTTGACGCGTTCGACGATCGTTTCCCACGATTTCAGGTTCGTATGGGATGCCTTGAGGTCCAGCAATTCGACGATCCGGTCGTCGATCCCCTCTTCATGCAGATGGAGCGGCACCTCATAGATGGTCTCCACATCCAGGGCGGTGATGACGGCGTTCTCGTCCACGTTGCAGTAGAGCGCGATCTTCCGTTTCATATCCTTGGGGATCGGGTGTTCGCTGCGGCATACCAGGATGTTCGGCTGAATACCGATGGACAGGAGTTCCTTGACGCTGTGCTGCGTGGGTTTGGTCTTCAGCTCACCGGCGGCCTTGATAAAGGGAACGAGCGTCAGATGGACATAGAGCACGTTCTGCCGGCCCAGGTTATAGCGCAGCTGGCGGATGGCTTCGAGGAAAGGAAGGCTTTCGATGTCTCCGATGGTGCCGCCGATCTCGACGATGATCACGTCCTCATCGTCTGCCAGGTCCGTGATCGCCCGCTTGATCTCGTCGGTGATGTGCGGTACGACCTGGACCGTGCCGCCTAGGTAATCGCCGCGTCGTTCCTTGGTGATGACATTATTGTAGATCCTGCCTGAGGTGAAATTATTCTTCTGGCCGACCAGGGCGTTGCTGTACCGTTCATAGTGTCCAAGATCCAGATCGGTCTCGGCGCCGTCATCGGTCACATAGACCTCGCCGTGCTGGAAGGGGCTCATCGTTCCCGGGTCGACATTGATGTAGGGGTCGAGCTTGAGGAAGTTCACCTTTAAGCCCCTGCTCTCCAGCAACGCACCGATAGAAGCCGCGGCAAGACCCTTGCCGAGCGAGGAAACAACTCCGCCCGTTACGAAGATATATTTTGTCGCAGCTTTTTTCTTTTCCATACCTAGTCTCTTCTTTCTTTCAGACGATTCAGTATTTTACTCAAATCCCCCGGGATGTCAACACCAAAGGATTCGTATTCCGTGATAACGGTCCTGATGCGATACCCATGCCCGAGCACGCGCAGTTGTTCCAGTTTCTCAGTGGCCTCGAGCTGTGTCTGGGGCAATTCCGCGTACCGCAGCAGGAAGTCACGGCGATAGACGTACAGACCGATGTGTTTGAACAACGCGGAGGTCAGGGACAGCTCATCAAGGGACCGTTTTCCTGCCCAGGCGTCGCGGTCCCAGGGGATGGGCGCCCGTGAGAACAACAACGCAAACCCCTGTTCATCAAGAACGACCTTGACCACGTTTGGATCAAAGGCTTCCTCCGCAGCAACGATCTGTTTACAGACCGTTCCCATGACAATTGCGGGATCGTCCACTAAGGGGGCGATCGCTTCATCGATCATGGCCGGCTCGATCAGCGGCTCATCGCCCTGTACATTCACGATGATCCCGCACTCGAGCCCCCGGGCCGTCTCGGCGATGCGGTCGGTACCCGTGGGATGGTCGGGCGACGTCATGACCGCCTCTCCTCCGAAATCGGCAACGGCCCGCATGATGCGGTCATCGTCAGTTGCCACCAGGATGCGGTCGATGAGTCGTGCGCGTTTTGTGCGCTCATAGACCCACTGGATCATGGGCTTTCCCTCGATCAGGGCAAGCGACTTTCCGGGGAACCTGGTTGATCCATACCGGGCCGGGATGATGGCGATGATGTTCTTGTTAGATTTCATAGATTGATCGTGGCTGTATTAAAAATAATGCAAAATCTTTGACATGGATAGAACCTGATAAAGGCTATGATAAAAGCGGACACATCAAGGCGGTATCATGTTTTCTCATAATTCGATCCGCCGTGATCAGTGTCAAAGGTTTTCCTTCTTGTCGTAAAAACTGCGTTCAGCTACAACTGTGAACAAGGATGACTCGGTTCCTCAGGCGGACAGTTCTTTTTTGAAGAATTCGATCGTCATTTTCAAACCGTCATCCACCGAGACCTTCGGCTTCCAGCCGAGCTTAGTTCCGGCAAGCGCAATATCGGGCTGGCGCTGCGTCGGGTCGTCCGATGGCAGCGGCTGATGGATGATCTTCGATCTTGACCCCGTCATTGTAACGATCTTTTTCGCAAAATCCAGGATGGTATATTCTTCCGGGTTCCCGAGATTCACGGGTCCCATGAAGTTCTCGCTGTCCATCATCCTGACCATACCATCGACAAGGTCGTCAACATAGCAGAACGAGCGGGTCTGGGAACCTTCTCCGTAGACCGTGATGTCTTTTCCTTTGAGCGCCTGAACGATGAAGTTGCTGACCACCCGCCCGTCATCATGCAGCATTCGAGGGCCATAGGTATTGAAGATCCGAACGATCTTGATGTCCACGCGGTTCTGACGGTGATAGTCCATCATGAGAGTCTCGGAAGCCCGTTTGCCCTCGTCATAACAACTTCTGATGCCGATAGGATTGACGTTGCCCCAATAGGATTCTGTTTGCGGGTGCATGATGGGATCGCCGTATACTTCGGAGGTCGATGCCAGGAGGATCCTGGCCTTTGTCCTTTTCGCTATGCCGAGCATGTTGAGCGTGCCGAGAAAGTTCGTTTTGATGGTCTTCACCGGGTTGTACTGGTAATGAATGGGTGAGGCGGGGCAGGCCAGATGATAGATCTTGTCCACTTCCAGCAAGATCGGAAGCACGATATCGTGCCTCACCAGTTCGAACTTGGGATGCTTCAAGAACTCCGTGATGTTATTCTTTCTCCCGGTAAAGAAGTTGTCAAGGCAGAGCACCTCGTGGCCTTCCTTAAGGAGTCGTTCGCACAGGTGCGATCCTAAAAATCCCGCGCCGCCGGTAACCAGTATTCGCATGCTATCTTCTCCCGATGCCATAGTAGGTAAAGCCCATTTTCCGGAGTTCTTCCTGGTTGTAGATATTTCTTCCGTCGAAGATGACCGGTGTCTTCATGAGTTTCTTTATCTTTTGAAAGTCAGGTTTCCGGAATTCGTTCCACTCGGTGACCACTGCGAGCGCATCGGCTCCCCGGAGCGCGTCATAACCGTCCTGCATGATCCCGATCCTGTTCTTGAAGATCTTCCGTGCCTCATGTTCGGCAATGGGATCGTGCGCCCTGATAGCAGCGCCGGCGCGAAGCAGGCTATTGATGATGACGACCGATGGCGCTTCGCGCATGTCATCGGTGTTGGGCTTGAAGGAGAGGCCCCAGACCGCGACTACTTTTCCTTCTAACGGTTTCTTCATGGGAGCGGGCTTTTTTGCACCTTTTCCCGTAAAGTGATTGAGTATCATATTTGATAATTGGGTTTTTTGCCGTTCGTTCACCGCTTCGACGGACCTCAACACTTTCGCGTCAACGCCATTGTCTTTCGCGGTCTGGACCAGGGCTTTTACATCCTTGGGGAAACAGGAACCGCCGTAACCCACGCCAGGGAAGAGAAACTCGAACCCGATGCGCCGGTCATACCCCATCCCTTTGCGTACGTTGTCGATGTCGGCGCCGAGGCTAGCGCAAATGACCGCCATTTCGTTGATGAAGGATATCTTCGTGGCAAGCATGGCATTCGAAGCATATTTGGTCATCTCTGCGCTTCTAATGTCCATGATGAGGACGGGATTCCCGGTACGAACGAACGGCGCATAGAGCTCCTGCATCAGCGCCGCGGCTTTCGGGCTGTCGACGCCGATGACGACGCGGTCGGGCTTCATAAAGTCCTCTATAGCAGCACCTTCTTTCAGGAACTCCGGGTTGGAGACAACATCGAACTTGTGCTTCGTTCTGCTGGCGATGGCCGCCCGGACCTTATCGCCCGTTCCGACCGGGACGGTGCTCTTATTGATAACGACCGTATAGCCGGACAGATGGGTACCGATATCGCGGGCTGCTCCGAGCACGTACTTAAGGTCTGCGGAACCGTTCTCGCCTGGAGGCGTCCCTACGGCGATGAAGATCATGTCAGCTTTTTTTACCGCGGAACGGATATCGGTGGAAAAGCTGAGCCTGCCGTGTGCCACGTTCCGTTTGATGAGTTCTTCGAGCCCCGGTTCGTAGATCGGTACGGTACCGGCATTGAGCAGATCGATCTTCTTTGTGTCGATATCCATGCAGGTGACATCACTGCCGCTTTCAGCAAGGCAGGTGCCGGTAACAAGGCCGACATAGCCTGTTCCGATAACTGAGATTTTCATTCCAGGGTCCCCTTCTTGATCCTTGATAGATGATCCGGCGGATGGTTCACCGGGTTGTCCTTGATGATCGGGACGCGTTGTTCGATCCCTTTTCCGGCGTACTGTCCAGGGAGATCTTTTGTTTTAAATCGCCGGGTTTCACGGTCGCGGTCCCGACAATGCCGACCACGATCCCTGCTGCAAAATTCGATAACCGTGCAGCATCGCCCAGGCTTGCACCTGCAGCCATGGCCAGCGTAAGTACGCTGATGACCGTATCACCTGCGCCGGTGACATCGTAAACCTCACGTGCAACCGTCGGGATGTGGGTTACCCCGCCGCGTTCGAAGAGGCTCATGCCGTGTTCGCCACGCGTGATCAGCACTGCACTGCATTTGAGACGGCTCAGCAACTGTTTGCCTGCCTTGATCAGGCTCTTCTCATCATCGATGTCGATCTTGGACCCTAGTGAAGCCTCTTTGGTGTTCGGGGTCAGGATGGTGACGCCGCTGTAGATGCCGAAGTGACTGATCTTGGGGTCAACGGACACGACGACCTTATGTTTCTTCGCAAGGGTCACGATGTCGCGAACGAGACCCTGCGTGACGACCCCTTTGCAGTAATCGGACAAGATGATGGCGTCCAGGCCGTTCAGGACCTGTTGTTTCACGAATGCGTAGATCTGCTCATGGGTCTCTCTTTCGATACTGTTTTTCGCTTCACGGTCGAACCGCACCACTTGCTGGCTGTGGGCAATGATCCGTGTCTTGATCGTCGTCGGCCGGTTGTGTTCAACGATAAGGCCTTCGGTATTGATACCTTGTTCCCGCAGCATATGTACGAGCTGTCTTCCCGCATCGTCGTTCCCGATGACCCCGCAGACGCCCACTTTGCCACCAAGAGAATGGATGTTGTTCACCACATTCGTCGCGGCACCGAGTAGCAAGCTCTCACGGGTAACGCTGACGACCGGTACGGGCGCCTCGGGAGAGATACGGGAAACCTGTCCCCAGATGTAATGGTCAAGCATGACATCGCCGACGACAAGCGTCCGCGTTCCGGAAAACTTATCGATGAATGATATGAGGCGTTTGGCTTCGGTTTTCGTGGTCATTTTTTCAGTTCTCCGGGTTTCAGGTCGACCAGGGTGGAAACGATTGATCCGATGCTGATGACGCTTTTCATGAGCACGGGTATCCTCCTGGCATCATCCGTGATCCAGAAATAGATTTCACCCTTGTTCTGGAAAACACCTTCATATTTGGGATAGGTCCTGAGTTTGATTGTATTGGTCTGGCCCAGCGCGCTCGTGATCTTTTCCCGACCCAGCACCTGTACATCCACCTTCCAGGTCCTGTCATCGTCATGAACATCGATAGTGATGCTTTTCCCGATGACAAGGTCATGTCTGCTTCTCAGGTAGTACAGAGCAGAGAGTGCGTCCTGCGTATCAGCGGGTACGGGATAGGTGGCATCTTTCCCATCGGAACGTACGATGACGGTCCCCTCTTTATGGTTGAACGTCATGTCCCTTTTCTTTTTGCGGGAGCCATGGCTCTGGTCCAAATGAAAGGAAATGCTGCTGAGTGTTTCTGCATCGACGATGCTGTCGATTCGGTCCGAAATCTTGTAGAAGGAGTCCAGTATTCCTGTAGAACGCGCTGTAGAGGTAATATGATAGGCAGTTCCACCATCGGGCGTCTGTTCCTCATGCATTTCCATGACCGCTGTCCCTGCCTGAACGAGATTGGACCAGCTGACAGTGTAGGTGAGCTTTTCTCCCGATACAAAGGGCAGTTCTCGGAGACCGATAGTGGGATGTTTCTGACCGGGGTCAGCAGATACTGATGCAGCCAGGATCAAAACAAATGCTATCGCAGCTATTGGCATTACGGTCCGCATGAAACAGCTCTATCTCCAGCTTCATATTGTAATATATGACAAATCGATGACAAATCAGCCTTGCCAATAGTGTCATATAATAGGTAAAAGTCATTCATTTGTAAAGATAATTATTAAGCAGGCAGCATGCCCTCTGCACAGATGACGGTTTTTCATCTTGCGGAGCAGGCGTTTTTGTACTATTATCCAAAAACTTCTGCAAAGAGACACTTATGGATACCTCAGGTCGATTTTCTAATATTCTTATCATCAAGCCAGGAGCTATCGGAGACCTTCTCCAGATGACGCCGGTCATTCGGGCGCTCAAAGCGGAGTATCCGGGTGCTATGGTTTCTCTTCTTGTAGGGTCTTCTCAGACCGCAGGATTGTTTAAGCACAATCCAGACGTGCATGCGGTCATCGTATATGAAAAAAAGGGGAAAGATCGCTCCTTTTCTGCCCTGGGTGACCTTTGGAAACAGCTCCATCGGAACAACTACGACCTGGTCATTAATTTTCAGCGGAGTAACTTGAAGACCTGGTTCCTGGCAAGTGCCGCATTCCCCTGCCGGATACTGATATATCACAAGGCCAAGGACAGGAACGTACATGCCGTGGTCAATTATCTTGAAACCCTTGCGCCGCTCGGCATCCATGCCGAGGACCTCCATCTGGAGCTCACGCTTGGCCCAGAAGACCGGGCATTCGCATTGCAATTGCTTTCCACGCTAGAAAACAATGACAAGCCGCTCATTGCCTTAAATCCGGGGGCGAGCCACCGGGTGAACCGCTGGAGTGCCGATCATTTTGCTGCGTTGGCGGATATGCTGGCACAAAGGCTTGATGCAAGCGTTATCATCGTCGGTGGGCACGAGGACGTGGCGCTGGCCGAGGAGATCGTCGCAAAGGCCGTTTCAAAGCCCTTGCTCCTGGCTGGAAAAGCAGGCCTGTTGCAACTGGGAGC
>JBGQDI010000134.1:0-6923 GCA_041495765.1 Nitrospirota bacterium
AGCTTCTTCTCCCAATGGGCCTCTTTGCCGCGGACCTGCCACCAGTGGCGCACCATGCCGAGCTGGGATAGAAAAAACGTAATGAACACGTTGATGCTGTACAGGACAACGAGGTATTTGACCGAGCCGTTGGTCAGGACCAGCGTGACAAGGGCGGCGCTGCCCATCATCAGGATGCCCTTTTGGGTCACGAGACGGTCGGAGAGCATGGCGAACTTGGTCGGGAACCAGCGATCCAATGCCATGTTCGAGAGCACGCGCGGCCCGTCAAGGAACCCTGTTTGGGCCGCTACGAACAGGAGCGCCGCCTCGGACAGGAGCGTAACGAGCACGAAGACGGTCCCGCCCCTGCCCCAACCCTGGGTCATGGTCTCGAACAACACGGCGTTCAATGTCTTTCCCGATTGCGGGACAACGCGATATAAGAGGTAGGCGATCATCAGGCCCATGACGGTAATGGCAAGGGATATCGCCATGTAATGCATGGTGCGCTTGCCCGTCCTGACCTTCGGCTCGCGGAGAATAGGAAGACCGTTGCTGACCGCTTCGATCCCGGTGTACGTGCCCGCGCCCATGCTGTAGGCGCGCAGGATGAGCAGAAGCATGCCTCCGAGTCCGAGTTCTGCCTGCGTCTGGACTACATCGGCCCTTGTGGCAGCGGCGACAGTGCCGAAGTTTCCCAGATTCATGACCACGGCGTAGCCGATGATGAATGCGTGAGTGACAACAAACGTTAAAAATATCGGCACCAGGGGGAGGACCGATTCTTTAACGCCGCGCATGTTCATGGCCGTTAGGACGAGGACGCCGAAAAACGCGAATGTTACCTTGTACGGCAGCCAGGTGACGGGGAGAAAACTGAACAGCGCATCGGCGCCGCTTGCAACGGAGATTGTGATCGTGAGCACGTAATCGATCAGAAGCGCCGAGCCCGACACCATGCCGGCTTTGGGTGAGAGCAGTTTGCTTGCGACGAGATAACCCCCGCCCCCCGTGGGGAAGAGCTCGATGATCTGGGAGTAGCTCGTGGCGATGATAAACACCGTGAGGCCGGACATGAGCGCGACAAAGACGCTCAGATACACATGGCCGTGAACGGCGAGAAACGCTTCTTCAGGGCCGTAGCAGGACGACGACAGACCGTCCGCCCCGAGGCCGATCCAGGCAAAGAAGGCGATGAGTGTCAACTTGTGGAAAAGCGATGTGTCCTCGATGTTATGCTTGCCGCCGAGGATCAGGTGTTTTATTTTCCGCAACAAGGACGGCTTACCAGGTTGGTCCATGAAAATCATACTCCTGCCGACATCCGCCGGCTTACCGGCTGTATCTCTTCTGCGCTGCAATGAGGGTAATTATAGAGCAAGGTATGTACCATTGCAAGGGTAAGAATGGCTCTCTCGGCATGGTCTTGTTTTTACGAGGAAAGCAGGCCATGATGGTGCGGCATGGCGTTGTGGAAAAACCTCGCTGCTGATGCATTTTCAGGCAAGTGATTAATCCGCGCGCAGTTTTTCGGACTTTCATTCTTCCGGATCGTATTTAAGCCGATACCCGATACCCGGCTCGTTCATGAGAAAACGGGGCCGGGCAGGATCAACTTCAAGTTTGTGTCTGAGCTGAGTCATGTAAACGCGCAGGTATTGCACCTCATTGACATGCGCAGGCCCCCAGACATCCTGCAGAAGCTGGCGGTGGGTAATGACCCTGCCTGCATGCCGGATCAGCACCGTCAGCAGTTTGTATTCAATTGGGGTGAGGTGCACCTCCGTGTTGTCGATAAACGCCTGCCGCTGCGCCAGATCGACGCGCAGGTTCTGGAGAATAAAAACGGGCTCCTGTTTGCTGCTCTGTCGTACCGCGTGCCGGAGCGCGACCCGTATTCTTGCCATAAGCTCGCCTGCGCTGAAGGGCTTCGTCAGGTAATCATCAGCCCCGGCATCGAGGGCCTTCACCTTGTCCTGTTCCTGCTCGCGCGCCGAGATAACGATTATCGGAGTTTGCGCCCACTCCCTCAGCCGCCTGGTGACTTCGAGACCGTCGAGGTCGGGCAGACCCAGGTCGAGAAGCACTACGTCGGGGTTGCGCGAGGCCGCCTGCATCAGGCCGTCTTGAGCGGTCGCCGACTCCACCAGGCGATAACCGTGGCCCTGGAGCGTGATACGAAGGAAACGCCGCATCTGCGGCTCGTCTTCGATCAGGAGTATGAGTTCTTTGTCGTCAGTCATTTTTAAAAGCCACGTGAAACGTGAAGGGTAAAACGTGAAACGAATCGGCTACAAATTCCCTTCTCACTTTTCACATTTCACTATTCACGGGTTCTCACTTCTCATTCTTCTTCCCGCTTCGGCGCAGGCGGCAGGCCCGCCGATGAAAGCGTAAAGCGGAACACCGCCCCTCCGCCCTCGCGGTTCTCCGCCCAGATCCTGCCGCCGTGTGCTGTGATGATGGTGCGGCAGATCGCAAGCCCCAGGCCCACACCGCCCGCAACGCCGCGGCCGCGCACAAATTTCTCGAAGATGCGCTCTTCGTCTCCAGGCGGAATGCCGGGACCGCAGTCCGCAAGCTCGACGGTCACCGTATAGAACGACTCCGCTGCCGACAATTCCAGGGGCGTTCCCTTGGGCGTGTATTTGATGGCATTGTCGAACAGATTCACCAGGACCTGCTCGATGAGCAGTCCGTCAAAGGGAATGAGCGGCAGGTTCCCCGGCAGTTTCACGGTTACCGGATGATCGTCCAGGCGGTCGCCAAGGCGGTTCAGGACCACGCCCACGATCTCCTCCAGGGTCTGCCACTCCTTGTTCACCTGGATGGCCCCTGATTCTAGCCGCGTCATGTCGAGGACGTTCTTCATGATCCGGTTCAAATGTTCCGCTTCTTCCTGTATGGTCTGCAAAAGCTCCTGGCGGTTGCGCTGATCGATCGCGACATCATGCTGCAGCAGCGTGGTCGCGGCGCCCGTAATCGCCGACAGCGGCGTTCGGAGATCATGGGATATGGAACTGAGGAGGGTATTACGAAGACTTTCCGTTTCAGCTTTCAAGAGGGCGTTCTGAGTTGCCACGGCCAGAAAGGACCGTTCCAGCGCGATGGCGGCCTGGTTCGCAAACGCCTCAAGATAGTGCAACTGCTCCGGCTCGAAGGTCTCACCTGAAATCCGCGGCATGATGCCGACGACTCCTGCCGGGCCACCCGACGCGATCAACGGCAGGTACAGGGCTTTTGCTCCGGGCAGGGTGTCCGTGCTTAACCCGGCAGGCTGGCGGTGCTCGTAAACCCATTGCGCAACGCTCAATTCCTGCTGATCCGGGGTGAAGGTGGAAGTGCCGTTTACGGAGATGACCAGACGGTTCTGCTCGTTCGGGACGAGGATCACGACCTGGCTGTCGAAAACTTCGCTGATATGTTTTACCGCGAGTTCACTCAAGCGTTCCGTCCCCCGTTCGCGGACGAGGTCGCGGCTCAAATTGTACAGGGCGGCGGTCCTGCGTTCACGCAGCCGCGCCGCCTCCGCCTGATCGCGGACACGGAGCGTCAGTCTGCTGATGACGAACGAAACGACAAACATCACGATAAATGTGAAGAAATATCGGACATCGCTGACAGCGAAGCTGTAGTAGGGCGGGATGAAAAAAAAGTCGAATGCAGCGATGCTGAGGATTGTGGCGAACAGCGACGGCCACGTGCTGGTCCGGCTTGCGGTAATCACGACGCCGAGGAGGTACACCATTGCCAAATCCAGCCGTTCTAAATAGGGGAACATAAGCTTTGCAATGACGGTACAGAGCGATACGGTGAGAAGACTCCAGAGCCATTCTCTCTTGCGCCCCGTGCGGCGCGCGCGCTTCAACGGCTGGTGCAGATGAGGCACGGCAACGTCTCCGCTGATAACATAGACATCGATGTCGCCGCTCCCGCGAACGATCTCATCGAGCGGCGAACCGAAAAGCTTGTCCTTCCAGCGGGGATGGGTCGGCTTGCCGATGATGATCCTTGTGACATTCCGGCTGCGGGCATAGGTGAGAATTTCCTCACTCATCCTCTGCCCGGAGAGCGTCACGCTCTCCGCGCCCAGGCTTTCAGCCAGCCTCATATGGTCGGCAAGTTGTTTGATATCGCTTTCCGAGGACCGGACCCGTGACGGCGCTTCCACATGCACGGCGATCCATTCGGTGCGAAGCCCGGCGGCGAGTCTTCGCGCGGCATGGATCAAACGGATAGAGCGTGGATTATGCCCGATGCACACCAATATCCGCTCTCCCGCGGGCCAGATATCCTTGATCCCCTTGTCCTGCCGGTAGACCTGCATCTGCTCGTCCACGCGGTCGGCGGTGCGGCGAAGAGCCAGTTCGCGGAGCGCGATCAGGTTGCCCTTACGGAAAAAGTTCTCGATGGCCGCGGCGGCCTGTTCCGGCATGTACACCTTGCCCTCCCGCAGGCGCTGGATCAGGTCGTCGGGCGGCAAATCGATCAGCTCGATCTCGTCTGCCCTATCGAGCAGAAAATCAGGCACGGTCTCGCGCACGTTGACGCCCGTTATCTGGGAAACAACGTCGTTCAGGCTTTCGAGGTGCTGGACATTGACGGTGGTATAGACGGAAATACCCGCGCCGAGCAGTTCATAGATATCCTGCCAGCGTTTTTTATGGCGGGAGCCGGGGGCGTTCGTGTGGGCGAGCTCGTCAACAAGGATGATCGCGGGCTTGCGGCGAAGGGAAGCATCGAGATCGAATTCCTTTAAGATTGTGCCGCGATATTCAACGTTCCGTCGGGGGAGGATCTCCAATCCTTCGAGGAGCGCCTCGGTTTCTTTCCGGCCGTGGGTCTCGACAAGCCCGACCGTGATTTCCACGCCCTCGCGTTTCTTCTGGCGCGCGGCCTCGAGCATGGCATAGGTCTTCCCGACACCGGGCGCGGCGCCGAAGAACATCTTCAGCTGCCCTTCGCGTTTTCGGTCTTCCTCTTCGCGGGCCCGCTGAAGAAGTTGGTCGGGATCAGGCCTTCGTTCTTCTTCCATGAATGCTCCCTGAGATGATTAACAAGGTTCTATTGTCGCATTTTTGATGGTGGGTGTAAATGTTTATTTATAATACGCTCTTACCACTTAGCGACTTTGCAGGCGCGCTGCTGTTCTCTTTAGCATTATACCAAGTGTGCTAAAAAAGCGGGGCCCCACAGAGGAGCTCCGCCTTGTATGGCGAGGTTTATTAGTCACCTATCAGCAGCAGCCGGTTGTTGATTGAACTAGTTACACTTGTCGCCTGATGAAATGATGAGGCTCGCGACATCCCCTTTTTTCGCGATGTCACCGGCCTTAAGCTCACCCTCGACAACCACGCCTTTCAAATAATCTTCCCCTTCATACGAAAGCACCTTGATCTTTCCAACTTCCTTGGGTTCATGAGACTTGCTTTCCCGGAAAACGGGAAGAATATCATTGACGCTGATCGCCTTCTTCACGTCCGCGGTCCCGCTCTGGAACAGGCATACTATTGTGCCTTTTACCATGATCCCCTTGGCAGCCTGCTCATCGCGTTCCTCCTGGATGGGGGACCAGGAAACTGCGTTTACGAGCTGCGGCAGACCCGCGCATAAGATTAGGAGAACAGCAAAAAGCTTTGTGATCTTGTTCATATTGTATCCTCCATGTTACTTCTGCTCGTCGAGCGCGAGGTTCAGCTCCAGAACATTGACCACCGGCTCGCCGATCACGCCGAGCCATCGGCCGCTAGTGTTCCTGGCAACGACATCGCGGACCTTGGCATCATCGATGCCCCGAACCTTTGCGACCCGGTGAATCTGATATTCGGCAGCAGCCAGGCTGATATGCGGATCGAGACCGCTGCCGGAAGCCGTGACCAGGTCCACGGGTATCTTCTCATCATTCCCTGGATCGACGGTATGCAGCGCATCGATGCGCGCCTGCACGGCCTTCATGAGATCGGGATTGTTCTGGCCGAGATTGGAGCCCGAAGAAGATCCGCCGTTGTAAGGATAGGGCGTTGTTGCCGAAAGCCTGCCCCAGAATTTTTTCGGATCTTCGGACTGCTGGCCGATCAGTGATGAACCGACGGCTTTGCCGTCCTTCGTGATAATGCTGCCGTTCGCCTGCCGCGGGAAGATCACTTGAGCGATCCCGGTCACTGCCAGGGGGTAGATGATTCCCGTGAGAAGCGTAAATACTAAAAGAGACATGAGCGAATTGCGAATCATTGTAGACATGGGTTCCTCCGATATATTCTTTTGTCAATCACCCCACCTAACCTCCCCTTGGTACCAAAAGTAGGCGCCTCTAGGCGAGGGGAGGAATCATGAGAGCCCCTCCTTGACAAGGAGGGGTGGGGGAGGTGGTTTGGTTTCTGATTACACTATATGCATCGCCGTTATCAGCATATCAATCAGCTTGATCCCGATAAACGGCACGATCAATCCTCCGACGCCGTAGATCAGTGCGTTATTGCGTAAGACCAGCGAAGCTCCAAGAGGCCGGTACTTCACACCCCGAAGCGCCAACGGAACCAGGAAAATAATGATCAGCGCGTTAAAGATCACCGCGGACAACACAGCGCTCTCGGGCGTTGCCAGGCCCATGATGTTCAGCGCCCCGAGCGCCGGATAGATAGAAATGAACGCTGCCGGCAGAATGGCGAAATACTTCGCCACGTCGTTCGCGATGCTGAAGGTCGTGAGCGTCCCGCGTGTCATTAATAACTGCTTCCCGATCTCGACGATCTGAATGAGCTTGGTCGGGTTCGAATCGAGGTCCACGAGGTTCCCGGCTTCCTTGGCCGCCTGCGTGCCGGTGTGCATGGCCACTGCCACGTCCGCCTGGGCGAGCGCGGGCGCGTCGTTCGTGCCGTCGCCGGTCATGGCAACGAGCCTGCCGCCTTTCTGGTACTCGCGGATGAGCTTGAGCTTTGCCT
>JBGQDI010000135.1:0-6910 GCA_041495765.1 Nitrospirota bacterium
ACGCGACCTGGTCTTCCTCGACAGCCTCACCAGCGCAAAGAGCGTGGCCTATGCCACGGCCAAAGAGTTCGGGATGAAGGCGGCAAAACGCGATGTCTTTCTCGATAACGAGAGCGAAAATGCGGAATATATCCATAACCAGCTGAACGAACTGGCCCGCGTTGCGAGAGAAAAAGGCCATGCCATCGGCATCGGCCATCCCCATCCGGCCACGATCAGCGAGCTCAGAAAATGGCTGGCTGACGCCGAGAAACAGGGCATTACGATCGTACCGGTGTCGAAGCTGATGCAGTAAAATCAGGGGCCAGGGTTCAGGGTCCAGGAAGAAGCGTTTTTCCCCTGCCCCTGGCTACTGGACCCTGGACCCCTTATTAACCCCCATGTATACGCTCGGAATAGAGACCTCTTGTGATGAAACCGCTGCTGCGGTGCTCAGGGACGATATTGTCCTTTCCTCGGTCGTATCGTCACAGGTCAAACTGCATGAGAAATACGGCGGCGTCGTTCCCGAGCTTGCCTCACGCGAGCATCTGAAGAACATCATGCCCGTGATCCGCGAAGCGCTTGCCAAGGCTTCGGTGCAGCTTGGCGACATCGGCCTCGTGGCAGCCACGTACACGCCCGGCTTGATCGGCGCGCTCCTCGTAGGCGTGTCCACGGCCAAGGCGATCGCCTATGCGCAGAACATCCCCTTCATCGGCGTGCACCACGGCGAAGGGCACATCCTGGCCGCCCACCTTGCCTATCCCGGCATCGGCTACCCCTACCTGGCCCTGCTCGTCTCAGGCGGCCATACCGCTCTCTATCATGTCAAAGGTCTGGGCGAGTATGGGATGCTCGGTCAGACGCGTGACGATGCCGCCGGCGAAGCCTACGACAAGGTATCAAAGCTGCTGGATCTGCCCTACCCCGGCGGCCCGGTGATCGATAAGCTCGCCCGGGAGGGCGACCCTCTCGCCGTGAACTTCCCCCGGAGCCGTCAGGAGGGATATGACTTCAGCTTCAGCGGGCTGAAGACCGCGGTCAGGAACCATATCGCACTTTTTAAGAGCAAGGACAAAGGGATCGACCCCACGCTGAACATCAGGGACGTAGCAGCAAGTTTTCAGGCAGCGGTCGTGGACACGCTCGTGGAGAAGACCATGCTGGCTGCTGCCGGCACCGGCGTGAACAAAATCGTCGTCGCCGGCGGGGTCGCCGCGAACAGTTCACTTCGCAGCAGAATGCAGCAGGAAGCCGATAAACGCAGTATGACGCTCTATCTCCCGGGCATGGACCTTTGCATCGACAATGCCGCTATGATAGCGCTTACGGGATACCTCCACCACCGCCGCGGCGAAACATCAAGCCTGGACCTGAACCCTCGACCCAGCACACCGCTTTAACAGGCCGCCCTCGTCCTGAGGCCCTTCCCTGAACAATCAATGACACCTGTCCGACAACGGGCTGTCGCACCTCCATCATACTTTTCTCCTACTCTGTCGATCTGCCCGGGTCCCCCGTACGGAACAAACACCGCATTACTCCTCTTTTCCCGGCAGGTGTTATACCTAACCTAGGGATTAAGAATGAACAGGTGAGGAAGCCTGCCGCACGAACAATTCCCTGTTCTTTCTATGAGGAGGCGGTTATGGCAACTACAAAAAACATAGAGAAGGGCCTTTGCGATGATATGTTTAACGAGCTCTCGGATATAAAAGAGAAGCTTGTTGCCATGCGGAAGGACATTGCGCGCACCAATGGTGTGGAAGCCAAGGTGTCCGGGCTTTTCGACAGGCATATCGGCGAACTGGCAGACCAGGTGGATTGGAAACTCCAGATCCTGTCGCATGCCTGTCCCTTTGACTGGACAGGTTCGGCCGATTATGAAGAGAACACGGTTTCAGTGGGAGCAGTAGAAAAAACGATAAATGACTTTTCCGGCGGGTATCTCGGCGGATAAAAGGTCGCAGTGTCAGAGGCCGGCGGAACGCTTCCGACGGCCTCTTTTTTTGTCTGGAAGTGCTGGCTCATAAAAAGCCGCCTCTCGGTGAGAGGCGGCTTTAAACTCCCTTCAAACTTTTTGGACCGATAGTCTCCAAGCTGACGTGCCCGCCGTTACGCTGCTTTAAGCTCTTTTTCGTGGGCCTTTTCACGGCCTGTGAGGATCGTTTCGGCTTGCGCTATATACCGCCAGGTACACTCAGGATTCCTTAGAGAGTTATAGGCGGTAGGCAAAGGGTCCGATCGACTCTTTTTTTACCACGGGAACTACCTCACTACCCGCCGTAGCTCGTTCAAAAAATCGGAGTAAGGAACCTCCTTTTTGCTCCAGCTCCACCGCTTCGGAAAATAGTTCTTGCTTTTTCAATACAATCCTGTATTATGCACCTCGACTGTTTAACATTGTGGCAGGATTTGACTGAAGTACATCCACACGTCACCATCTTTCTGCCCTTCATATCATCGATCACTAACCCCCCTTGCTTTCAGCCTCCGTTCTGAATCAGCATCAGCTTATATGGTTGGCGAACGATGGAGTTATGCCGGTCATATTTGTGCTGGCGCCGTCTTCGCTCTCAGGGACACATGTGTGCCCTGCGGCCTGCACGCAAACCTCTTTGACCAATTAGGGTCACAGAAAGACCATGCGCGAAACTTCTTTTGGCACTGATCGTTACGGGATCAGCGTCTCAAGGCTTTTCCCTGCCTTCTTTTTGTGACGACCGTGGTCGCGTGAAAGGAACAACATGCCATTTTCAAAACTGCAGCTCAACGAACCGATCCTCAAAGCAATTAAATTATGCGGCTATGCCGCGCCCACGCCCATTCAGGAGAAGGCCATTCCCGAAGCTATGGCCGGTCATGACCTGATCGCCACTGCCCAGACCGGGACCGGCAAGACCGCGGCCTTTGTGCTGCCGGCGCTCATGCGTTTGAGCGTGCCGTCGGCTTCGATCAAGCGGTCGAAAGGCCCCCGCGTGCTCGTGCTCACCCCGACGCGTGAACTGGCGAGCCAGATCACCTCCGCGGTCAGCACCTACGGGAAGTTCATGCGTATCCGGAGCGGCGTCATCCTGGGCGGCATGCCCTACTTCGAACAGCAGCGCCTTCTGTCGCAGCCCGTCGACCTCATCGTGGCGACGCCGGGACGGCTCATCGACCATCTGGAGCGCGGCCGCATCGATTTTTCGCGCCTGGAGCTCCTGATCCTTGATGAAGCCGACCGCATGCTCGACATGGGTTTCAGCGAGGCCGTGGACCAGATCGCAGCTGCAACGCCGGAAAACCGGCAGACCCTCATGTTCACCGCTACCATGGACAACGCCATGGCAAAGCTTGCGCAGCGTTTGCTCACCAATCCGGTCCGCGTGGAGATCGCCGGCAAGAAGACCACGCTGGAAGCCATCGAGCAGCGTCTCCACGCCGCCGATGACATGCAGCACAAGAACCGCTTATTGAACCACCTCATCGCCGACGCCGGTATGACCCGGGCTATCATCTTCTCCGGCACCAAAAGGAACGCCGACCAGCTGGCCAATGAGCTCTCGGCCCAGGGGCACTCGGCAGCAGCGCTCCACGGCGACATGAACCAGAACGCCCGCAACCGGACCATCACGAAAATGAAGAACGGCAGGATCCGTCTGCTCGTAGCAACGGATGTGGCTGCCCGCGGCCTCGACGTCAACGGCATCACCCATGTGATCAATTACGATCTTCCGAAGAACGCCGAAGATTACGTGCACCGCATCGGCCGCACCGGCCGGGCAGGCGCCACGGGCATCGCCATCTCCTTCGCGTCAGGCAAAGAGATGGACTCGCTCCGCTCCATCGAACGCTACATCGGCCAGACCATTCCCCAGCAGGTGATCGCGGGCCTCGAGCCGAAGCGCACACTACACCGCACCAGCGGCAGCGGCCCGTCTTCGCCGTCAACCGGCAAGCGCTGGCAGGGTGCCACCGCCGGAAAACGGTACGGACAGAATACCTCGACCTCGGCACGGCCGGCCTTTGGCGCAGCGAAGCCGGCGCGGAAGTCCTATGACACCAAACCGTCATTCGGCGACCGGGACCGGAAGTCCTACGATGCCAAGCCCGCGTTCAGCGACCGGAAGTGGAGCGGCAAAAAAGAAGGCGGCAAGTCCGGAGATTTCAACTCCCGTCCTGCCCGTCCGTCGCGCTGGGCATAAGCGTCCCTTAAAGCAAAGTCATCCATCAAGCGCCTCACCTGAGGCGCTTTTTTTTATTATTTATGGTAGTATTGAATCCTATGCGTGAGCTGATCAAAGCCCGGGACCTCAAACCCGGCATGTATATCGTCCTCCCGGTCTCCTGGTTCAAGCACCCTTTCCTGACCAACGAGTTCGTTATCAAGACCAGGGACCAGATCGACAAGATCATCGATTACGGCATCCGCGAGATCATCATCGATACGTCGAAAGGACTTTCTCCTGCCGACACCGGGCCATCGAAACCCCTCACCGAGACCCCGGCCGGCTCTCCCCCGAAAGTATGGGCCCCTGACAAACTGGTCCCCGCGGAGCTTCGCGAGGCCATTTATGACAAGAAGCTCGCTCCCGAGCAAAAATCCAGGATCGTCTATGAGTCATCGCGTGTCCTGATGGAGCGGCTCTTCGAGGACCCTAAAGCCGAGAACCTTGGCGAGGCCAAGAAAGGGATTGCCGAGGTCGTGGACCTGGTGGTCGGCGACGACGCAACCGCAAAGGAACTGCTCAAGATCACTTCCTACGATTTTTATACCTACACCCACTCGGTCAATGTGGGGGTCTTCTCCATCCTGCTGGCAAAACATCTTTTTAAAGGGTCCGATGCCCACGACATGCACGAACTGGGGGCCGGGTTCTTTCTCCATGACATCGGCAAGGTGCGGATAGATCCGGCCATCATCAACAAGCCCGGCAAATTAACAGACGAAGAAATGATGACGATCAGGTCCCATCCTTATCAGGGCTATAAGTTATTGAAGGAAACCAATCAGCTTACCGAGGAGTGCATGGTCATCGTGATGCAGCACCACGAGCGCGAGGACGGCACCGGATACCCGCGAAAGCTCAAGGGAGACGGGATCCACACCTATGGCCGTATCTGCTGCATAGCGGACGTATACGATGCACTTACGGCCCAACGCTCGTACCAGGAGCCGCGGACGACCTTCGATGCCCTCAAACTGATGAAAGAAACGCTTTTCAACCATTTCCAGAAGGATATGTTCGAAAAATTCGTGCTTCTTTTTACCAGCCGCTAGACCGCGCCCTTCCTTCCCGATAGATCCTTCCTGCGAAACGATCACGGTTGATCGCCCCGACCCCAGTTCCGTGATGATCGGTTTCTTTGCAAAGGTACTAACTCATCCATTTCTTTTCTCACCTCTGCCAAAAGATCTGCCGCAGGCTTTCCATCAATTCAAGCAGTTAGGTTTTGGCATGTCTGATGCAATAACATCGGCAAGAACGAAGAGAGGAACTGAAAATGAAGAATTCATGTGCAAGAAGAACTACTTTCATAGGAGCAGGTGCAGGCTTGGTGCTGTTTGTCATGTTCGGGCTCCTGCCGGGCAGCCTCTTAGGCGGTGCCGCAGGACTGAAATTCGCCGGATTGTTCTTCGGGCTTCCTCTTGAACAGGGCATTATCTCACGTGCCATCGTGCTCGCCTCCATGCTCATCGGCGTCATGGCATCAGGCGTCACGATCATTACAGCCACCTCGGCAGCAGGATGGCTCCTCGGCAACTCGGCAGACGCAATGCTCCATTCAGCCACATCAGTTGAAAACAGGGTTTCGGTGAAGAATAACTAGCTGCCGGCAGATAAAGAGTGTGATCCACGGGATCACCTTACCCATATCGATCAAAAGGAGAAATGCCATGAAGAACGAAACAGTAAAAACGGGAATGAAGATCGGTGCAACAGTGGGCGGATTGGTGTTCCTGGTTGCGGGGATAGTACCGGGGTTCTACTTCGGCAGCTTCGGGACCCTGATCCTGCTCCAAAAGATCATGGGCGGTGCAGTGGAACCGACGCTCTTCGTACGCGCCGCGATCGTTATGGGCATCGGCGTCGGGATCGCCTGTGCAGCTACCGTAAGCATCGTGGTCGGTGGACTGCTCGGCACCGTGGCCGGGTTCGCTGCCTCTGCTCCTGCATCGCTCCGGAACCGGCAAGAAGCAGGCCAGTCGGCATAAGGAAAGATCGAGTATTGAAAAAAGGCGGTGAGCGATCATCGCCTTTTTTATTTTCATTTTTTAACCTGCGGTCAAGCCTGCTCTTTTTTTACCACTACGCTCCGAACATACGCACCTTCATCTCCACCGGTTGTTTCTTCGGCCCACTCCCTACCCTGACAGGCCGCCCCACCGGCACCACTGCCATGAACTCGCCCGCAGGTTCGCCCAGGAACCGGAGGACCTCGTCCTTCATGAGGTAGAGGACGCCGAGCCAGACCGTGCCAAGCCCCAGGGACGTGGCTGCCAGCAGCATGTTCTGGACCGCCGCGGCGGAGCTCTGGATCTCCATGGTCCGGAAGAAGTCGTGTGCGGTCTCTTTTTCGACCTCGAACAGTTCGGTCCCGTGGCTGATGAGGTCGCCGGTGTTCGCCACAGCGATCACGACCGGTGCGGAAATTATACTTTTCGCCCCCATCCTGAGGAGAGCGGCGGCGGGCCGGGGAAATCCGGTAGACTGCGTCGTTACCAGTTGGGCCAGCTCCTGCTTCTTTTCGCCCCGCAGCACGATAAAGCGCCAGGCCTGCTGGTTATGAGCAGACGGCGCCTGATTGGCCGCATGCAGCAGGAACCGGATCTCCTCGTCGGTCACCTCGTCCTTCGTAAAGGTCCTGATGCTGCGGCGGTCCCTGATCGTCCTCAGGGTCTCGTTATGCGAGAACAGGGAATCATCATGCAACATGAGCGCCT